>NZ_JBEZKP010000086.1:0-18071 GCF_040706335.1 Streptomyces sp. NPDC048389 | reverse complement strand
CGCAACTCGCGCGCAGCGCGGTGAGGAAAGCCATTCCGGACACCCCCCTCCTGCGACCCCGCCCCCCGCCACCCACCACCAACACAGCCACCACAGCCCCGGCCCGGGCGCAGCACACCCACCCACCGGCACAGCCCCGCAGCCACCCCCCACAGGGGCGCCACGCACCCACCCACCGGCACAGCCCGACCGCAGCCACCCCCCACAGGGGCGCCACGCACCCACCCACCGCACCCACCCCGCGCAGTCACCGCCCCGCACCGGCGCCACGCACCCGCCTACCGGGCCCGCACCAAGCGCGTGCGGGTGTCAGCCCGTTGTCGCCGTGGCGGGGGTCGAGTCCGGTGCCGGAGGGGACGATCTGCCGGACGGCGGTCGGCGGAGAAGGCGGCGGCCGATCGGTTCCGTGAAGCGGGCCGTCAGCGGGCCGACGATGACCAGGATCAGGACGTACGCCGTGGCCAGCGGCCCGATCCGCGGCTCGACACCGACGGCCAGACCCGCGATGACGATGGAGAACTCGCCACGGGCGACGAGCGTGCCGCCGGCCCGCAGGCGCCCGCGGGGGCCGATGCCCGCGCGGCGGGCCGCGTACCACCCGGTGGCGATCTTCGTCAGCACGGTGACGAACGCGAGGATCAGCGCGGGCAGCAGGACCGGCGGAATGGCCGTGGGATCGGTCGACAGGCCGAAGAAGACGAAGAAGACCGCGGCGAACAGGTCACGCAGCGGCGCGAGCAGATTGTGCGCGCCTTCGGCGACCTCACCGGAGAGCGCGATACCGACGAGGAACGCGCCGACGGCGGCGGACACCTGGAGTTCCTGCGCGATACCGGCGACGAAGAGGGTGAGGCCGAGGACGACCAGCAGCAGCATCTCGGGGTTGTCGGAGGAGACGGCCCGGCTGATGAGGCGGCCGTGCCGCAGGGCGACGTACAGGACGATGCCGACGGTGCCGAGCGAGATCAGCAGGGTGAGGCTGCCGCCGGCCAGGCTCAGTCCGGCGAGCAGGGCGGTCAGCAGCGGCAGGTAGACGGCCATGGCAAGGTCCTCGATGACGAGGACGCCGAGGACGACGGGTGTTTCACGGTTGCCGAGCCGGCCCAGGTCGCCGAGGACCTTGGCGATGACGCCTGAGGAGGAGATCCAGGTGACGCCGGCGAGGGCGACCGCGGCCACGGCCCCCCAGCCGAGGAGGAGTGCAGCCACCGCGCCGGGCAGGGCGTTGAGGACGAAGTCGACGATGCCCGACGGATACTGCGTCTTGAGGTTGGTGACGAGCTCGGACGCGCTGTATTCGAGTCCGAGGAGCAGCAGCAGGAGGATCACGCCGATCTCGGCGCCGGTCGCGATGAACTCCTCGCTGGCGTTCATCGGCAGCAGTCCGCCGTGGCCGAAGGCGAGTCCCGCGAGCAGGTAGAGCGGGATGGGCGAGAACCCGATGCGTCCGGCGAGCCGGCCGAGCAGGCCCAGGGCGAGGATGATCGCCCCGAGTTCGATGAGCAGCGCGGTGGTGTCGTGCACGGGTGTCTATCCTCCGGTGATGAGTTCGGCAACCGCGTCGACGCCTTCGCGCGTGCCGACGACGACGAGCGTGTCGCCGATGGCGAAGCGGAGGTCCGGGGCGGGCGAGGGGAAGGCGGCGGTGCGACGCAGTACGGCGACGATGGACGCGCCTGTGCGGGTGCGCGCCCGGGTGTCGGCGAGGAGCCGGCCGGCATAGGGGGACCGCTTCGTGACGGGGATGTGTTCCGTGACGAGATCGATCTCGAGGTGCTGGTGGAGGTGGCCGACCGGGTCGGGGACGAGGAGCTTGGACAGTGCGGTCGCCTCGTTGGGGGCGAGGGCGGCGGCCTCCTTGCAGTTGTCGTCGTCCTCTGGGTCGTGGAAGGCGAGGATGCGGCGGCCGTCCTGGTGCACGACGACGGACAGGTGTGCGCCGGCGTCGGTCTTGAGGTCGTACCTCGTGCCGACCCCGGGCAGCGAGGTTTTGCTGACGTGGGCGGTGGGTTCCATGGAGGGCTCCGTACGGGCGGTCGGTGGGGTGCGGGGCGCGGGTGTCCGGCTCCGGCGGCCGTCGACGTGTCGACGGCCGCCGGAGGGGGATTGTGCACCACGTGTCACACACCGGTACCGACCGGGCCGTCAATCGGTCGGTCGGTTCGGTCGTTCAGGCGCCGCGGGCCGGATCCGGAACGCCGTTGCGCGCACGGCCGCATCGATGCGCGCGAACCTGAGGCCGGTCCGCGACGGGGCGGCGGAACCGGTCGCGAGGACGGCCGACGGTCGGTGGTCGTGGTCTCCGTGTGCCATCTCGCCCCCTCCCGTCCGGCCGGCGCAGCACGGCGCCGGCAAACCCTCCTGCCACTGAGGCACATCGCGCCGCTCCAGGAGCGTTGCAATGACTCGGTAAAGAGTCCCACCGCAGGACAAATGGCTTGAATCGTATGGTCCCGTGGCCAAAGGGGAGCTTCATCCGCCGGTCCGCAGATGCGGGCGCCGGCCGAGGAGTTCGGCCGCTCCCCGGCGGGTCGCGGCGACGACCACCCGGTCCTGTGCCCGCAGGACGTACCCGGGGTGGAGGTCCCACACCAGGCCGGTCCCGTCGTTCTCCGGGGCGCGGCGCGAGTACGCGAGGTCCGGCGGGCGCTCGTCGGGCGAGGTGGAGTCGAGGGCCACGATCCGCCACGCGCCGGGCCGGAACGCCTCGGCGACCGTACGGCCCTGCAGCCGCGGATGCCCGGCCACCTCGATGGCGGCGAAGACCAGCACCTTGCGTTCCACCGGCACGGCGCCGAGGATCTGGCGCCCCATCATGGCCACGGCGAAGGCCGGCGCGGCCAGCGTGGAGACGCTGCGGCTACGGGTCAGCGCCTCGGGGTGCGCGGCCCGCAGGCTGCGGTAGACGGCGGTGGCGAAGTCGTCGTCGTAGACCCGCAGCGCGACCCGCAGGTCGGGTTTGGCGGAGCGCGCGTAGAGGGCCGCTTCAAGGTTGGTCGTGTCGATGCTGGTGAGGGCGAGCAGCGCGTGGGCCCGGTGGATCTTGGCAGCTTCCAGTACGCCTTCCTCCGTGACGTCCCCGAGCACCGTCGGCACCCGCAGTCGGCGGGCGAGCGGGATGCCCCGGGCGTCCGGGTCCTCCTCCACGCACACCACCGGGATGCCCAGTTCCCGCAGCCTCATCAGTACCCGGGTGCCGACCTTCCCGAGTCCCAGCAGCACGACGTGGCCCGACAGCCCGCGCGGCGGCCGGCGCAGCGCGGAGGCGTTGCGGAAGGTTCCGAGGGCCTCCAGTACGGCCGCGACGGTCAGCGGCAGCAGGAGCAGTCCGACCACGCCGGTGAGGAGTTGCAGGATCTGCCGGTCGGCTTCCGCACCGACGGCGGGGTCTCCGATGCCGAACAGGTCGAGCAGGATCAGGTACATGGCGTGCAGAGGACTGTCGTCGGTGGCCACGGCGGAGACGGCGGCCAGGGCGACGACGGTGACGCCGAGCGCGGCGAGGGACCAGCGCAGCCGCCGGGAGAACAGGTGCTTCAGTGGGGCGCCCCGGCCGGCGAGCCGGGCCTGCCCGCCTCCGGCCGGGGTGTGGGAGATCGCCTCGAGCACGATGGTGCCGCGGCCGGTGGCCTCCGCGACGCTGCGGTCGTCGGGGAGCAGGCGCGGCCCTTCCTGGCCGCTGCGGTCCGAACCCTCCGCACCGGCGGGGTCGTTGGTGGTGGACGACAGCAGGGCGAGGGTGCACAGCCCCGGGTCGGCGATCTCGCCGCGGGCCGGCGGGGTGCGTTCGACCGCCCGCAGCAGCAGACCGTCGGCCTGCACGACCTTGCTGGTGCCGGCCACGGCGGTGGCGGCGAGCGCGGGTGCGGCGGTGTCGGCGTCCGACAGCACGGTGGTGGAGGCGTCCAGCGCCGCCGCGTCCAGGCCGGGGTCGGCCAACGCGGCGGCCTGGTCGAGGAGTTCCTCGAGGTGCTGGCCGAGCTTGCGGTTGTAGAGACGGATCACCAGCCGCAGGTGCGGGTTGAGCCTGCGGGCGGCCAGCGCGGCCCGGATGTTGGTCTCGTCGTCGTCGTGCACCAGCGCCAGCGCGGCGGCGTGTCCCACACCGGCCTCGATCAGTGTGTCCTCGCCGAGTTCGAGGACTTCGACGACCCGGGGAAGATCGGGCAGCGGCGTGTCGCCGGGGTTGGCGGGTGTGCCGACGGCCCGCGTCACGACGGCGGACATCCGGCCGAAGAGCGCGAAGGCCCGCACCCGGCCCGCCGACTGCGCATCCGAGCTGCGGACCGTCTGCGGGGCGGGGACGACGAGCGTGATCCGCTCGCCGTAGACCTCCCGCAGTTCGGTGGCCAGCCGATGGGCCAGGGCGTCGTCTCCGCACACGATCATATGACCGCCGGCGGTGGAGTGTTGGGCCTGGTGAGGCAGTGAGGAGGACACACGTCCAGGGTGCCCTGCCCACTGTGCCGACCACCCCCCGGGGACGTGCGCCGACACCGGCCGCACCGTCGTCCGTGCGGGTGCGGTGCCACCTGCGGTCACGAGAACGCCGACACGGCCTCGAACTCCACGGTCACGAGGTCACGAGAACGCCGACACGGCCTCGAGTTCCGCGGCGACGGCGTCGAAGAGACGCGCGTGGGCGCGAGCGCTGGGCGGGGTCTCCGGGTTCCATGGCAGAAGCCGCGTCCCGGCCTCGATCGCGTCCCAGTCCGGCAGCCCGCGCAGCCGGTCGACGGGGTGTGCGTTGGACCGTACGTCCGCAAGGACGATGTGCGGTTCCAGCCGCCGGGCCACGGCCCAGTCGGTGGTGGACCAGTTCGCTCCCGGGCCCGGCTCCGGTTCCACGAGCCGGACTCCGCACTCCGACAGCGCCCTCAGGTCCGGCCAGGCGCCGGGCCTGGCGAGATGGACACTGCCGGGGCCCGCCGGCGAGAGCGCCAGGACCCGTACCCCGGCGGCGGCTCGGGCCGCCTCGCGCAGCCGGGCCCGTGCCGCGGCCGGGGCAGCCGCGGACGACGGCTCGGGGTCCGCCCCGAGCGAGCGCGCCAGCTCCGCAAGCCGGTCGCGTATCCCCTCGAACAAGCGGTCCCCGCCCACGTCGATCACCACGACGGGGACGCGTTCCTCGATGTACTTCGCCGTGTCCGGCTCCAGGCCGTAGATCCGGTCGGATCCGTACGCCACGGCCACCACCAGGTCCGGGCCGGCCGCGAGCACGGCGTCGGCGTCGACTCCGGGGCCCGAGCCGAAGTACGGGACGTCGTCCAGCGGCAGCTCACCGGCCTTGGCCGGGTCGGGGCCGGCGCCGTCGTGGGCGGAGCCGAACAGCCCCGCGGGCACCAGCCCGTGGTCGAACAGCGCGGCACCCGCCTGTATGTAGGCGATCAGCCGGGCCGGGGTGTGCGGCGCGGAGGCCGGCCGGCCGCGATCGTCGAGGAATTCCCACCGAGTCCGTTGCGCCATGCGGCACGCCCCCCCACATCGAGCAGTCGCCGGTCCTGTCCGGCCCGTCTTCGACCGTTTGACTGCCCAGCCGCCCGGCGGCTCACGCCTCGCGGCCGTGGTCGTTTCGCCCGCAGGATCAGTGCAGGGCGGCGGCCGCCGGCAGGGACACCTCGAAGCGGCAGCCGCCCGACACGTTGCTCACCTCTGCGCGGCCGGCATGCGCCTCGACGATGCCGCGGACGATCGCCAGACCCAGGCCCGCCCCGGCCGGCGGGGTACGGGCCTGGGAGCCGCGCCAGCCGGTGTCGAACACCCGGGGCAGGTCGTCCTCGGGGATCCCGCCGCAGCCGTCGGTGACGGACAGCACGACCCAGCCCTCGCGCCGCTCGGCGGCCACCGCGACCGTCCCGTCGGCCGGGGTCCTGCGGATCGCGTTCACCAGCAGGTTGGCGAGGACCCGGGTCATCTCCTTGCCGTCCACCTCGACCGGGACCGGCTCGACGCCCTCGCCGACGAGGCGCACCCCGTGCTCGCGGGCCAGCGGGTCCGCGCCCGCGAGGGCCTCCCCGACCAGGTCGTAGACGGACATACGGGTCGGGGAGAGCGCGAGCGCGCCCGCGTGGATGCGGGAGAGCTCGAAAAGGTCGCCGACCATCGAGTTGAGCCGGTCGACCTCGGTCCGGATCTGCCGGAAGTAGCGCTCGGGATCCTGGACGACACCGTCCTCCAGCGCCTCCGACATGGCGCGCAGGCCCGCGAGCGGGGTACGCAGATCGTGCGAGATCCACGCCACCAGTTCGCGCCGGGACGTCTCGAGGGCACGCTCGCGTTCCCGGGACGCGGCGAGCCGGTCGCTCGTCGCCGCGAGTTCCCTGCTGAGGGCGTCCAGTTCGGCGGTGGAGACGCCGCCGGGCGCCGCGAAGGACCCGCCGTCGCCGAACGAGCGAGCCGCCAGGGTCAGTTCCCGGCTGCGCGCGACCACCCAGCGGCCGAGCAGCAGCGCCGTCGCGAGCGACACGACCGACGCCATCGCCACGACCATGGTGACGACGGTCAGGTCGTGGGGGGACAGGAACATCGCCTGCGCGACCGCCAGGGTGCCGGCGAGCATCGCGGTGACGGTGACCGCCGCGACCACGGTCAGGGAGACGGTGACCGAGCGGTGCCGCAGCACTCTCAGTACGAGGGCGCCGATGATGCCGGCCGCGGCGGCGCCGGAAAGCGCGTACACGGCGATGAGCAGCATGTCCCGCACGGCGATCAGCCTTCTTCCGGAGCGTCGAAGCGGTAACCGACGCCCCACACCGTCTGGATGAGTCTCGGCTGTGCCGGGTCGTCCTCGATCTTGCCGCGCAGCCGGCGCACATGGACGGTCACGGTCGACAGGTCGCCGAACTCCCAGCCCCACACCTCCTGCATCAGCCGCTCCCTGCCCATCGCCCGGCCCGGGTGCCGCATCAGATGGGCGAGCAGATCGAACTCCCTCAGTGTCAGCGACAGTTCACGGCCGTCCTTCACCGCTCGCCGGGCCGCCGGGTCCAGTACGATCCCGGCGGCCGCCAGCTCGGGTCCGGCGCGCCGCTCCCCCGCCGCGGGGCCTCCCCTGCGCAGGACCGACTCCACCCGCAGGACCAGTTCACGCGGGCTGAACGGCTTGGTCACGTAGTCGTCCGCGCCCACTTCGAGGCCGAGGATGCGGTCGTCCTCGTCACCACGGGCGGTCAGCATGATCACCGGCACGGGACGCGCCTCGTCGGCCCGCAGCCTGCGGCACACCTCCAGACCGTCCATGCCGGGCAGCATCAGGTCGAGGACGACCAGGTCCGGGCGGCGTCCCTCGGCGAGCCTGAGGGCCTGCGGGCCGTCCGCGGCGCGGTCCACGGCGAAACCGGCGCGCTCGAGGTACCCGGTGACGACCTCGGCGACCGTCGGATCGTCGTCCACGACGAGAATGCTGTGCATACCACCAGTGTCCCCGCACCGGGGGCGGCTCGGCGGACGGGCCGCCTTACGAATCCGTGACGGCGTCCCCCCGGCATCCGTCGACATCCGACCGACGTCCGCCCCGACGTCGGTGACATCCGGTCGGTGTCCGGTGGCACGTCGCGGCCGACGACCCACTCGTGTCCGGCCGGCGTCCGATTCGTTCAAGACCGAGGGCAGGCACCGCTCTACGTTGGGGGCATGACTCCACGATTCGACGCGGTCGGCCTGGTCGTCAGCGACATGGCCGTCTCACTCGCCTTCTACCGCCGCCTCGGGCTGGACCTCCCCGCCGAGGCGGACTCCGCCCCGCACGCGGAGGCCGTGCTCCCCGGCGGGCTGCGCCTGCTGTTCGACACCGAGGAGACGGTCCGCTCCTTCGACCCCGGCTGGACCCGGCCCACCGGCGGCGAACGCATGGGCCCGGCGTTCCTGTGCGACAGCCCGGCGGAGGTCGACGCGCTCCACGACGAACTCGTCGCCGCCGGCCACCGCAGCCATCTGGCACCGTGGGACGCCGTGTGGGGCCAGCGTTACGCAGTCGTACTCGACCCCGACGGGCTCGGCGTCTCGCTCTTCGCCGACGCGTCGTAGGAGCGGAGAGTGCTCCCGGCCAGCGCGCGCATCTCCCGGGCGAGATGCGCCTGGTCCGCGCAGCCCGCCGCGAGGGCCGCGTCCCCGTACGGGACACCGCGGCGCACCAGCGCCAGGGCCCGCTGCAGGCGCAGGATGCGGGCGAGCGTCTTGGGGCCGTAGCCGAAGGCGTCCAGCGACCGCCGGTGCAGCTGCCTGGTGCTGAGCCCGGCCGCGTCGGCGGCCGCGGCGACGGTACCGCCGGCGTCAAGATGCCGTACGACGGCGGACGTCAGCGGGTCCGGCGGCACGGTCCTCTCCAGGGCGATCGCCTCCAGCGCGGCGGCCGCGTCGGCGGCCGCACCGAGCCGCTCGGCGAGTCTGCGGGCCGTTGCCGCGCCCCACAGGTCCGCCAGCTCGACGCGCCGGTCCCGCAGCTCGTGCGCCGGCAGGCCGAGCAACGCGGGCGCGGTCCCGGGGGCGAACCGGACTCCCGTCCAGGCGGCAGCGCCGCCGGGTGGGTGGGCGCGGGTGTCGGGCCCGGCGACGAGCAGCCGTCCCTGGGACCAGAGCAGATCCATGCAGCCGTCGGGCAGCACGGGGCGGGTGACGCCGGGCCCGGCTGTGCGCGTCCAGACGACGGCGCCGGGGACCCGGGACGGCGATTCCTGGTACACGCTGCCGAGGCTAGCGCGCGGCTCTTCCCCCCACCCCGCCCCCTGCCGAACCGGGCTCCGCCCGGGCCCGCGCCTCAAGCGCCGGAGGCGGGGCTGGAACTCACCGGTCTCGTCAGGGCTCCACCCCGATCCCCGCGCCTCAAGCGCCGGAGGGGCTGGAGGCGCCCGGCACATCCGGCCCGGCTTGGGGCCCTCCCACGACCGCCAGACCGCAGCGGGAGATCGAGGCGACCGCGCGAAGCCCGGTACCGACGTCCGGGGAAGCCCGGTGCCGACGTCCGGGGCAGAACCCGGTCCGCGCGGAGCCCAGCACCAGCTCCCGGGCTGAACCCGGCACTCGGCCCGGGGCAGAGCCCGGCACCAGCTCCCGGGCTGAACCCGGCACCGGGCCCGGGCAGAGCCCGGGAAGACGCCGCCCGGAGGGTGCTACGGGGGCCCGGGGCTCGCCCGGGTTCCGGGAAGGGGTGGGGAGGTGGACGACTCCGCGCCGCAGCCCCGGCGGCCGGTGCCGGCACGGCTGCTCGCGGCCCTACCGGCCGTTCTCCCGGCCGTTCTCCCGGCCGTTCTCGCGGGTCGTGTGGAGCCGCGCCCGTACGTCGTCCACCGGTAGGAACTTCGACCAGCGCTCCGGGAACTCGGACGGCATGTCCCCGCCGGCCTCCTCGTCGTCCTCGTCGTCCTCGTCGGTCGTGTCGCCGTACATCTCCGCCGCCCGCGCCCGGGCCAGGAGCTGCGCCGCGTCGGCGGCCCGCGCCCGCTCGGTCGCGGCGCGTGCCGCGGCCGTGGCGACCGAAGGCCAGACGCGGTCGATCGCCGCGTTGACGGCGGCGCCCACGAGGACGGCGAAGGCGGAGATGCCGATCCAGAGCAGGAAGGCGATGGGCGCTGCGAGGGAGCCGTAGATCGTGGGGCCCTCGACCGTGTTGGTCAGGTAGATACGCAACAGGAAGCTGCCGAGGAACCACATGCCGAGCGCCACGAGCGCACCGGGAATGTCCTCCACCCATGGGGAGCGGACGGGCACGGACACGTGGTACAGCGTCGTCAGAAAGGCGATGGAGAGCAGGATGACGACCGGCCAGTACAGGACACGGACCACTTCCGTGCCGAAGGGCACGATCTCCACGACCCGGTCGGGGCCTACGACGGCGAGCGGCAGCACGACCGCGCCGATCAGCAGGGCGACGAGGTAGAGCAGGAAGGCGAGGAGCCTGGTCGCGACGATGCCGCGGTGTCCGTCGAGCCCGTACATGACGGTGATGGTGTCGATGAAGACGTTGACGGCGCGGGAGCCGGACCACAGGGCGATGGCGAAGCCGATGGAGATGATGTCGGGCCGGCCGCCCTGGGTGACGTCGTCCAGCAGGGGCTTGGCGA
This sequence comes from Streptomyces sp. NPDC048389, assembly GCF_040706335.1. Taxonomy (NCBI): domain Bacteria; kingdom Bacillati; phylum Actinomycetota; class Actinomycetes; order Kitasatosporales; family Streptomycetaceae; genus Streptomyces; species Streptomyces sp. NPDC048389. The sequence continues at coordinate 8,013 of NZ_JBEZKP010000086.1, read as the reverse complement.
TGTCGTCGACACCTCGGTCGGACAGCACGGTGCCGACGGCGGTGAGGATGTTCTCCTCGATGGAGGCGACGGTGGTGGTGCTGGTCCAGTCGTCGATGTAGCCGAGCAGGCCGATCAGACCGAGCATCAGCGGCGGAACGGAGAGCAGTGTGAAGAACGCCGCCTCGGCGGCGAGTCCGAGGATGCGGTACTCGATCCCCGAGTTGACGGTGTCCTTCAGCAGCAGCCACGCCATCTTCCGCTTGGAGACGTTGCGGTAGAGGACTCGGGCCCGGTGGAGCCGGCCCGAAGGCCGCTCGGGTGTTTCGTTTGCTGCCTGCACCTCTTTACCGTATCGGCATGGCAGCAAGCACCCACACAGTGACCAACCAGCCTCCGCTCCTGGTGGGGTACGACGTCTTCTCCGCGGACCGTGCGCTGCGGGAGGCGGTGGACCGGCATGTCGTGCCGGAGGTCCGCGACGAGGCGCACGGGGAGCTCTCGGAACTCGGCCGGGCCGCCGGCTCGGCCCAGGCGCAGACGTGGGGCGCGCAGGCGAACGAGTGCCCGCCCCGGCTGCGGACGCACGACCGGTACGGGAACCGGATCGACGAGGTGGACTTCCACCCGGCCTGGCACCGGCTGCTGGGCCACGCCGTCTCCGCGGGTCTGGTGAACGCGTGGGGCAGGCCGGGCGGCCATGTCCGCCGGGCGGCGGGCTTCCTCGTGTGGACGCAGGCCGAAGCCGGTCACGCCTGCCCGCTGTCGATGACGCACGCCGCGGTGCCCGCGCTGCGTACGGACCCGCTGCTCGCGGCCGAGTGGGAGCCCCGGCTGACGTCGGCGGTGTACGAGGAGGGGCTGCGCCCGGCCGGGCTGAAGGGCGGCGTCCTGTTCGGGATGGGCATGACGGAGAAGCAGGGCGGCAGCGACGTACGGTCGAACACGACCCGGGCCGAGCCGCTGGCGCAGGACGGCGAGTACGCCCTGACCGGCCACAAGTGGTTCTGCTCCGCGCCGATGAGCGACGGTTTCCTGGTGCTGGCCCAGGCGCCCGGAGGCGGCGGGCCCGGTGCGGAGGGCGGCGCGCCGACCTGCTTCCTGGTGCCCAGGGTCCTGGAGGACGGGAGCCGGAACGTCTTCCGCATCCAGCGGCTGAAGGACAAGCTCGGCAACAGGTCCAACGCCTCGGCCGAGGTCGAGTTCGAGGGGACGTGGGCCCGGCGGGTGGGTGAGGAGGGCCGCGGTGTGCGCACCATCCTCGGGATGGTGGCGGCGACGCGGCTCGACTGCGTGCTCGGCTCGGCCGCGATGATGCGGCAGGCGGTTGCGCAGGCGATCCACCACGCCGCGTACCGCGGCGCGTTCGGCGGGCTGCTGATCGACAAGCCGCTGATGCGCAATGTGCTGGCCGATCTGGCGCTGGAGTCGGAGGCGGCGACGACGCTGGGGCTTCGGCTGGCGGCGGCGTACGACGCGGACACGGACGACGAGCGGGCGTTCCTGCGTCTCGCGGTGCCCGCGGCCAAGTACTGGGTGACGAAGCGGTGCACCCCGGTGGTGGCGGAGGCGCTGGAGTGTCTGGGCGGCAACGGGTACGTGGAGGAGTCGGGCATGCCGCGGCTGCTGCGCGAGGCGCCGCTGAACTCGATCTGGGAGGGCTCGGGCAATGTGCAGGCCCTGGACCTGCTGCGGGCCTTGCAGAGGGAGCCGCGGGCACTGAACGCGTTCTTGCAGGAGGTCGGCAGGGCGCGGGGCGCCGATCACCGGCTGGACGCGGCGATCAAGGACCTGCTGACGGAGCTCGCCGACCTGGACGGCATCGAGGCACGGGTGCGGCGGCTCGCGGAGCGCATGGCACTGGTGTTGCAGGGGTCGCTGCTGGTGCGCTGGGCCCCGTCGGAGGTGTCGGACGCGTTCTGCGCGTCGCGGCTCGGCGGCGACCGGGGGTCGGCGTTCGGCACGCTGCCCCACACGCTGCCGCTGGCGGCGATCGTGGAGCGCGCCCGAGCCGTGGTGTGAACGGGGCGTGGTGCGAACGGTGCGTGGCTCGAGCGGGGCGTGACGCGAGCGGGACGGATACGAGCGGCCGTGACGCGAGCCGACCGCGGTACGAGCCGGCCGGCGGGCACGCCGAAGAGCACGGGCCCCTGAGTGGGGCCCGCGCCCTCGACGTTGTGTGGGTGGTGCTGCGCCGACACGGCACCACCCCCACCGGCGAACCGGTGTTCCGCAACCTTCGTACACGCGCACACCTGTTCGCGACGGTTGCAAAGGGTTGCATCGTTGTCTGCCGTAAGGGACGCGCCCCGGGCCGGTTGGGGGAAAATCGAGCCGGCCACCCCCCAGTTTTCGGACCGCGGCGTCGCCGAGGAGGGACCCGTGCAGAACTCATCGCTCGATCTGGCCAGGCTCGCGGCCATGGACACCGCGGATGCCCTGCGGCTGCTGAAGGGTGTGCGGGACGCCGCCCTGGCGGGTCGCAGACCGCGGGTGGGGCCGCGGGCGGACATCGACGAGTCGTGGCAGCGCATGCTGCGGCGGGGAGTGGACCCGGACCGGGACCGCAGAGCGGGGCTGCTGCCGCTGGAGGAGATCGAGCGCCGCAGGCACTCCTCGCCGCTTCTGGAAGTGCTGCCGGTGCTGCGCGAGGGTCTGGTCGCCATGGCGGACGCGGCGCAGCACATCATGGTCGTCGCGGACGCGGAGGGCCGTCTGCTGTGGCGGGAGGGCAGTGCGGCGGTCCTGCGCAAGGGGGACGCGCACGGCTTCGTGCCCGGCGCCGACTGGCAGGAGGAACTGGTCGGGACGAACGGCATCGGCACCCCGCTGGTGTCCCGGCGCCCCGTGCAGGTGCACTCGGCCGAGCACTTCGTCTCCACGCACCACACATGGACGTGTGCCGGCGCGCCGATCACCGATCCGCGCGACGGCAGACTGATCGGTGTCGTCGACATCAGCGGTCCGCTGTCGACCATGCATCCGGCGACCTTGGCGCTGGTCACCTCGGTCGCCCGGCTCGCGGAGGCCGAGCTGCGCAACCGCCATCACCAGAGCCTGGACGCGCTGCGCAGTGTCGCCTCGCCCCTGCTTGCCCGGCTGGGCGGCCGGGCGCTGGCCGTGGACGCGAACGGCTGGCCGGCCGCGGTGACGGGGATGGCGCCGCCGGGCCGGCTGTCGCTGCCGAAGCAGGTCGGGGCGGGCCGGACGTGGCTGCCGTCGCTCGGCATGTGCACGATCGAGCCGCTGCCGGGCGGCTGGCTGATACGGCCGGACGAGGCGTGTCCCCGCGCGCCGGAACCGGGCCGGGTGGTCCTGGACCTGAGCCTGCCGCGCCGGCCTTCCGTCACGGTCACGGGCGGCTCCGGCAGCTGGTCGCACGAGCTCAGTCCCCGCCATGCCGAGCTGCTGTACGTGCTGGCGACCCGCCGCGACGGGCGGACCGCGGCGCAGCTGGCGCAGGACGTCTTCGGTGATCCGACGCGGACGGTGACGGTGCGGGCGGAGATGTCCCGGCTTCGGCGGCACCTGGCGCAGGTCCTGGCGCACCGGCCCTACCGGTTCACGGAGGAGATGGAGGTGGAGGTGGTCGTACCGGATCGCCCGGAGGAGCTGCTGCCGCACTCGAACGCCCCTGCCGTGCGGCTCGGACGGGTGCCGTGATTCCCTGTCGCGCATGAGCACCATCACTGTGACCACGTGGTCCCTGGAGCAGACCTCGGCCGCGGACCTGCGCCCCGCGGCCGACCCCGGGGACGGCATACGAATCATGCGGGCCGAGGTGCCCTCGCCCGAGTTCAGCAGGTTCCTCTACGCGTCGGTCGGCGGGGACGTCCGCTGGACCGACCGGCTCGGCATGACGTACGCCGAGTGGCAGGAGCTGCTGGGCCGCCCGGGGGTGGAGACCTGGGTCGCGTACGACAGGGGGACGCCGGCCGGTTACGTGGAGCTGGAGGCGCAGGACGAGGGGACGGTGGAGATCGTCTACTTCGGGCTGATCCCGGCGTTCCGCGGCCGGCGGATCGGCGGTCATCTGCTGTCGGTCGGGGCGGCCCGTGCCTGGGACCTGGCCGACCGGTGGCCCGGCCTGCCCCGGACGAAGCGGGTGTGGCTGCACACCTGCTCCAAGGACGGTCCGCACGCGATGGACAATTACCTGCGCCGCGGCTTCCGTCTCTTCGGCACCGCGGTCGAGGAGGAGACCGAGGTCCCGTCCCCCGGTCCGTGGCCCGGCGCGGCGGTCTGAGCCGCCCACCGTCTCGGCCGCCACCGGTCCGGGCGGCCCGGGCCGTCCAGGGCCCGAACCGTCGAGGGACCCGTACCGTCCAGGGCCCGGGCCGCCGCGGCCACCGAGGGCCGCGCCGGACCGTACGCCGTCGGCCGACGGCGTACGGTCTGTGGTGACCCACCCCACACTGTCTCGCGATGCGGGACAGTGTTGTCCACATTCTGGATGTCGGTGGACTGGGTCCAAACTCCCATGACACGCTTCCGTCATGTCCAGCACTGGAATTGCCTTGGTGAGTCGGCGGCACGTCGACCTCGGCCGCATGTCCAGCGCCATCTGTCCGGCCTGCTGACAGCCCAGCACCGCCGCACTTCGACTTCTCATCACCCCGCCCTGCGCACTGTCGCGCTTTCCCGCGAGTGTGCAGCTCAGAGCCGCCCTCCTGCAGTCTCGAAGGACTATCGCCATGGCCGCCAGCCCGGAAAAGCCCGCCTCCGCCACGCCTCGCCGCAAAGCCGGACGCCACCGCGGCGAGGGCCAGTGGGCCATGGGGCACCACACACCCCTCAACGGCAACGAGCAGACGAAGAAGGACGACGACGGTCTCAATGTGCGGACACGCATTGAGACGATCTACGCGCACCGCGGTTTCGACTCGATCGACGGTGCGGACCTGCGCGGCCGGATGCGCTGGTGGGGCCTGTACACCCAGCGCAAGCCCGGGATCGACGGCGGCAAGACCGCGATCCTGGAGCCGGAGGAGCTGGACGACGAGTACTTCATGCTGCGGGTGCGCATCGACGGCGGGCGGCTGAGCACCGAGCAGCTGCGGGTGATCGGCGAGATCTCACAGGAGTTCGCGCGCGGCACCGCGGACCTCACCGACCGGCAGAACGTCCAGTACCACTGGATCCGCATCGAGGACGTCCCGGAGATCTGGCGCCGGCTGGAGGCGGTGGGCCTGTCCACGACCGAGGCGTGCGGTGACACTCCCCGTACCATCCTCGGCTCACCGGTCGCGGGCATCGCCGCCGACGAGATCATCGACGGCACCCCCGCCATCGACGAGATCCACCGCCGGTACATCGGCAACAAGGACTTCTCCAACCTGCCCCGCAAGTTCAAGACCGCGATCTCCGGCTCGCCGCTGCTCGACGTCGCCCACGAGATCAACGACATCGCCTTCGTCGGCGTGAACCACCCCGAGCACGGCCCCGGCTTCGACCTCTGGGTCGGCGGCGGCCTGTCCACCAACCCGAAGCTCGGTGTGCGGCTCGGCGCCTGGGTCCCGGTGGACGAGGTCCCCGACGCCTGGGAGGGCGTGGTCTCGATCTTCCGCGACTACGGCTACCGCCGGCTGCGCAACCGCGCCCGGCTGAAGTTCCTGGTCGCCGACTGGGGCCCCGAGAAGTTCCGCCAGGTCCTGGAGGACGAGTACCTGAAGCGCAGGCTGCTCGACGGTCCGGCCCCCGAGCAGCCCGCGCAGCAGTGGCGCGACCACATCGGCGTCCACCGCCAGCAGGACGGCCGCTTCTACGTCGGCTTCGCGCCGCGCGTCGGCCGCGTCGACGGGGCGACCCTCACCAAGATCGCCGAGCTGGCCGAGGGCCACGGCTCCGGCCGGGTGCGCACCACGGTCGAGCAGAAGATGCTCGTGCTCGACGTGACGGAGGACCGGGTCGACTCGCTGGTCGCCGGCCTGGAGGCGCTGGACCTGCGGGTCACGCCGTCGCCGTTCCGGCGGGGCACGATGGCCTGCACCGGCATCGAGTTCTGCAAGCTGGCCATCGTCGAGACCAAGGGCCGCGGCTCCGCCCTGATCGACGAACTCGAGCGGCGGCTGCCCGGTTTCGAGGAACCGCTCACCATCAACCTCAACGGCTGCCCCAACGCCTGCGCCCGTATCCAGACCGCGGACATCGGTCTCAAGGGCCAGCTCATGCTGGACGACGAGGGCAACCAGGTCGAGGGCTACCAGGTGCACCTCGGCGGCGCGCTGGGGCTCGACCCGGCGTTCGGTCGCAAGGTCCGCGGTCTGAAGGTCACCTCGGACGGACTGCCCGACTACGTCGAGCGGGTCCTCAAGCGCTTCGAGAAGGAGCGCGAGGACGGCGAGCGCTTCGCGACGTGGGCCGCCAGGGCCTCAGAGGAGGCCCTGTCATGAGCGAGCGGGCCGCGCCGTTCTACTGCCCGTACTGCGGCGACGAGGACCTTCGTCCCGGCGAAGAAGGTCACGGCGCCTGGGAGTGCGGGGCATGCAATCGGGCCTTCCGGTTGAAGTTCCTCGGGCTCCTCAGCCGGGGACTTCAGCGCAACAGTGATGGAGGGGAACGGACATGACGACGGTTCAGGCCGAGCGGGACCTCAAGTCACTGGCCGAGCAGGCGGGCCGGGACCTGGAGGACGCCTCCGCCCTGGAGATCCTCACGTGGGCCACCAAGACCTTCGGCCCCCGCTTCTGCGTCACCTCCTCGATGGAGGACGCGGTGGTCGCCCACCTCGCCTCCCGTGCCATGCCCGGCGTGGACGTGGTCTTCCTCGACACCGGCTACCACTTCGAGGAGACCATCGGCACCCGTGACGCGGTGGACGCGGTGATGGACGTCAACGTCATCACCCTCACGCCCCGTCGGACGGTGGCCGAGCAGGACGCCGAGCACGGCCCGAAGCTGCACGACCGCGACCCCGACCTGTGCTGCGCCCTGCGCAAGGTCAAGCCGCTCGAAGAGGGCCTGACCCGGTACGACGCGTGGGCGACCGGCCTGCGCCGCGACGAGTCCCCGACCCGGGCGAACACCCCGGTGGTCGGCTGGGACGAGAAGCGGCGGAAGGTCAAGGTCTCCCCCATCGCCCGCTGGACACAGGACGACGTGGACGCCTACGTCGCCGAGCACGGCGTGCTCACCAACCCGCTGCTGATGGACGGCTACGCCTCCGTCGGCTGCGCGCCCTGCACCCGCCGGGTGCTGGAGGGCGAGGACGCCAGGGCCGGCCGCTGGGCCGGCCGCGGCAAGACCGAGTGCGGGCTGCACGGCTGATGACGACCGATCAGAATCCTTTGGAGAACGACGTGACCGGAGCCACGATCTGGCTCACGGGTCTGCCGAGCGCCGGCAAGACCACCATCGCGTACGAGCTGGCCGACCGGCTGCGCGCGGAGGGCCACCGTGTCGAGCTGCTCGACGGCGACGAGATCCGCGAGTTCCTCTCGGCGGGCCTGGGCTTCAGCCGCGAGGACCGGCACACCAATGTGCAGCGGATCGGTTTCGTCGCCGAGCTCCTCGCGTCCCACGGCGTGAAGGTGCTGGTGCCGGTCATCGCCCCGTACGCCGACAGCCGCGAGACGGTCCGCAAACGCCACCAGAGCGAGGGCACGCCGTATGTGGAGGTGCACGTCGCCACTCCGGTCGAGGTGTGCTCGGTGCGTGACGTGAAGGGGCTGTACGCCAAGCAGGCCGCGGGCGAGATCAGCGGGCTGACCGGCGTCGACGACCCGTACGAGGAGCCCGAGACGCCCGATCTGCGGATCGAGTCCCAGAACCAGACCGTGCAGGAGTCAGCGGCAGCCGTCCACGCGCTGCTCAAAGAGAGGGGCCTGCTGTGACGACCAGCGTCGACATCCTGAGCGAGGGTACGGACAGCCCGTACGCGCTGTCCCACCTGGACGCGCTCGAGTCGGAGGCCGTGCACATCTTCCGCGAGGTGGCGGGCGAGTTCGAGCGGCCGGTGGTCCTCTTCTCCGGCGGCAAGGACTCCATCGTCATGCTGCATCTGGCGCTGAAGGCGTTCGCTCCGGCGGCCGTGCC
>NZ_JBEZKP010000085.1:0-18318 GCF_040706335.1 Streptomyces sp. NPDC048389 | reverse complement strand
TAACCGAGACCGTACTCATGGTTCAGCGGCGCGATGACCAACGCCATCGCACCGGTCGCGGCCGAGATCATGGCCTTGCGCCCACCGACCACCGAAATCACCACAGCCATGGTGAACGACGCGAAAAGACCGACAGCCGGATCGACACCCGCGATGATCGAGAAGGAGATCGCCTCCGGGATCAGCGCCAGGGCCACCACCAGACCGGCCAGCACCTCGGTCCGGAAAACCTTCGAAGACGCCAGCCAGTCCGGCCTCGACATGCGCAGCTTGGGAACTGCGGACAGCGGTGAAGACATGCAACCGTTTCTGTTCGGGCGCACGCATCCACCTGACGGATGCAAGCGCGTCGTACTCGACTCCGCCTGGGGCGGAATCCCGGCGGCCCGGCCTCGACGGGGGCCCTGCCGGTGGGAGTGCAGCCGCGAGGGCTGCCGATCGGGCATCATTGCCCGGAAGTCTTCGGGCGTAGCAGGCCCTGTCAGGGCCCGGCTCCGGCGAAGACGCCCCATTCTGCACCAGCGCAACAGGGGCGGCCTCGTCCAACACTGTACCCTGACGTGAAGGCAGAGTGCGACTTGCGGCTTGTGAAATGCAGGTAAACAGGCGCTCGGATCGTGTGATCCCAGACACCTGTGTCGGGTGACTTCACTGGTTCGGATTTCCGGGAAACGCAGAAGCAGAAGGAGAAGGCGTGACGATGACAGAGCGGCAGATGCAGATCGGCGAGGTCGCCGAGCGGACCGGTTTGTCGCTGCGCACGATCCGTCACTACGAGGAAGTCGGCCTCGTGGCGCCTTCCGCCCGGAGCAAGGGCGGCTTCCGCCTCTACACCGAGGCCGACGTCGAACGCCTGATGGTCATCCGCCGCATGAAGCCCCTGGACTTCTCCCTGGAGGAGATGCGGGACCTCCTGGAGATCACCGACAAGATCACCTCTGATGACGCTGTCTCCAGCGAGGAAAGGGAGAGGCTGCGCGAGCGCCTCGACTCGTACCGCAAGGTCGCGGACGCGCGCTGCGAGACACTGCGTGCCCGGCTGCTGGCGGCCGAGGACTTCGCCGCCACGCTCCGCCGCAGGCTCGAGCACTGACGGCAGCGGGAGCGGCAGGAGACGTGCCACCGGCAGGGCGACGGCGCTGCGGCGGCGAGCAGGGCACCGCTCCCAGGGGGCACGGGCTGTCGGGCACCATGCCGGGCATCACCCGTCCCGCCGATGCGGCAAGGGACCCGGCACCGACCATCCTGGCGGCCGTACGCCGCTCACGCCCTGTCCCACGAGCCCGCACCGGGTGAGCGGCCCTTCAGCCCGTGGCCGACAGAGCTCGCGCAGTGCCGCACCGACTGCAGGCACATCTGTGGAGAGCCCTGACAGCGCCCACGGGTCCGGGCGACCACCGGGCGTAGAAGTCCTTGGCGACCGACTCGGCCACCGGCGATACGCGGGCGCGACCACGGCGGGGCTGTTGACTCGGCGGGATGCGGGTACCCGGCGGACATGAAATGGCAACAGGTGGAACGGCCCCCGGCCGCGACTTATGTGCTCGTTCTCGAGCCGGGCGAGGAGACGACTGAGGTCCTCACGGCATTCGTCCGTGAGCGGGGACTGCGGGCGGCCCAGGTCACCGCGGTGGGTGCTTTCAGGAGCGCCGTCGTCGGATGGTTCGACCGGGACGAGAAGGACTACCGGCGCATTCCGGTGACAGAGCAGTGCGAGGTGCTCTCGCTGGTCGGTGACGTCGCCGTCGGCGAGGACGGACCGGTGCCGCACATCCACGCCGTCCTGGGACTCGCGGACGGGAGCACCCGCGGTGGCCACCTGATGGAAGGCGAGGTCTGGCCGACGTTGGAGATCGTCGTACGCAGTAGCCCGGCGACACTCGTCAAGACGTTCCGGCCGGAAATCGGTCTGGCCCTCATCGATCCCTCGAAGGAGTGGCAGCACGCAGGGTGACGCCCGAACCGGCGCTCTCCCGCAAGCGCCCCGCGTCGACTGCGGGCCGCCCGCCGCCCGTGGCACCAGCGCCCTCACCGAAGCACCGAGCACGCGCTCCGGGTGGCGGCAACGCCCGTGCAGGGACGCCTCCTCGTCCTCAGGGCACGTCCGGGCGCCAGTCGCAGGCGGCGGACGTGGGGGCTGTCCCGCAGGGGCGGGTGAAGACCTCGCTGCGTGGAACCCGACAGGGGCGGACGGAGGTGAATCCGCTGTGAAGGCGACGTTTTCGCTGGGGCACGTGGCCGGCATCCGGATCGGGGTGCACTGGAGCGTCCTGGTCATCGTCATCGTGCTCGCCCTGGGCCTCGCGGGCCGTTTCCCCGACGCCTACCCGGATCGGCCCGCCTGGCAGTACTGGATCACCAGCCTGGCGGCCGCGGTGGTCTTCCTGCTGTCGCTCCTGGCTCACGAGTTCAGCCACGCCCTCGTGGCCCGCCGTAACGGCGTGGACGTCGGCGACATCACGCTGTGGCTCCTGGGAGGCATGGCCCGGCTGAAGAGCGAAGCGCCCACGCCGGCCGCCGAAGTCCGCATCGCCGGCGTCGGCCCCCTGGTCAGCCTCTTGCTCGGACTGGTCTTCGGGCTCCTGGCCGGGCTGTTCGGAGCCCTGTACGGGGCCGGACTGGTCGCCGAGGCACTGGCATGGCTGGCCGCCATCAACATCCTGCTGGCCGTCTTCAACGCCCTGCCCGCCGCTCCTCTGGACGGTGGACGGCTGCTCAGGGCGCTTGTGTGGCGCAGGACCGGCAATCCGCTGCGTGCCACCGCGGTGTCGACGGGCGCCGGCCGGGTCCTGGGCTGGCTGCTCATCGGAACCGGCCTGTTCTTCATCCTTCTCGGCGCTGCCTTCAGCGGGATCTGGCTCGTGGTCATCGGCTGGTTCCTCCTCGCCATGGCCACATCGGAAGGCGGCCAGGCGAAGCTTCGGGAACTGCTGAGCGAGGTTCCCGTGCGTCAGGCGATGGGGCCCGATCCCATCAGCGTCGACGCTTCCCTGACGGTGGCCGACTTCCTGGCCGCCCCGGAGTTCCGCTACCGGCACTCCGCCTTCCCGGTCGTCGACCGGGAACATCGCCCGGTGGGGCTGGTCAGCGTCAAGACCGCCGCCGGGGTTCCGGAGGTGGAGCGGGACTCCACCGTGGCGTCGGTGATGATCCCGATCGACGACATCCCCACACCGCACCCCGACGATCCGCTGGTGCGTGTCCTGTCCGGACTGGACGACAGCCCCGCGCACCGCGCCCTGGTGGTTGAGAACGGCAGGGTCGTGGGCATGGTCACCAGTTCCGACATCAGCCGGGTCACCTCCTGGCTGGCGTCCTCCTCGTCGTGGCGACGCCGAGCCTTCTGAACCGACCTCGACCCGGCCTGAACCGAACTCGACCCGACCTCGACCCGACCTGGACCCGACGCGGACGAGCCGATGAGGCAGCCGTACCCGCCCCGGTGGGTGCCACCCGCAGCAGGTGGCACACGGGGCCGTCCGGCCCAACGGGAGTAAGGCACGGTCTCCCGCGGGGCACATGACGAGGTGCGTACCTCCGCGGAGCACCCCCTACGACCGAGCGAGAGACTCCCGTGACCTCGAGAGAACACCTTCCGCACCGCCTGCGCAGAGCCGCAGCCGTTCTACTGGCCGGATGCCTCTTGTCCGCCACCGGCTGCGGCGCCACTGAGGGCGAATACAACCCTCCGGGCGCGAACGTCCGCATCGGATCGATGCTCGTCCGCTACGCCCACATCGCGGAGCCTCCTGACGGGCCATGGGAGCCGGGGGACGACGCACCGATGTACGTCTGGCTGTTCAACCAAGGCCGGCATCCGGACAGACTGCTCGGGGCAGAGACGACGATCGCGCGCTCCGTCGACATCGTCACCGCTGGAGGCGATACCCGTGGCCCGGTGGAGGTGCCGACCGGCGAGCTGCTCGCGCTCAACGACGAGCAACCGCATCTGCTGCTGCGAGGACTGCGGGAACAACTGCGCGGCGGCGACTTCGCATGGGTGACACTGCGTTTCGAACGGGCCGGTGAGGTGGCCCTTCAGGTCCACGCGCAGCTGCCGACCTACGTGGAGGAGGATGCCACCAAGGTTCCCGGCCTCACGCCGCCCTCGCCCGCTTCCTGAGGAACGCCCGGCTGTGCGGCCCGGTTCGGCCGCCCGCGTGTGAGGCGGTCCGAGCACGTGGGGCCGAGGGGACGGCAGGCGGCCCGGCGGCCCGGGCCCTCTGCGTTCGACAGCCGTCGGCGTCTGTCCGATCCTGAGGTGAGGCAGCCTCAACGACATCCGCTCCAGCGAAAGGCAGCACCGATGGATTGGTGGATCTGGCTCATCATCGTTCTCGCTGTCCTCGTGGCGCTCGCGGTGGCCGCCCTGGCGGTGCAGGCCAGGCGCCGCTCAGGAGGTGTTGTCGCAGAGGGGCGGCGACCCCGTCGAGGCGGAAGGCGGAGGAAGCGATGAACGGCTACCTGAAGGCGAGCGGCATCGCCAAGAAGCCCGTCGTCACGCTCTCGGGCGAGGCCGTCGCGCAGGTGAAGGACATCGTCTTCGACGCGAGTCGAGGAAGCATCCGGTGCTTCACCCTGAGCGGGCGCGGCCTGCTGGCCGGCCCCCTCCACCAGGTCCTGCGGTGGAAGAACACACACGCGCTGGGCCCGGACGCGGTCATGGTGCGCAACGAGAACGCGCTGGAGGACCAAGAGGCGGCGCGCACCGGCGATGAAGGCCAGGACGGAGGCGACATCCTCGGATCACGGATGATGACCCGCAGCGGCACACACCTGGGCAGCATCACGGACGCCGTCATCGCCACCGGCAAGACACCGGTGGTCGCCGGGTACGAGATCGAGACGGCCGAGCACCGCAGAGTGCTGGTACCGGTGACCGAGCCCGTCACCGTCTCCGGAGACCTCGTCATCGTCCCGGACGCCACGGCCGAGCACACCGCCGGGGACCTGGCGGGCCTTCACAACGCCACGGAAGCTCTGCGTGAGCAGATCCGGCGAGCCAAGCAGGAGGACTGATGCTGTTCAGCGAAGCCGGCGGGCGCGATGTGGTGGACGTGGACACCGCCGAAAGGGTCGGCAGCGTCGCCGCATGCACCGTCGCGGCCTCTCCCGCCCGTGTCACCGGCCTCATCCTCAAAACCCGCGGTCGCGGCAGTCACACCTTGGACTGGAAGGATGTCGCATCCTTCGGCAAGGACGCCGTGGCCATCCACGGAGCCGACCGGATCCGCGTCGGAAAGGACATCGAACGTGATGACCCGAGCCACGGAAGCCACGACCCCGTCGGCAAACCCGTTCTGACGGAAACCGGTATGGACAAGGGCACCGTGCTCGACCTCGAATTCGACGAGCGAACCGGTCGGATCGACCACGTGGTCACCACCGGCGAACGCATTCCCGGCGACGCTCTCCTGGGAGCCGGCAGCTACGCCGTTGTCGTCTCGGCTCCCGACTGACGCTCCCGGCTGACGCCGACTCCGCCATCCGGCACACGACACAGATGAAACAGGACTCCTTACCCGGGCCTGCCCCTACCGGACGTGACACGCCCGGAAGGTGGCGAACAAAAAGCGAACCGGTGCGAGAGTTCTGTCTACTGCGCTGGCCCCGGCCCTTGCGCTCCTGCTCGCGGTGACGGGATGCGGCAGGGACGATCCGCTCAACGAACCGCAAGAGGCGTTCGACATGGTGGAGGTGGACTACGGAAGAGCAATCCGCCTTTCCCTGGCGGAGGTGACCGGTGGCGAGTTGGTGTCACTGGAGCTGCTTCGGCCCACATCGATCGACCCGGTCCGGGAGAGCGAGATCGCCGCCCTACAAGGTGAACTCCGTACCGTACGTCTCGACGCGACAAGCGGAGACGTACGGGAGACGGCCACGCCGCCCGCTCGGAGCACCGCGGAGCAGCAGCAGACGCGCGAACTCCTCGATGAGGCGACTGTCCTGCCGGGCGAAGCCGCCCGCGAAGCCCGGGGCGAGACGGACGGCCCCGTGACCGCCGTCAAACTGCAGGAGGACGGCGAGCCCGTCTGGGCCGTGGATGTGACCGGCGTGGACGGGCAGGACGTGACCACCCACTACGTCGACGCGAAGACGGGTGAAGTGCTCCGCCGGACGTCCACGGAAGAGGATCCGCTCCGGCTGGCCGCGGTGCGCAGGGCGATCGGTGACGGCCCCGAGCTGTTCGCCGACGCAAACGGCGCGTTCGGCCGCAAGGAGGCGCTGTACTGGGCGCAGCGGTACTCCGAGGAATGGGACGTCAGGTGGTTCGAGGAGCCGGTGAGCTCCGCCGACTTCGAAGGTCTGCGGATGCTGCGTGACCGCGGCCCCGGGCGGCTCGAGGTGGCCGCCGGGGAGTACGGCTACGTGCTGCGCGACTTCACCAACCTGATCGCCCGTCCGCGGTCGACTGTCTCCAGGCCGATGTGACCCGCTGCGGCGGCATCTCGGGGCTGCTGCAGATCGCGGGCCTCGCGGCAGCCCATCACGTCGACCTCTCGGCCCATTGCGCGCCCGCCGTGTCCGCACACGCCTTCTGCGCTGTGGAGAGGCTGCGGCACCTGGAGTACTTCCACGACCACGTGCGCGTCGAGGAGTTGCTGTTCGAGGGGACGCTGCCGCCCGAGAGCGGCGTGCTGCGGCCCGACACCCGGCGCCCGGGCCTCGGGCTGGAGATCAAGTGGGCCGATGCGTGGATCTGCGCGACCGGTATGCCGACGCCATTCGAGCCGGTTTCCGCCCGGTGGACGAGGTCCCCCGGCGGGTCTCCGGCTACAACCTCGACGAGTTGCTGCCGGAACGGGGTCCTCGTCCGCGTCACCCTGCCGCCCTTTCTTCGTCGGCCGGTCCCTGACGTCTTCGCACCGCTCGCGGCGTCGAGTCCCAGGGCCCGGCGCCGTTCCGTCATACCTCCCACGGACGACAGGCGGCGTGGCGGCGCAGTGTCCACCGCAGGGCAGGCCGTTACCGCTCCGGAAGGAACCGACGGGCGTTTCTCGTATCCGTCAGGCGAGTCTCCTGCTCATGGTAGGCGCGGCCTATAGCCTCCTGCTGTCGACGCCACGAAGCCATTCCTCACCGTCTCCAGGAACCGCGTCACGGGCCCCGCCCCTCGCGCGAACCTGCCCACCGGTCGCGCCGGCGCGACGACGCACGAGGCCGCTCGGAAGTGCGGCCGCCATGAACAGCGGATGTGACATACGAGATGGCCCTGACTCACGGGATTCGAGCGCCTCTTCGCAACAACGGGCAAGCCTACGGATTCCCCGTTTCGATCACCGGGGGCCTTGCGATGCTCAATGCGGACGCGCGGCAGCCGGGCACGGTGCACATCCTGTATTTCGCCCTGGGCGCTGCTGCCGCGTTCAGCCTGCTCGAAGCGCTGGTGTCGGCCGGTTTCCGCAAGCCTTTGGAGGAGGAGCCGAGCACGGTGACAGCCCTGGGTATCTCTCTCAGCTTTCTCTCCGTCACGACGGCTGTTGCTCTGGCCTGGCTTACGGCGCACTTCGTCGGCGGCAGGCTCGCCTGGCCGATCACCGGCTTCACCGTCTCCATGGTCTATCCGCTGATCGCCGGAGTGGAGCCGGCCGTCGCCCAGCGGGCTCGCGAGTCGTCGAACACCGAGACGGGCGAGGAGAAGGACACGGAGAAGCAGGACGACGAGAGCGATGGATGATCGATTCACGCCCGGGGACGTACTCGATCGAGGCGGATGAGCACCGGCCGGCGAACACCGGCGCCCTCGGCAGCGATTCAGGCCGTACCCGACGGCGCACTTCGCAGGTTTGCCGACCCGCAACCGGGCTACACCAGCAGGCGCGATGACGGGCCGACACCCGCCACCGGCAACGGCACTTCGGAGGGGTCCATGTCTCAGATGGACGAGCAGCAGCGGGATGAAGCACAGGACACGTCCGCCCGTGCACATGTCCGTTCCGGTGAGGGAATCAGAAGGTATTTCACGACAACCGATCACAAGACGATCGGGAACATGTACCTGGTGACCTCGTTCGGCTTCTTCCTCATCGCCGGGCTACTGGCGATGCTGATGCGCGCGGAGCTCGCGCGGCCGGGCATGCAGCTCCTGACTCATCATCAGTACAACCAGTTCTTCACGATCCATGGCACGATCATGATGCTGCTGTTCGCGACACCCACGTTCGCCGGGTTCGCCAACGCCATCATGCCGTTGCAGATCGGCGCGCCCGATGTGGCCTTTCCCCGCCTCAACGCGCTGACGTACTGGCTGTTCCTCTTCGGCGGGATCATGGTCGTGTCGGGATTCCTGTTCCCCGGCGGAGCGGCCCCTTTCGGATGGTTCGCCTACGCACCGCTGAACAACGCCATTTACTCGCCCGGTGTCGGGGGAGATCTGTGGACCATGGGGCTGGTCGTGGCGGGCCTGAGTACCACTCTCGGCTCGGTCAACTTCATCACCACGATCATTTCCCTGCGGGCGCCCGGCATGACCATGTTCCGGATGCCGATCTTCACCTGGAACATCCTGTTCACCTCCATCCTCGCGTTGCTGGCCTTCCCCGTGCTGACCGCCGCGCTCCTGGCGCTGGAGTCGGACCGGCAGTTCGGTTCGCACATCTACGATCCCGCCAACGGCGGCGCGCTCCTGTGGCAGCATCTTTTCTGGTTCTTCGGGCACCCTGAGGTCTACATCGTCGCTCTGCCGTTCTTCGGCGTGGTCACGGAGATCATCGCCGTGTTCAGCCGCAAGCCCGTCTTCGGCTATGTCGGCATGGTGGGGGCGACGATCGCCATCACCATGCTCTCGGCGACGGTCTGGGCGCATCACATGTTCGCCACGGGGGCCGTGCTGCTTCCCTTCTTCTCGTTCATGTCGTTCCTGATCGCGGTGCCGACAGGCGTCAAGTTCTTCAACTGGATCGGCACCATGTGGAAGGGTTCCCTGTCCTTCGAGACCCCGATGGTCTGGGCGATCGGTTTCTTGGTGACCTTCCTCCTGGGCGGACTCAGCGGCGTACTCGTCGCCTCACCGCCACTGGACTTCCACCTCACCGACTCCTACTTCGTCGTGGCCCATCTCCACTATGTCCTGTTCGGCACCATCGTCTTCGCCATGTTCGGCGGCTTCTACTTCTGGTGGCCGAAACTGACGGGCAGGATGCTGGACGAAAGGCTTGGAAAGATTCACTTCTGGACCCTGTTCATCGGGTTCCAGATCACCTTTCTGGTACAGCACTGGCTGGGTGAGGTCGGTATGCCGCGCCGCTACGCCGACTACCTGGCGGCGGACGGATTCACCGCTCTGAACACGGTCTCCTCGATCGGCGCCTTCCTGCTCGGGCTGTCCACACTGCCCTTCCTCTACAACGTCTGGAAGACGGCCAAGTACGGCGCGAAGGTGGAGGTCGACGACCCCTGGGGATTCGGGCGCTCGCTGGAGTGGGCCACGTCCTGCCCGCCGCCCCGGCACAACTTCGACGCCCTGCCGCGCGTACGCTCCGACTCGCCCGCCTTCGACCTGCACTATCCCGAGGCACACGAACTTCCCCCCGCGGAAACGGGGACCGTCGAAGCCACGCCGGACACGCTGGGAGAACAGAAGAGATGAAAACGGAAGCGTATCTGTTCGCCGGTGTCGCCCTGTTCTTCCTCGTCACCGATGCCGCATACATCTGGTTCGCACAGGAACCTGCCGGAATCGCGGCACTCACCGTGTCGTTCCTCATGTCGGCGCTCATCGCGTTCTTCTGCTCCGCCAACTACCGGCGAAAGGGCAAACGCCCCGAGGACAGGCCGGGTTCGCAGGTGAGCGAGCGCAGCGGACCCATCGACTTCTTTCCTCCGCACAGCAGCTATCCCGTGGTGACCGGACTGGGCGTCGCCATCCTCGCCGCCGGCACCGTCTTCGGACTGTGGCTGTTCCTCATCGGCTTCGGGGTCACGGCTGCGGGCGTCATGGGCATGGTCTTCCAGTTCGCCGGACGTGACGACTGAACCGCGCCGGCCGGCTGCGGGCTCTGTGGGCCCGCAGCCGGCCGGCGCGTCAGGCGGCGGTGAGGAGGCGGTTCATTCCTTCTCCGGGGCGGCGGTGGGATCCAGGGTCTTGCCCGAGATCTGCAGACGCTCCTCCGGGGTGGTGGGCATGTCCACCCGCTCGCGGTAGAACCAGGCACTGAGCCGGGCCCGGAGCCGGTGCCTTCGGGGTGCAGAGGGCCCGGGATGCGCCAGGGGCTCGGGAAGGGCCCGGACCAGCAGGCGGTAGCGCCGCTTGGCGTCGACAGGCTCGTGGGTCTCGCTGATGGCGCCGTAGGGACTCTGGCTGACCAGGCCGGTCTCCTCGCCCTCCTCCAGCAACCGGCGGTCGTGCGACTGCAGCGCCAGGCAGATGCGCTTCGTCACCACGAAGGCGATCACAGGGCCCACGATCAGCGTCACCCGGAAGAACCAGATCAGGCCCTCCAGCGGAATGTAGAAGACCAAGGAGATCACGTCGTTGCCGCCGGCGGCCAGCAGTACCGCGTAGAAGACGATGGCGGCGACCCCCAGGCCCGTGCGCGTCGGCCGGTCCCGTGGCCGGTCGCACAGGTGGTGTTCCATCAGGTCCCCGGTGATCCATCGCTCGAAGTACGGGTACGTGTACAGGACCAGGAAGAGCAGCGCAGGCAGCACCAGGGCGGGAAGGAAGACGTTCCACATGATGGTGTGTCCCGCCACCGTGGTCTGCAGGGGTGGCATGAGCCGCAGGGCGCCCTCGAGGAATCCCACGTACCAGTCCGGCTGGACGTCGGTGGAGATCTGATCGGGGCGGTAGGGGCCGTAGTTCCAGACGGGGTTGATCTGGGCGGTGGCGCCCATGACGGCCGTGACGCCGAAGACCGCCATCAGCAGGCCCACCGACTTCGCGGTGTAGTGCGGGAACAGCGGCGGGCCGACGACGTTTCGGTTGGTCTTGCCGGGGGCCGACCACTGGGTGTGTTTGAGATAGACCACCATCAGCAGGTGCACGACGATCAGGGCGAGGATCGCACCGGGCACGAACAGGACGTGCAGGATGTACAGGCGCCGGATGATCGCGTCGCCCGGGTAGGCCCCGTCCCAGATGAAGAAGCTCAGATAAGTGCCCACGAACGGAACGGACTTCACAATGCTGTCCGACGTGCGGAGCCCGGTTCCGGACAGCAGGTCGTCCGGCAGGGAATAGCCGGCGAAGCCCTCCAGGAGTGCGAGCAGGAAGAGCGTCACTCCGATCATCCAGTTCATCTCACGTGGACGGCGGAACGCGCCCGTGAAGAAGATCCGCAGCATGTGGACGGCGATCGCGGCGACGAAGACCAGGGCGGACCAATGGTGCATCTGCCGGATCAGCAGACCGCCGCGGACGTCGAAGCTGATCTCGAGCGTCGAGGCGTAGGCGGTGGACATCCGGATGCCCTGCAAAGGCTCGTAGGAGCCCGTGTACACCGTTTCCGTGAGGCCGGGATCGAAGAACAGCGCGAGATAGCTGCCGGTGACGAGCAGTACGAGAAAGCTGTACAGCGCGATCTCACCCAGCAGGAACGACCAGTGGTCGGGAAACGCCTTGCGCATCAGCTCCTTGCCGAGTTCGGAGAGCGGGGCCCTTCGGTCCATGGCCGCATAGGAGCTGACGGCCGCCTGGCGGCGCTGCCCTCGGATCCTCGCCCTCCGTTCCCGGAACAGCATGCACAACGCTCCCTCGTCCCTCGGAGACCATCCGGCGGCGTACCCACGGCAGGCACGTGCGTACCCGAACTATGCGTCTGCACCCCCCTTCGGAGTCCGCATTAGGCCCAACAGGGGCACGCCCTGGTGGCACTTCACGGACCGCTGCCGACCGCGCGGTAGCTTGCTACGGTCCGAACCGGTGACCGTCGGGTTCCGGCTTCCCGGCAGGCAGCTGAGCAGAACACCCCGAGCATGAGGTTCGGGCCAACGGAATGCTCCGGAGGGCCAAGGTGGGCCATGAGGCAGACATCATCCAGGAACTCACCGCCGACCACCGCGCGGTGCAGCGGCTGTTCGACCGGGTCCGTGCCGCGGCACCCGGCAGCCACGCCCGCAAGCAACTCGTCGAGCAGGCCACCATCGAACTCGTACGCCATTCGACTGTCGAAAAGGAGTACTTGTATCCGGCGGTTCGGAAACACGTCGTGGACGGTGATCAGTGGGCCGACAAGGAGCTCGCCGACCACGCGGAGGTCGAGAAGGTTCTGCAGGCGCTGGACGGACTGGCACCGGACGACGACCGGTTCGTGCCGCTCACCCTGTCGCTCATGACACTCGTCACCGATCACGTCCGTGACGAGGAACAACGCCTGTTCC
The DNA here is from genome assembly GCF_040706335.1 of Streptomyces sp. NPDC048389. Lineage (NCBI taxonomy): Bacteria > Bacillati > Actinomycetota > Actinomycetes > Kitasatosporales > Streptomycetaceae > Streptomyces > Streptomyces sp. NPDC048389. The sequence goes on along the minus strand of NZ_JBEZKP010000085.1, from coordinate 5,997 downwards.
CGCGCCTGCAGGCGCTCTGCCCTGCTGATCTCCTCCGGCATCTCGGGGAACAGGTCCGCACCGCCGGGAAGGCCACACCGACCCGGCCCCGGCCGCATGCCCTCGACTCTCCCCGGGCGAACAAGGTGACTGCTCCGCCACTGAGCATGTGGGACAGCCTTCGGGACGCCCTCAGCGGAAGAGGACGCCGCCGGTAGGGCGATGCCGGGGCCGGACCGGCCGGCGTTCCTTCGCCACCGGGTCCGACCGGTCACCCGCTCCGCCGGCGGGTGCACGTGCTCCCGTGCCGATCCACGCGCCCGAGGGCCCCGGGGCACCGCCGCATGAGCTTGGGTTCTGACGGCCCCGCCGCAGCCGAGCCCTCCTGACCGGCGAACCCGGTGCCTGCCTTCGCCCGAGCGACGTGGTGGGGGCGAAGCCGGAGGTCGGACGCCACCCCTGGAACAAGCGGAGCGGACTCGTCATCGCTCGCCTCACCGAGGATCACGTCGGAGCGGGAGACGACCCCTGAACGGACTGCACCCGGCGAACCGGATGCCCGGGCGGGAGGTGCGTCATGCCAGCCAGCACGAGCATCGGAACCCGGGTGGCCCGGATGCCCGGGCGGGAGGTGCGTCCTGACCGGCGTCGGCGCACGCAGGACGCCAGGACCACGAAGGGCCAGGGGGACTGAGCCAACGTCAGGGCACGTTCGGCGACACCGGCAGCACCCTGGCCGTGCAGTTCGATCAGGAACCATGCTGCGCCGAGCACCATCAACGCACTCACCGCGATCGCCGGCGTGGGTGGAGTGCCCATGGTGCGGTTCCGCCCCGGTGGGCGGCCGGCAGTGGCCACACCGCCATGGGGGCGAATGCGACGGCGGCCACCGCACCGTGGCTCAGTGAGCCCCCGCTGCTCGGTGCCGGGGCCAGTGCCAGCGCGATCACCGACACTCCGCCGCCGCTCAGTGCCATGCGTCCGGCGAGCGCGGCGGCGCGCATCCCCCAAGCGGTGATCATGTGACAGGCGCCCAGGGCGAAGAGCGTTGCGGTCATCACCCAGCGTCCGGGAGCGCCGTCGGCCGCCAGGAGGCTGATCGTTTCGGTGACGGGGTCGTAGCCGGGGCCTTCGAGTAACGCCGCGACGGTCCAGCCGCTGATCAGGAGGACGGGCGCACACCCCGGACGTGAGCAAGGCCCGCCAGGGCGCAAGTCGCATCGGCCCACCGTAAACCGCCCGCTTCCCCCCACTCGCGGTGACGCGACCGGGCCGAATCCCGTCGCCCGGGGTCTCCGCTGTCGGCAAAGGCGTGGCCGTGCCCCCGGGCGGGCGCACCGGCCCCCGGGGCACCTGGTCGAGCTGCCCTGTCAGGAGCGTGCGCGACAATGGAGGAAGCACGGGCGGCTGTGACCGCGGCCGGTGTCGGATGCGCGCCGCTTCGGCCCGGCCGTCCTACGGCCCCACGGCGCAGAAGCTGAGGGAAGGCGGTCGGTATGAGCAGCATCGCTCGCCGTATCGGCGACTTTTTCCGGATCAAGACGAACAAAGCCTTGGACCGGGCGGAGGATCCGCGCGATGTCTTGGACTACTCCTACGGGCAGCAACTGGAGATGTTGCAGAGGGTACGGCGGGGTGTGGCCGACGTGGCGACCAGCCGCAGGCGCGTCGAGCTCCAGGTGAACCAGTTGCAGCAGTCCACGGGCAGGCTGCAGGAGCAGGCACAGCAGGCGTTGGCGGTGGGGCGTGAGGACCTGGCCCGCGAGGCCCTCGCCCGGCGCACGGCCGTGGCCTCGCAGATCACGGAACTCCAGGACCAGCATGCGTCGCTGCAGGACCAGGAGGAGAAGCTCACGCTCGCCGCGCAGCGGCTGCAGGAGAAGGTGGACTCGTTCCGTACCCGCAAGGAGACGATCAAGGCCGGCTACACCGCGGCCGAGGCACAGACCCGTATCTCGGAGGCCGTGACCGGCATCGGCGACGAGATGGGCGATGTCGGCCTTGCCATGCAGCGCGCCCAGGACAAGACAGAGCAGATGCAGGCCCGCGCCGACGCCTTGGACGAGCTTGTTGCCTCCGGCGCACTGGACGACGCCACTCTCCCGGCCGGCCGCGACGACCTCAAGGCCGAGCTGGAGGCCGCGGCGGCGGACCAGGACGTGGAGGCCGAGCTGGCTCGGATGAAGGCCCGGCTTCCGCCGTCCGGCGCTCCACGGGCCGTGGAGGGCCGCAGGAACGAGGAGACACCTCCGGATCGGGAGACACCTCCGGATCAGGAGGCCACATGATCACCCGGTTTGCCGGCGAGGCCCCGCCTCTGCCGGACGAGAGGGTCACACCGTCCGACGTGGTGCTGCCCGGTGCGGACAGCAGCCTGCGGCAGGTGGAGGAAATACTGTCCGACGAGGGGCTGATCCCGGGGTGAGTGAGGATGCGCAGCCGCTTTGAACCCGATCGGCAACTGACCACCCGCATGGTGGTCACGATGTTCCTGCTCGGTCTGCTGTACGTGGCGTTCATCGCCGCGCTGGTCGTGCTGCTCGAGTCGATGGTCCTGGTGATCGTCATAGCCGCCGGGCTGCTGGGTGCGCAGTACTGGTTCTCCGACCGGATCGCTCTTTACGCCATGCGCGGCCGTCTCGTCAGCCGCGAGGAGCAGCCCGCGCTGCACGGGATCCTCGACCGGCTGTGTGCGAGCGCGGACATGCCCAAACCCCGCGTGGCCGTCTCGGACATGGACCTGCCCAACGCGTTCGCCACCGGCCGAAACGCGGACCACGCCGTGGTCTGCGTCACCACCGGGCTGCTGCGCCGCCTGGAAACCGAGGAACTCGAAGGCGTCCTCGCCCATGAGCTCTCCCACGTCGCACACCGCGATGTCGCGGTGATCACCCTCGCTTCCTTCCTGGGCGTCATCGCGGGTCTCATCGTGCGCTTCGCCTTCTATTCCCAGCTGTTCGGCGGACGTCAGCGGGACCAGAACACCGCCGCCGTGCTCGCGATCGTCATGGCGGTCTCCGCCCTGGTCTACGCGATCAGCTTCCTGCTCATCCGTGCGCTGTCCCGCTACCGTGAACTGTCCGCGGACCGCGCCGGGGCCATGCTGACCGGGAAACCGTCCGTGCTCGCCTCGGCGCTGACCAAGGTCAGCGGCGACGTCGCCCGGATTCCCACCCGTGATCTGCGCACCGCCCAGGCATTCAACGCGTTCTTCTTCACTCCCGCTCTGGGACCGGGAACGGTGGTGGCCAGGGTGTTCTCCACTCATCCCAGCCTTGAAAGCCGCCTGGAGGCCCTCGCGGAGATCTCGGCGCAGCTCGGCGAGACGCCATGACCACACCGCACGACCTCACCGACACCGCGGCCCGGCGCAGAGCGCCCGAGCCGGCGCCGGACGGAAGGAGCTGACCGCCGCATGGGTTTCCTCGATGTCCTGCTCGGCCGGAGCAAGCCGGTCAAGCCCGACCTGGACCAGCTCTTCGGCCTGCCCTCGGCAGCGATCACCCTCCAGGCGGCCACCGGCTTCGCTCCGACCGGCGCGGGCTCGGTGTGCTTCGCCTCCATCGAGGGCGGGGCGTTCGACCGGATCCAGCAGGAGGTGCGGGCCCTGCTGAACGCGGATTCCGAGCGGGGCGGTACGCAAGTGGAGTTCAGCCGCGACGCCTACGGCTACTCCTGGCTCCTCTCCCGCCGCGACCCCGGCGACCTGCCGGCCGTCGTGAGCGACCTGCACGCGGTGAACACCGCTCTGCAGGACAGCGGCTTCGGACCCCAACTGCTCTGCTCCCTGACCGTCTTCCACGACGCCGAGCTGCGCCCACTCGCGCTCGTCTACCTGTACAAACGCGGCTCGTTCTACCCTTTCGCGCCCCTGCCCGGCGAGAAACGCGACAATCCTCTGGAGCTCCAGGTCAAGGCCGCGGTCAAGGACGACCTGCGCATCGAACAGGACTTGACCCGCTGGTTCCCGCTCTGGGGCGCCCCTGGCCTGTGAACTGCCACTGCCGGTGTCCGGCGGCCGTGATCCGCACGTCTTGCGTCGCCGGCCACCAGAGGGCCGTCAGAGGACGGTGAGAGGACCGTCGCGATCGGTGTCCGAGGGGGGTTCCCGGCCGGGGACCCCGCCTTGACGCCGGGCGCCTGCGCGGTTGTCCGCGCGGATCTTCACCGACCCGTCCGGGGGACGCGGCGAAAGCCGCCTGACCGCTCACGGTTCCCAGCGAAGCACGTGGCCGGGCCGGCCTCCGGCGGGGGTCGGCACACGGCTCTGACGGCCCGACGGCCGTACGGCGCACGGCGCGGGCACCGCCGAGGGGCGCAGCGCCCGGTGCCGGCCGGTGCGGAGGGAGAATGAAGGTCCTCCTTGTGTGCAGAAGGCGGTGGGAGCGGTGACGCTGCCGGTGATCGTGGGTGTTGACGGATCGGAGACCGGTCTGTGGGCCACCGACTGGGCCACGGACGAGGCGGCCCTGCACGGACTGCCCCTGCGCATCGTCCACGCGTCCTTGTGGGAACGCTACGAGGGCCCCGCCTTCACGGACTCCCAGGAGGTACCCGTCGAGCATGCGCTCGCCGAAGACATCGTCGGTCGTGCCGCCGAACGGGCTCGGCGCCGCAACCCGGACGTCGAGCTCTCGGTGGACATCCTGCCCGAGGACGCCGAGTCGGCGCTGTCGCGGGAAGCGCGCCGCGCCACCGTCGTGGTGACGGGGGCGCGAGGCAGAGGACCGCTAGCGGGCACGTTGCTCGGCTCGGTCAGCCGCGCCCTCGCGTCCCGCGCCCGCTGCCCGGTGGTCGTCGTGCGCCGGGCCCCGCCGAGCCGGCGAGGAAACGATGACCGCGTCGTCGTGGGTGTCGGCGATGCCGGTACGAGCAGCGCGGCTCTCCGCTTCGCGTTCCGCGAGGCCCGAGCACGGGGCTGCGTGCTGGAGGCGGTACGCGCCTGGCGTCGCCCGGCCCACAACCCCCTCGCCCATCCTCTGTTGGCGGGAGATCTCGCCCGCCACCACGAGGAGCGGGCGTCGGCCGTGCTCGACGAGGAGCTGCGCGGTCCAGTCGGCGCCTACCCCGACGTGCGGCTCCGTCGCCTTGTCGCCGAGGGCTCCGCCCACCACGTACTGCTCACCCGTACGGCCGCTGCGGGCCTTCTTGTCATCGGCGCCTCCCGACAGCGCGGGCCTCTGGGGCGGCCCCTCGGCCGCGTCGCACACGCCGCGCTCCGGCATGCCGACTGCCCGGTGGCGGCGGTGCCGCAATCAGAAGCCGGCTCCTGAGCGCGACACAGCACGCGTCACGGCCTCCAGCGCACATCGGACGGCCAGGATCACGCACCGGTGGTTCTGCGCAGGAGGACGAGTTCCCGGTTCATCTCGGTGAGGAACCGGACCACCACGGCCAGCTCTTCGGGGGAGAAACGGCCGCGTGCCGCGTCGGTGCTGCGGGCCAGGGGCTGGAAGTAATCCTTGGCGATGCCGCGTGCCGCCTCCGCGTAGTGCAGGTGCACCACACGGCGGTCGTCGACCGCCCGGACCCGCCGGACGTGCCCTGCCTTCTCCAGCCGGTCGATGCACGCGGTCACCGCGCCGGACGTGAGATTGAGCTGCTTGCGCAGCTGACCGGGCGTCATGGCCCCGTCGTCCGGGTCGGCATCCAGAATCGCGATCAGGGCCTGCACATCGGTCAGGTGCAGGCCCTGCGCCTGGGCGAACTCCTGGGCGATGCGATTGAACTCGCCGTTCATCCTGCGCAGGAGGACGGCGAAGGACTGCAACCCCGTCGGGTCGTCCGCAGGAAGTGGTGGCGGGGGGGTTGCCGATGCCGCTCATGTCTCAAGTCTATGATTACTCAATCATTGAGATACTTGATGCTCGACCTAACTCGTCACCGCTTGGGGATTCCGCATGAGAACCACACCGCGCTGGGCCCGTTACTGACTTCGGCTCGTTAGGGTGACGCTGGATCGTCGAGGGCCAGGCCGGTTCCGGCTATGAAGCCGTCGAGGGTGTCCGGCCGGTACTG
>NZ_JBEZKP010000084.1:0-18687 GCF_040706335.1 Streptomyces sp. NPDC048389 | reverse complement strand
CTGACCGTGATCACCGTCGCCGCGGGTCTGGCGGTGCCGACCGTGGGTGACAAGGGCGATCTGCCGTCGTCGCTGCCGGTGCCGGGGCTGCCGGACGTGCCGTTCACCCTGGACACGTTGACCACCATCGCTCCGTACGCGTTCGCGTTCGCTCTGGTGGGTCTGATGGAGTCGTTGATGACGGCCAAGCTGGTGGACGACATCACCGACACCCACTCGAACAAGACCCGTGAGTCGCTGGGTCAGGGTGTCGCGAACGTGATCACCGGGTTCTTCGGCGGGATGGGCGGCTGTGCCATGATCGGCCAGACGATGATCAATGTGAAGACGTCCGGTGCCCGTACCCGGTTGTCCACGTTCCTTTCCGGTGTGTTCCTGATCATTCTGGTGGTCGTCTTCGGTCCGGTGGTGTCCGACATTCCGATGGCGGCGCTGGTCGCGGTGATGATCCTGGTGTCGGTGGCCACTTTCGACTGGCATTCGATTCAGCCGAGGACGCTGAGGCGGATGCCGGTCGGTGAGACCGTGGTCATGACGGTCACCGTGGCGGCTGTGGTGGCCACGCATAATCTCGCCATCGGTGTGGTGCTCGGGTCGGTCACGGCGATGGTGATCTTTGCGAAGCGGGTCGCGCATCTGGCCGAGGTCACCGGGGTGGTGGACCCGGACGGCAACCAGGTCGTGTATGCGGTCACCGGTGAGTTGTTCTTCGCCTCGTCGAACGATCTGGTCTACCAGTTCGACTACAAGGACGATCCGGACGATGTCGTGATCGATCTGACCGACGCGCACATCTGGGACGCGTCCTCGGTGGCGGCCCTCGATGCGATCGAGACCAAGTACCACCAGCGTGGCAAGAAGGTCACGATCATCGGCCTCAACAAGCCCAGTGCCGATATGCACGGCAAGCTCGCAGGCCAACTCACCGCCGGCCACTGAGACCGGCCGCCTCTGCCCGCTGACCACGGACCGCGGGCAGGGGCGGTCTCTTGTGCGGGCAGACCGGGCACGCCCTGACAGGCTGCCCGCCCGGTCCGTGTCGTGCACCAGCAGCGGTGTGAGCGTTCGCGGGAGGGGTCCTGAGCAACTCGGCCAAGCCAAGTGCGTCCACCGCCAGTCGTTCGCCGCGTGCAGCCGGCGATGGGCGGCGCACTCGCTTCCATGGCTGGCGGATCGTCGGCTACAGCGCGCTGGCCATGGCGATGACCGCGCCCGGCCAGACCACCGGCGTCTCCGTCTTCGTCGATCCGATGATCGACGAACTGGGGGTGAGCCGCACACAGATCTCCACCTCCTACCTCATCGGCACCCTGCTCGGCGCCGGTGCGATGCCCTTCGTCGGCAAAGCCATCGACCGCTACGGCCCCCGTACCGTCATCGCCGCTGTCGGTGCCGTCTTCGGCGCCGTCCTCATCGGCCTCTCGTATGTCACGGGAATCGTCGGTCTGACGGCCGGCTTCGTCGGCATCCGGATGGCCGGACAGGGTGCGCTGTCCCTGGTCGCCACCACTGCTGTCGCCTACTGGTTCGACCGGCGCCGCGGCCTCGCACTCGGAATCACCAGTGCCGTCGGCACGGCAGGGATCTCGCTGGCGCCCATGCTCGTGGAGCGCCTCGTCGCCGGCATCGGGTGGCGCCAGGCGTGGGCGATCGAGGGCGTCGCCGTGTGGCTGATCGTCGTGCCGCTCGCGCTGTTCGGCATCCGCAACCGGCCTGCCGACGTCGGTCAGCACGTCGACGGTGAAGCGCCCGCCGACGCCGGTGCCGCCCCTGCCGAGCTCACCGGCCTACCGCTGCGTCATGCGCTGCGTACCGGGGTGTTCTGGGCTGTCGCCTCCTGCCTGGCCGCCAGCAGTATGCTCACCACCGGGCTGAACTTCCATCAGATCGCGCTGCTCGGCGAACGCGGACTCACCCCTGTGCAGGCCGCAGCGAACTTCCTGCCCCAGACAGCGGCAGCCCTACTCGCCACGCTCGCCGCCGGCGCGCTCCTCGACCGCGCCTCACCCAAGGTCGTCCTTGTCGGCGCCATGGCCATCCTGGCCTGTGCAGTGCTCGGCGCCCGCCTTGTCGAGCCCGGTTGGACGGCGGTCGCCTACGGGCTCCTGTTGGGCTCCTCGAACGGGCTGCTGCGTGCTGTGGAATCCGCTGCCTTCCCCTACTACTTCGGCACGGCGCACCTCGGCGCCATCCGTGGATGCGCCCATACGATCACCATCGCGGCCAGCGCCTTCGGCCCGCTCGCCATCGCTCTCGGCCATGAGGTGACCGGCCGCTACGGCGCGGCGCTCCTCGCTCTGGCCGTCCTCCCCGCAGCGGCGGCCCTCACCGTGATCGTCGCCCGAGAGCCAGTTGCCGCCGACTGAGCGTCTCGCCCTGCAGGAGCGGGACGCTCATCGCTTCCCGTCGCCACCGACAGGGCGAGAGGGATGCATGCCTCACCTTTCGAAGTCCTGGCCGTGTCGACCGGTCCGGCAGCCGGTACCGGCCCGGGTGCCGATGGCTGCTCACGCGGCGTTCGAGACGTGATCGGGCGGACTGGCGCGCACGGTTCAATCCTACTCTCTCGTTAGGGTAGGTTCGAAAGGTGTCGAGGCTCGCTCCTCGGAGCTCTCGGACTCCGGCACTCTGCCCGCGTATTTCCACCCCCCCCACGGAGGTCGACGAACCTGTGAGTGAGCGACCGAGCCCCCTTGACGGCCTGCCCGCCGAGCCTCTGCCTCCGCCGGTCCGAGCAGTGCCCCAAGGGGAAATGCTGCGGTACTGGCGCGACCGTCAACGCCAGCACCTGCGCGATGTCTATGCCGGGCTGCGGATCAAGAAGTTTCCCGAAGACCTGCGGATGTTCGAGCACCTGTTCTGGCAGTCCCGGGTGCAGGTGGTCATCGAACTCGGCACCCACCTCGGCGGTTCCGCGCTGTGGTTCCGCGACCGCCTGCGCGCCCAGGCTGCCTACGGCCGCGTGCCGTCGGAAGTCCGCGTCGTCACCGTCGACCTGGCGCAAGACCGCGTCCGCCCCCTGCTGCGCCATGCCGATCCGCGCTACGACGAGCACATCATCCTCGTCGAGGGGGACATCACCGACCCGGGCATCACCCAGGAGGTCTCTCGGCACGTACCCGAGGGAGCGCGCTGCATGGTCGTCGAGGACACTGCCCACACGTACAACACGACCATGGCCGCCCTGCGCCACTTCTCCGGATTCGTGCCCGTCGGCGGCTACTTCGTGGTCGAGGACGGCGTCGTCGACGTACCGCAGCTCTGCCCTCCCGGCATGCCCGGCGGCGTCGTACCGGCCGTGCGCGACTGGCTCACCACCGACCAGGGGCGCGACTTCGAGGTCCGCCGTGAACTCGAACGGTACGGAGTCACCTGCCACCCGCACGGCTGGCTCCAGCGCGCCCACGCCTGACCGCGCCCCGAGCCCTTCTCGCGCCCCGCGCTCTGTCGCCGTGGTCGATGTCGCGGGGCGCGGGTGCGTACCGAGTCGCCCTGCGCGGGGGAGCCTTTCGCCCGCACGCAGCTGCGTTGCCCTCGCCAACGACTTCCCGCTGCGCAAGGCGGCGCCGAAACCTTCGTCCACCAACTCGGACGGTCGCGCGATGGACGGCGTCGTCGGGTCTGGCGCCGGTCGGCGGGTCGATGGGGCGGTCTCCGCCGGTTCCTCATGGTCGCTCATTTGGGTGGCACTCCTGCCTTACTCTAACGTGAAGGTAGATTTCACGCGGAACCTGAACCGGAGATGGCCTTGACGGACGTGCGGACACGTGACGAAGAGCAGGAGCACCGATATCTGGCGCAGACGGTGCACCTGCTGAGGCGGGAGCTGGAGCGGATCGGCGCCTCCATCGACCGGACGGCCAGAACCATCCAGGAGCAGAAGGAGTTCATGTGGGAGAACTGGCGCGACATGGACTTCGCAGAGAAGGCGGCCATGCGCACCGAGGTCAACACCTCCGTCGGTGTGGGCGACAGCGCCGTGATGGTGCGCCGGCACATCGAGCGCCTGCTGAAGTCGCCCTATTTCGGGCGCGTCGACTTCCGTAGAGCGGACGAGCGGGAGGGGAAGGGTCACTACATCGGCGTCCATGACTTCTCGGACCCGGAGACGCAGGAGATCGTGGTCCACGACTGGCGGGCACCGGTCTCCAGTCTCTACTACGACTTCGAGTCGGGCGCTGCCCACTTCGAGGCCCCGACCGGGACCGTCCAGGGAACGATCACGGGCAAGCGCCAGTACAAGATCACCGGCGATCGCCTCGAGTACATGTTCGACAGCACGCTGACCATCGGGGACGAGGTCCTGCAGCGTGAGCTGAGCCAGTCCGCCGACGACAGGATGAAGAACATCGTCGCGACGATCCAGCGCGAGCAGAACGAGGTGATCCGCAACGAGACGGCGAAGGTACTGATCCTGCAGGGCGTGGCGGGCTCCGGGAAGACGTCGATCGCGCTGCACCGGGTGGCGTTCCTGCTCTACCGCTTCAAGGACTCCCTGTCGTCCGACAACGTCATGATTCTCTCCCCCAACAAGGTCTTCGGCGACTACATCGCCAACGTCCTTCCCGAGCTGGGCGAGGAGCAGATCGCGGAGATCGACTTCGAGAAACTCGCCGACCGGTTTCTCGCCAAGGTGACGGAGTACGAGGCGTTCAGCGAGCAGGTGGTGAAGCTGCTCGACCGGGTGGACGACGCGGCGGCCGAGCGGATGCGCTACAAGGCGACGCCGGAGTTCGTGGACCGGCTCGGCGCGTGGCTCGCCGCGCGCGGGGACGAGGAATTCGTGCCGGGGCAGATCGAGCAGAAGAACAAGCGGCTGTCGCAGGAGTGGGTCGCGGAGGCGTTCGGAGCCTCCCGGGGCCTGCCCGTCTTCTCCCGCCTCGACCTCCTCGGCGACAGCGCCGCGAGCCGGCTGCGGCAGGAGACGCTGGCCAAGGGCGGCAAGTGGACGGCGGCCGACAGCAACAGCGTCCGCAAGCAGGCCCGTGCCATGTTCCCCTACAAGGACGCCTTCGCCCTGTACAAGGCGTTCTACCAGGACCCCGAGCGCAAGAGCCTGTTCAAGCCGCTGGGCCGCAAGAAGATCGAGTACGCGGACGTCTTCCCGCTGATCTACACGATGATCAAGACGTCCCGGCAGGAGGGCTACGGCCATATCCGTCATCTCCTGGTGGACGAGATGCAGGACTACACGCCCGTCCAGTACACGGTGCTGCGTGAGCTGTTCTCCTGCAAGATGACGATCCTCGGGGACGCCAACCAGTCGGTGAATCCGTTCAGTTCGTCGTCGCTGCCGGTGATTCGAGACATCTTCCCGGAGGCCGACTGCCTGGAGCTGTGCAAGAGCTACCGCTCCACGTCGGAGATCACGGATTTCGCCCAGCACATCTCGCGCAACGACAAGCTCGTCCCGATCGAGCGGCACGGGCTGCCGCCACAGATCGTCGCGGCGGCGGACCGGAAGGCGCAGGAAGCGGAGATCCTGGCGCTGATCGAGCGGCACCGGCAGAGCGAGTACCGCTCCCTCGGCATCGTATGCAAGACCGTCGCGCAGGCGGAGGAGCTGTACCGGACCCTGTCGGCGGCGGGTGTCGAGCTGACCTTCCTCGACTACGAGAGCACGGAGTTCAGCGCCGGCAGTGTCATCACCTCGGCGCACATCGCCAAGGGGCTGGAGTTCGACGCCGTCATCGTCCCGCACGTCGACGACGCGAACTACGCCGGCGAGATGGACAAGTGCATGCTCTACATCGCATGCACCAGGGCCATGCACGAGCTCCACCTGACACACGTCGGGCCGGTCTCGCGCTTCCTGGAGTTCGCCGAGGCGCCCCGGAACCGTTTCGGCGTCGTCGGCCCCGAGACGCTGGAGATCCCCGATCGCGCGACGGCCGTACGAGTGGGCTGACGGGAAAGCTCGATGACTGCTCAGCCTGACCTGATCACCGAGTCCTGTGGAATGTGATGTCGACCTGCGTGCTGCCCACGGTTGCCGAGGACCGGCTGCGCTTGCGTGTGCCGGAAAACCACTCCCGTGCCGGGATCGTGCGGGAATGGCCTGCCCGAGATCCGCTGCCGCAGGTGGCAGCTCCCTGCTCGATGTTCTTCTTCTATGACGAGGCAGAGTCTTCGCCGTCCACACCGTCGAGGGTGCGCTGCCCGCGGTGCGGCCGCCCTGGCCGCTGAGCCGCACGACCCGCTTCGGCCCGGGCCGATACGTCTGCGGGGACCACCGGGTCATCGGATCCGTGCAGGGCGCGCCGGCGTCGGGCGCGCGAGCCGCCCGCGATGTACTGGCCGATACGCAACGCGGTTGACTTCGTCGCCGTCGTGTCGCGGCGCATCCGCACGCGCTCGGTGGACCGAAGAGACAGAGTTACGAGAACAGTCATCGATCTGATCCTGCGACCTGGAGCAAGGCGTGGACATCAACGGCGCGCGCGTGCTGGTGGCCGGCGCCACCGGCACCCTCGGCGGGGCGCCCACCGCCGAACCGGCCGACCGGGGAGCACGACCGGCCCCCGACGGAACGCCCGTCGTCGAACGGCGGGCCAGGTGAACCGACGCACCGAAGGGCACGCAGACACATCCGACGTGGTCGTCGTCGGTGGCGGCGCGGCCGGACTCAGCCTCGCGCACCGGCTGACACAGACCGGCATCGCCACCGTGACCGTCGTGGAGCCGCCCGCCGGACCGTTGCGGCCGCCCGAGCGGACCTGGTGCTACTGGGACCAGGGCAGGGGAGACTTCGAGGAGGCGGTCAGCGCTTCCTGGCCCCGCCTTCGCATCCATGGCGCCGACGGCAGCGAAATCACCGCCGACCCGGGACCGTTGCGCTACCGCATGCTGCGTTCGACGCCGTTCGAGCGACTGGTGTACTCCCGCCTCGCCCGGAGCCCCGGTGCGCGCGTGCTGCGTGCGACGGCAGAGGCGGTGCGCACCGTGGCCGACGGGGCGGAAGTCCGCTGCTCGGCACCCGACGGACAGACGGTGACGCTGCGTGCCCGCCACGTGTTCGACTCCCGACCCCTGCGCACCCTGCCACCGGCCCGGACGCTGCTGCTCCAGCACTTCCGCGGCTGGTTCGTGCGCACGGCCGCGGACTGCTTCGATCCCGCGGTCGCGGACCTGATGGACTTCCGGGTGCCCCAGCCCCGCCGCGGGCTCGCGTTCGGTTACGTCCTTCCGCTGGCACCGGACCGTGCGCTCGTCGAGTACACCGAGTTCTCCCGGACTCCGCTGACGACCGCGGCCTACGAGGCTGCGCTGGACCACTACGGTCGCAACGTCCTGCGCCTCGGCGCCTTCACCGTGGAAGCGGCCGAGCAGGGCCTCATCCCCATGACCGACGCACGCTTCCCGCGCCGGGCCGGGTCCGCCGTGTTCCGGATCGGGACCGCGGGCGGCGCGACCCGCCCGTCGACCGGCTACACCTTCGCCGCCGTACAGCGGCAGAGCCGCGCCATCGCCGACGCCCTGCGCGACGGGCGCCCGCTCGTGCCCCCGCCCCACGGCCGACGCGCGCTGGCCATGGACGCCGTGCTGCTGCGGGCCCTCGACACAGGTCGGATCGACGGCCCCGACTTCTTCACCGGCCTGTTCCGCCGTACGCCTTGCGAACGTCTGCTGCGCTTCCTCGACGGTGGCACCTCGCCCTGGGAGGAGTGGGGCATCGGCCTGCGTACCCCCGTCGGCCCGATGCTCCGGACCGCCGTCGAAGTCCCCTTCCTCCGTCGCCGTACCCGCCCCGCATCCCTGTTCGGAGACAGCCGCTGATGACACTGCTGCGCGACCACGACCTGGCGCGTGCCTTCGACCACGCATCGCACACCTACGACCGCCTCACGGCCCTCAACCCCGGCTACCGCACCGACCTCGTCCGCTCGGCACGGCGGCTCCGGCTGCCACGAGCAGGCGCCGGTCTGCACGTACTCGACCTCGGATGCGGCACAGGCGCATCCACCCGGGCTCTGCTGCGGGTCGCGCCCCGCGCTCGGATCACAGCCGTCGACGCCTCGGCCGGGATGCTGCGGCGCGCACTCGACAAGCCGTGGCCCGACGGCGTCCGCTTCCTGCACCTGTCCGCAGAAGAAGTGGCCGGCGCCGGGGAAGGGCCCTTCGACGCGGTGTTCGCCGCCTACCTGTTCCGTAACGTCACGGTCCCCGACCAGGTCCTCGCGACCGTCCGGGCGCTGCTGCGACCGGGTGGACGACTCGCCGTGCACGAGTACAGCCTCAGCGGTTCGGCCGTCCACCATGCGCTGTGGACCGCCGTCTGCCAGGGGGTGATCATCCCGGCGGGCACGCTCTGCGGCGACCGCGCCCTGTACCACCACCTGTGGCGCAGCGTCCTCGCATTCGACACCGCCCCGGTCTTCACGGACCGACTGACGCGCGCGGGTTTCACGGCGGTGCGCGCCGCCCCCGTCGCCGGGTGGCAGACCGGCATCGTGCACACCTTCCTCGCCCGCAACGGCCGCGGCGCGGCGGGGGAGTCCGGCCGATGAGCGCTCCTTCGCACCGCACCGCCCGACGCGGCCGCGACCGCAAGGCCGTAGTGCTGATGCCCGCCCCGGGCAGGGACCGGTTCGACCGCGCGAACGCACCGTCCGTCGCCGTCATCGGCGGTGGCATCGCCGGTCTCGCCGCCGCGACCCTGCTGGCCGAACGCGGCGCCCGCGTGGCCCTCTACGAAGCGGAGGCATCACTCGGCGGCCGCCTCGCCGGCCACCGCATCCGACTGGCCGACGGATCCATGGCGACCATGAGCCGGGGGTTCCACGCCTTCTTCCGCCAGTACTACAACCTGCGCGGCCTGCTGCGGCGCACCGACCCCGGCCTCACGAGGCTCACCGCGCTGCCCGACTACCCCTTGCGGCACAGCGGCGGCCTGACCGACGGTTTCGCCCGAGTGCCGCGGACCCCGCCGCTCAGCGCGCTGGGATTCGTCGCCCTGAGCCCGACCTTCGGCTGGCGCGACCTCGCGGCCATGGCCCCCCGTGCCGCCCTGCCGCTCCTCGACGTCCGCGTGCCCGACGTCTACGAACGCTTCGACGACCTCAGCGCGAAAGCCTTCCTGGAACGGGTCCGCTTCCCCGAAGCCGCGCACCACCTGGCGTTCGAGGTGTTCTCCCGCAGCTTCTTCGCCGACCCCCGCGAACTGTCCGCCGCGGAGCTGCTGCTGATGTTCCACATCTACTTCCTCGGCTCGGCCGAGGGCCTGCTCTTCGACGTGCCCGACGAGCCCTTCCCGCAGGCGCTCTGGGAGCCGCTCGGCGACTATCTCCAGCGCCTCGGTGTGGCCGTCCGGACCGGCACACCCGTGCACGGTCTCCACCCGTGCGACGGCGGGGGAGCGGAGGTGCGGACCGACACCGCCCCGAAACGCCATGAGGCGGTGGTTCTGGCCCTCGCTCCGGGAGCGCTGCGCCAGGTCGTCGGCGCGTCACCGGGCCTGGGCACCGCCGCCTGGCGCGACGACGTCGCCGCCCTGCGGACCGCGCCTCCCTTCCTCGTCTCCCGGCTCTGGCTCGACCGGCCGGTACGCGCGGACCGCGCCGGGTTCCTCGGCACCAGCGGGTACGGCGGGCTCGACAACATCAGCGTCCTGGAACGCTACGAGGGCGAGGCCGCCCGCTGGGCCGCGCGGAGCGGCGGCTCGGTGGTGGAACTGCACGCCTACGCCGTCGCCGCCGACGAGGAGGCGGAGACGGTGCAGAGCCGGCTCGTCGACCGTCTGCACCAGGTGTATCCGGAGACCCGCGAGGCGCGGATCGTCGACGCGCGGCACGAGTGGCGCTCGGACTGCCCGCTCTTCCCGGTCGGAACCTACCACCGGCGCCCCACCGTTCGGACGCCCCACCCATGGCTGACTCTGGCCGGTGACGCGATCCGCTGCGACCTCCCCGTGGCCCTGATGGAACGTGCCGCCACCACGGGCTTCCTGGCAGCGAACGCCCTGCTCGCCGACCGGGGTGTCCGGGGCCAGGTGCTGTGGACGGTCCCTCGGGCCGGCCGATCCGCCGTGCTGCGAGCACTCGGAGCCCTCGCCGGACGCTGAGCCGCGCCGGCGCACCGCGCCTTGCCTCTGCTCCCTCCGCGTCACCCGGGGAAGCGACCGGTGCTGCGCAACGTCCAGCGCCGTTCGGCGTAGGCGAGATCGTCGCGCCACAGGCGGCCGGCCGCCCGGCGCATCAGCGGGCGCAGGGCAGGGGCGGCGGCGCGTGCCAGCGCGAAGCCCCGCCGGTCCGATGCGGCGACGACCGCCTCGACCACGACGGTCCGGGGCCGCTCGTCCCCCTCGCCCGTCAGCGGCGTGGCATGCGTCTCGACAACGGAGGTGGCGCCCTCGCCCTCGGTGATGCGCATGACGACCGTGCGCGGCTCGGGCGCGGTGAACTCCGCTCTGACCGGCACCACCAGACGCCCCGTCACCCGGAAGGAGACGTCGACCACGAAGGCGTCGTCCTCATCGCTCTGCGGAGGCCGTGCCACGGTCAGGTCGACGAACGAGTACGGGTGGAACCACGAGCCGTGCCACGGGTCGAGCCGGTTGGCGACCACGTCCTGCGGTTCGCACCGCCCGACCGCCGTGAACACGGCATCGACCACGCCGCCCGCCGCGGGACGCACCGGCACCATCGGGCGCTCCGACGGCTCTTCGCGCCCGACCGTGTCCAGCCGCACCCACACCAGCACGCCGTCGTCGTGGACCGGGTACGGTTCCCAGTCGGCGAACGGCGTGCCGTCCAGGGCCAGCCCGTGCCAGTGGCACACCAGCGTGCCGCACACCACCCGGCTCCTGCCCAGGGGAGCGCCGAGGTGCGGACACGCGCCGGGACCGGCGTGCAGTCGCCCCGTGTCGGAGCGCCACAGAACGACCTCGACGCCGCCCACCGTCCTGCCGTACGGCCGACCGTCGGCGCGGATGTCACGGGAGGCGCCGACCACGAACCAGTTGCCGGAACGACGTGCACAGGCCCGTTTGAGGGCATCCGCGATGAGCGCCGGCCGTGCCTCCCGCCACGTCGGTGCCTGCGCCGCCCAGTCCGGGCCGCGGCGCCGCCGCAGCGGCGGTGTCCAGCGGGCTCGGTCACTCACCGCACGGGTCCCTTCCACTCCAGTGTCGTGGCGCCTTTGGAAGGGGCCGGACGTCTGACGCGGGCACGCCACCGAGCCCCGAACACCTGGGCGGCTCCGACCGCGGCCGCGGCGGCGCGGCGACCGCGCGACACCACCGCACGGTGGTGCAGCACGGTGTAGTCGTGGCGCGCGATCGCGTCGAGAATTCCGCCGTAGAGGGTGAACGCGGTGCGGATGCAGGGCCGCACGCGCGGATCGAGCATCCCGATGCCCGGTTCAGCAGCCCGGTAGACGTCCCTCGTCATGGCCTCGGCGGCGACGAGCGCCGCGCGGATCCGCGGATCCCGGCGCCCCGTGCGGCGACTCCACTCCAGCAACGGCCGGTCCACGCCGTGCGCGGCGAGCAGGTCCGCCGGCAGGTAGACGCGGCCCCGGTCCAGGTCCTCGCCCACGTCCCGCAGGAAGTTGGTGAGCTGGAAGGCCACACCGAGGGCCGCCGCGTGCGGCGCCGCCTCCTCGCGGGGGACGACCGTACCCAGCACCGGCAGCATCTGCAGCCCGATCACCGCGGCCGAGCCGTGCATGTAGACCCGCAGGTCGTCGTAGGTCGGATAGCCCGTGACGCTCA
The DNA here is from genome assembly GCF_040706335.1 of Streptomyces sp. NPDC048389. Taxonomy (NCBI): domain Bacteria; kingdom Bacillati; phylum Actinomycetota; class Actinomycetes; order Kitasatosporales; family Streptomycetaceae; genus Streptomyces; species Streptomyces sp. NPDC048389. Next base: position 6,977 of record NZ_JBEZKP010000084.1, on the reverse strand, counting down.
GATCGCTGCGCATCGAGGCCAGGAAGTCGGCGAACAGCCCGGAGTCGATGCGGTAGCGGTCGGCGGTGTCGGCCACGGCCCGGACCACGAGCTCCTTTCCCCCGTCGTCGCGCAGCCCGTGTGCGAGATCGTCCTCCAGGAGGCGCAGCAGCCGGTCGCGCTCGTCCGGTGTCCAGCGCCGGTCGAGGTCGTCCACGATGTCGTCCGCCCAGCGGGCGAAGCCGTACAGGGCGTGCACGGCGGAGCGGTGCTCCACCGGCATCAGGCGGGTTGCCAGGAAGTAGGTCCTGCCGTGGCGGGCGTTCAGCAGGCGGCACTCGGCATAGGCGGCCCGGAGAGCCGGATCGGTGATCCCGGCGGCGTCCAGTTCACGACGGGTCATCGGCACCTGCCACGGTCGAAGGAAGCGCAGCGCGCGCGGCTCGGCGGCCTCGGCCGCCGGTGATCCGGGCGGCGGCGAGTTTGCCACTGATCAGTACCGTCGGCACACCGACCCCGGGGGTGGTCCCGCAGCCCGCCAGCACGACGTTGTCCAGCCCCCGTACCAGGTTGCGCGGCCGGAACGGACCGGTCTGTGCGAACGTGTGGGACACCGAGAAGGGGCTGCCCGCCGCATGTCCCTGTGCCGTCCAGTCCAGCGGGCTCACCACGAGCTCTTCCTGGATGCTGTCCGCGAACCCGTCGAGGCCCCGGTGTTCCAGCTCGGCGACCAGGCTGTCGCGATAGCGCGGCCCCAGGTCGTGCCAGGCGGCGGCGGAGGGGCCGACGTCGGTGTTGGGACAGGGGGCCAGGACGTAGTGGAGGTGTCTGCCGCGCGGTGCGAGGGCGGGATCGTGTGCCGTCGGCCGGGTGATCAGCAGCGACGGGTCGCTCATCAGCCTTCCCGAGCGGGTCAGTTCGTCGAACGTGCGCTCCCACGCAGTGCCGAAGGACAACGTGTGGTGGGCGAGGCTCGGCCAGGTCCGGTCCGTTCCGACGTGCAGGATCACCGCGGACGGTGAGTGACGCAGCCTCACCGGACGCCGCGGGGCACGCCCCAGCAGTCGGTGCGCGGTGGTCAGCTCACAGGTCAGCACCACCGCGTCGCAGGGAATCCGCTCGCCCGACGACAGGTGAACGGCACGCACGCGGTCTGCCGAGCGTTCCAGCGTGCTCACCTCGGCCGACCAGCGCACGTCGGCGCCGGCGTCGGCCGCCGCGTCGGCCATGGCGCGGGGCAGCGCGTGCATGCCGCCCTTGGGGAACCAGACGCCCGCCACGGTGTCCATGTAGGCGATCACGGCGTAGGCCGCGAGGGCTCGGGCGGGTGCGACTCCGGCGTACAGGGCCTGGAAGGAGAAGACCCGGCGCAGCCGTGGGTCGGCCAGGTAGCGGCCGATGCGGTCGTCCAGCCGCCCGAAGCCGCCCAGTGCCGCCAGCCGCGCCAGGTCCGAGTGGAGAAGCTGGAAGGGGGAGTCGAAGTTGGTGTCGATGAAGCGTCGCACCTGCGCCCTGTACAGCTGTTCCAGCCAGTGCCGCAGCCTGCGGTAGCCCGCTGCCTCCGCAGGCCCGGCGAAGCGCCGGACTTCCGCCTCCATAGCCTCGCCGTCGGTGTGGACGTCGAGCGAGGTGCCATCCGCGAAGCAGGCGCGGTAGGCCGGGTGCAGCGCCACCAGTTCCACGCGGCGCGCGAGGCTGTCGCCGACCGCCGCGAACGCCTCGTCGGCCAGATCCGGCATGGTGAGCACCGTGGGGCCGGTGTCCACCTGGTATCCGCCGAGCTGCACGCGGCCCGCCCGGCCGCCCGGACCGGCGCCCCGTTCGACGACCGTGACCCGCCGGCCGGCACCCAGCAGGTGGAGGGCGCAGGCGAGGCCCGACAGGCCGGCGCCCACCACGACGACGTGGTCGGTCGGTCCCCCTACCGTCCGCACAAGCCCTCCTCTGCGTCATCCGGGGCGACGCCCGACGCGCGCTCGACCACCGCGGCGAACTCCCGCCGAAGCGCGGGGTCCGCGCCGGCCGTCTCGAAGTACCGCAGACTCGTCGCCACCAACTCCTCGATCTTCGACTCCACCTCAACCCGGGCTCCGGTCCGCTCCAGCGCCGCCTGCATCCGCTCGACGGCTTCGTCGGACCGGGAGGTGATCCCGGGCGTGAGCGCGAGCGCGGCTTCCTCGTCCCCCGAGGCGTCGGCGAGTTCGACTGCGACGGCGAGCAGGTACGTGAGCTTGCGCGTCCGCAGGTCGTCCCCGGCCGGTTTCCCCGTCAACGACGAGTCACCGAAGGCGCCGAGGAGGTCGTCGTGCAGCTGGAAGGCGAGCCCCGCGGAGCGCCCGGCGCAGCGCAGTGCGTCCAGGGTGCGCTCGTCGGCCCCGGCCAGCGAGGCGCCCAGCGCGAGCGGCCGCTCGACCGTGTACAGGGCGCTCTTGAGCGTGGCGATGATGACTGCCTCGTCGACGCCGGAGGCTCCGGTCGCCTGCGCGTGGATGTCGCGGTACTGCCCGGCGACCATCTCGCCACGCATCGCCCGCCACTCGCGGTACAGCCGCGGTCCGTGCTCCGAGCCGAGTGCCGTTTCCGTCAGCAGGTCGTCCGCCCAGGACAGCGCCAGGTCGCCGGCGAGCACCGCGGCGGCGGTGGCGAACGATTCCGGTGAGCCGTTCATCCGTGCTGCCCGGTGCATGCGGGCGAGGTCGACGTGCATCGCCGGTGCGCCGCGGCGAAGTGGTGATCCGTCGATCACGTCGTCGTGTATGAGAGCGCACGCCTGGAGCAGTTCGATCGCGGCTCCGGTGCGCAGGACATCCGTGGCGTCGCCCGAGCCTCCTGCCGCTCGCCATCCGCACCAGGCGAACGCCGTTCGAAGCCGCTTCCCGCCGCGTCGGAGGAACGCGCTGACCCGGTCGGCCACGTCGCGGGCGAAGACGGGGTCCACGTCCCGGGCCCGGCGCAACTCCGCGTCGAGGAATTCCATCAGGACCGCTTCGCCTGCCCTGATGGCGTCGAGAACGGTCAGAGGCGTGTCGACCAGCCCGGCCGGTCCGGCCGCTGTCGGCCGCAGTCCAAGCATCCTGGACCCCTTCTCACTCTCGGTCACGTGTGCACCAGTTGCTTCTGCCGTCGGCGGGCGTGCGGATGCGCTGATCTCTGCCCGCTGCTCGGCCCGTCCGACTGGCCGCCCACTCCTTCGGCCCAGCGGTGTGCGTCTCATGGCGGTGTGTCACGGGTACGCGATCCTGCCGGAGGACCTCAGTGAGGCCCGGGAGCCGGTCGGGAGCCGGTCGAGTCGTCGCGCCGACCGCGCGGTGCGGTGGTTGCGCGCGAGCCGGTCCCCGTTCCGGTCGAGGAAGGTCCGGTAGCCCGCGGTGCAGGGGCAGGCGTGCTCTTCTGACCCGATGCCCCGGCCGCGGTAGTCGCGCGGTCCGCACAGGCCGCCCACGCAGGTACCGCCGGACGTGTGCGGCTTGGTGGTCATCCCGTCCTCCTCGGCGTAGTGGACACGCCGACGACGCCTCGCCCGCCGCACGGAGGCGGGCGGCCGCCGTGACGAAAATCGGGCCCCGCCCGCCGCCACTCGACCACTGCACACATGGCGGCGCCCATGGGCGCGGCCCATGGTGCGCGGCCCGTTCAAGCGGGCGGAGGGCATGAGCCGGCGATCCGGTCCGCGCGCCCGCCCGCGCCGAGAAGACCTGTGGCCTCGAAAGGCCGGGAGGCGGCCAGACGAGGCAGTTCACGCCGCGACAGCATCGTGACCACGGGCGGCAGCGCGGCCCGCGCAAGCTGGGCCGACCGTAGCCAGCGCGGCACGTAGACGGACGGGCGGCGTCGTTCGATCGCGGTGACCAGCCGGCCGGCGACGTAGGCGACGGGGTACACCTTGCGCGCCGGGCGTGGCATGTGGCCGCGGAGTTCGCGCAGGACGGTGTGTTCGTCGGCGTCGCGGACCATGTCGGTGTCCGTCCAGTTGATATAGGCGATGCCCACACCTACATGCCGGTGGGCGACTTCCGCCTGCAACGAGTGGGCGAACGACTCGACTCCCGCTTTCGACGCGCAGTAGGCGCTCATCATCGGCGCCGCACCGATGGACGCGAGCGAGGCGACCTGCAGAAAGTAGCCGTGGCTGTCGAACAGATCCGTGAGAAACGTGCGGGCGGTGGCGGCGCTGCCGATGAGGTTCACCTCGACGACACGACGCCAGACCGCAGGATCGGACTCGGCGAACGGGCCCCCCTCGGCCACACCCGCGTTCGCGACCACCACTGAGGGAGGCCCCAGTCGCCCGCGGATCTCGGCGCCGGCCCGGGCCATGCCCCGGTCGTCGGTGACATCGACCTCCCAGCATCCGGAGATCCCCGGCAGGGAGGCACTGACCCGGGCCAGTGCCCCCTCCTCGCGACCGAGCAGCGCCACCCTTGCGCCACGGGAGGCCAGCTCCCGAGCCATCGCCTCGCCCAGACCGCGCGCCGCTCCGGTCACGACAGCGGTTCGCCCGTGCAGCGGACTCCGTGCTTCCGGCATGGAAGGCGTCCTTTCCCGGGAAGGTGCCGGCGGTGCTTGCCCACCCACGCCAAGGGCCGTCCCGTAATCCCCGGTGGATCGGCGCGCGGCGTCGGACGCGGTGCATCGCAAGGTGGAGGGTCGTCCTCATACTGGGTGTATCCGGGCGATTCGACAACGCAGCGAGGTGCCGTGGCTGTCGTCGTGCGCCCGCCGGGGATCACGGGACAGCCCTTGGGCGCGGACGTCTCCTCCGGCACGCCGGCCAGTACCGTGCCGGGTGCTCCGCCCCGGTACTGGCCGGTGTCTATTGAGCCGGGTGCTCCGGCCCGGTGCCGGGACCGGTTTCGGTGCCGTTCCGGGCCAGAGCGCTGGGCCACCACGCCCGCGGTCCGATGTCGATCACCAGCGCGGGCACCAGCAGCGAGCGGACCACGAGAGTGTCGAGCAGGACGCCGAAGGCCACGATGAACGCGATCTGGACCAGGAAGGCCAGCGGGATCACCATCAGGGCCGCGAAGGTCGCCGCGAGCACCACACCGGCAGAGGTGATCACTCCGCCGGTCGTGGTCAGCCCCCGCAGCACGCCCAGCCGACTGCCGTGCTCGAGCGCCTCCTCCCGCACCCGGGACATCAGGAAGATGTTGTAGTCGACGCCGAGCGCCACCAGGAAGACGAATCCGTACAGCGGCACCGACGCGTCCGTGCCGCTGAACCCGAGGAGATGCTCGAAGACGAGCGCCGACACACCGAGGGTCGCCAGGAAGTTGAGCGCGACGGTCGCCACCAGCAGTACCGGTACGAGCAGCGAGCGCAGCAGCAGTACCAGGATCAGCAGGATGATGGCGAGCACCACGGGCACGATGACCGTCCGGTCCCGGGCGGCCGTCTGCTGGGTGTCGTACTGCTGTGCCGTGTACCCGCCGACCAGCGCGTCGGCCCCGGTCAGCGCGTGCACGTTCTCACGCAGCCGCTCGACGGTCTCCTTGGCGGCGTCGCTGTCCGCGGTGTCGGCCAGGACGGCGTCGACACGGACCCGGCCGTCGACGACGAGCGGGTCACCGGCACCCGGCCGTCCGGACGCCGAGACGGCTCCGGCCGATGCCACACCCTCGGTGCTCCTCGCGGCGGCCGTCACCTGAGCGGCACGGTCGGCGTCGGCGATGATCACGGCGGGGTTGCCGGATCCGCCGGGAAAGTGCTTGCCGAGCGTTTCCTGGGCGGCGACCGAGGGCGCGTCGCCCACGAAGATCTCGTCGAGCGGGACGCCCTTGGCGGACAGGGCGGGGGAGAAGGCCGCGAAGAAGGCCAGGACGGCAGCGGTCACCACCCACGTCCGGCGAGGACGGCCGTCCACCTTCGCGGCGACGCGGCGCCACACCCCGTGCCCCTCGGCCGACGCGTCGGCCGCATGGGGCCGGGAGGGCCAGTAGGCGGTCCGTCCCAGCACCGCCAGCGCGGCCGGCAGGAAGGTGAGCGTGGAGAGCACGGCACACACGATGCCGATGGCGCCGACGGGCCCGAGTGCGCGGTTGTTGGTCAGATCACTGGCCAGCAGGGCCAGCAGTCCGAGCGCCACGGTGGCCGCGCTCGCCGTGATCGCGCCGAACGAGCGGCGCACCGCCGCCAGCGCGGCGGCGGCCCGGTCCGCTCGCACGACGAGCTCCTCGCGGAAGCGCGCGGACAGCAGCAGCGCGTAGTCGGTGGCCGCGCCGATCACGAGGATGGAGAGGATGCCCTGCACCTGGCCGTCCACCCGCACCACGTCCCGGTCCGCCAGTGCGTAGACGACGGCACACGCGAGCCCCAGGGCGAAGACCGCTCCCAGGATGATCAGGAACGGCAGCAGGATGCTCCGGTACACGAGCAGCAGGATCAGCAGCACCGCGCCGAGCGCCACACCTAGCAGCAACCCGTCGATGCCCGCGAACGCGTCCGACAGGTCGGCCTGGGTCGCCGCAGGGCCGGCGATCTGCGCCGTGGTGCCCGGCACGCTCCGTGCCGCGCCGCGTACCTCCTCCAGGACCGCGGGCAGGTCCTCGCCGAGGTCGGGCATCAGCTGTACGACGGCCTGCATGGCCATGTCGTCGTCGGAGACCAGGGCGGGGGAAGGGCCACCCACGACGCCGGGCCGCCCGGCGAGTGCGCCGACGGCGCCGGCGGCTGCGGACTGCTGAGCCTCGGTGATCCGGTTCCCGTCCGCCGTCCACACCACGATCGCGGGCACGGTATCGGACTGGTCGAACGCCTCACGGGCCTCGAGCACTCCGGTGGACTCGGCGCTCTGCGGCAGGAACGCGGCCTGATCGTTGGTGGCCACCTCGCCCAGCTTCCCTGCGTAGGGCCCGAGCGTTCCGCCCACGCCCAGCCATACGACCAGCAGAACGAGCGGCACGAGCTACTGACTTCGGCTCGTTAGGGTGATCCGTCTCGAAGTGCCTGATGATGCGGCGCGGTTGGTTGTATTTCCTGGCGTGTGAGATATGCGGATG
>NZ_JBEZKP010000083.1:0-18831 GCF_040706335.1 Streptomyces sp. NPDC048389 | reverse complement strand
GCCCGGTGTGACCGCCGGCCGGTGGACGGCGAGGGCGAGCGCCGCCCCGGCGCCGGCGGCCAGCAGAGACCGGCGGGTGACGCCGGTGGGGTGTGTGGTCATGGTGGGCTCCTTCCGCCGTCAGCGGAGCCGTCCGGCGCCCGCGCGGTGGGCGACCAGCCAGGGAACGGCCCGCGGGTGGTCGACCCGGGTCCGCAGGGTGGGTGTCCAGCCGGCGTCCCGGCGCAGGGTCTCCTCGGGCAGCTCCGCGTTGTGGACGGCCACCAGGTCCACCGGGCGGCCGTTGACGTAGTTGCGCTCTGCGGTGACGGGCGCGTCCTTCCACTTCTTCAGGATCCGGCCGGCGCCGACACCGCCGGGGAGCGAGAAGGAGTTGCGGTCGGCCACGAGCTGGGACTCCGCGCCGATGCCGAAGGTGTAGCCGTACGTGTCCCGGTCGACGACGTAGTGGTTGTTGTACGCGTCGACCTTGCCGAAGCGGACCCGCGGGGCGCGCTCGACGATGTCCGCGAACAGGTTGTGGTGCAGGGTGACCCGGAGCTTTCCGCGGTCGGTGGCACCGGCGCTGTCGCTGTTGCCGATCATCAGTGTCTTGTCGTGGTCGGCGAAGACGTTCCAGGAGGCGGTGACCAGGTCGGCGCCTCTGACGATGTCGAGCTCGCCGTCGTGCTGCTGGTACAACTGGCCGTAGTACCGGGGCAGCGAACTGTCCGGGTGGCGCCCGTCGGTGAAGGTGTTGTGGTCGATCCACACATGGGTGGAGCCGTACACCACGAGGCTGTCGTACTCGGAGTTCCACGCCCCGTTCGCGCCGTCGGTGGGGTCCCACTGAGGGAAGCAGTCCAGCGGGCTCTCCAGGGTGAGGTTGCGGACGATGACGTTGTCCACGCCCTTGACCTGGAGACTGGCGCCGATGATGCCCGCGTCACGGCCGACACCGACGATGGTGGTGTTCGCCGGCACGTACGCCTTGATCGCCTCGGCCTGGTTGTCGGCCGACCGCGCGCGCAGCTCCTCCTGCGGACCGCTGACCTCGGTGTCGCGGCCCCACACATCGGGGTGGTAGTCGGCGAGGTAGGTGTCGAAGTCGTAGCCCTCGGCCTCGAACGCCGCGCACCCGGCCGCGGTGGCGTCGAGGGTGCCCTTGACCTTGATGATCCGGGGAGCGTCGCTCTCGTCGGCGAGCGCCGCTCTGAACTCCTCCCAGGTGGTGACGGTGTGGACGTGCGCGCGGTCGGCGTCCGCGCCGCCCGTGGTGCCGGTGCCGAGCGATGCCCAGCCGTCCTGGGCGGGGAGGGTCTGGCGGGCCGGCTCCCGGTGGTGGTCCCGGTGCGGTGGGGCCTGTGGGGCCTGTGGGGCCTGTGCGGCGTGTGGAGCCTGTGCGGCCTGTGCGGTCGCGGTCACGGACAGGACCAGTGCGGGGCATCCCAGGACCGCAGTGACGGCGCGTCGCCGGTATCTCTTGGTAGGCATGGTGCGGCTCTCTTTCGTGTCAGCCGGCCGGTGGCCAGGCGATCCATGACTCGGGGACCTCGTCGTCGAGACGGCGTACGTCGCGCGGCGCGAGCACACCGGCCCGCAGCAGCTCTCCGGCGACCATCCGTGCGACCGCGATCGCGCCCGGCGGATTGAAGTGCGTGTTGTCCTGTTCGGTGGGTGTCCAGTTGAAGTACGCCTTGGTCCCCTCGGGGCCCAGCTCCTGCCAGCGGGCGATCGACAGCGCCTGGATGTCGAGGAGCGCGGTGCCGGTGTCGGTGGCGAGCGCCCGCATCGCCGCCGGGTAGTCGCCGTGGGTGGGGACCGCGCCGCCGTGCGTGTCGAACCTGCGCCGCTCGACGGAGGTGGCGAGCACCGCAACGGCGCCGCGCGCCCGTGCCCCCTCGACATAGCCGCGCAGCTGTTCCCGGTACGTCGACCACGGCTCGGTGTACCGCGCCGGGTCGGCGCTCTTCGCGTCGTTGTGACCGAACTGCACGAGCAGCACGTCGCCGGGGCGTATCCGCTCCAGGACCGCGTCCAGCCGTCCTTCGTCGGCGAAGCTCTTCGAACTGCGGCCGTTCACCGCGTGGTTGGCGACCCGCGCGGACCTGCCCAGGAAGAAGGGGAGCGCCATGCCCCACCCGGTCTCCGGCGCGGCGTCGGCGTACTTCTGCGCGGCGGTCGAGTCTCCCGCGATGAACAGCGTGCGGGTCCGGCGCCCCTGCGCCGCGACGGCCGGGGCGGCGGGGGCCGCGGCGATCGTGAGCGGTACGCCCGCGACGGCCGCGACCACCTGGCGACGGGTGGGCGTCACCGGTTCTGCTGCTTCCACTCGGCCTGCGCCTCGTTCAGCTGCTCGGCGAGCCTGTCGAGGAAGTCCTTCGCGGACATCTTGCCGAGCAGTACCTTCTGGAAGCCCGGTTCGTTGTCGGCCTTCGAGATGGTGTTCCAGTCGGGCAGGTAGTACGGCAGCTGCACGATCTTCGTCGTACCGCTGAACAGCGCCTCGGCCGCGAGCCTGGTGGGCTCCGCCTTCCGCACCCACGGGTCCTTCGCCGCTTCGGTGTGGGCGGGGATCGCGCCGGCCGACTCGTTCCACTTGCTGTTGGACTCGTGCGAGGCGGCGAACTCGATGAACTTCCAGGCCGCCGCCTTGTTGTTGCTGGACCTGAACAGGCCCAGCCCGTCGACCGGGTTGGAGACCTGCACCCGCGTGCCGTCCTCGGCCGTGGGCAGCGGGATGCCGCGGAACTTGTCGGTGCCCAGTGCCTTCACATGGTCCTTGTAGGAGCCCAGGTTGTGGGTGAGCATGCCGATCTCGCCGCTGTCCCACTGGGCGACCATCTTGGTGAAGTCGTTGTTCACGTCGGCGGCCGGGGTGTTCTTCTTGAAAAGGGCCGCGTACTTCTCCAGCGCCGCCACGTTCTTCGGGTCGTCGACGGTGGTGCGGTCGCCGTTCCAGAACGTGTCGATCCCGCTCTGGCCGTACATGGCGTCCAGCGCCTGGGCGATGGAGCCTGAACCGCCGCGGATCGTGTAGCCGAAGCGGTTCTTGTCCCTGTCGGTCAGCCGGTCGGCGGCCGTGAAGAACGTCGACCAGGTGGTCGGTGCCTCGAGGTTCGCCTTGTCGAAGAGGTCGGTGCGGTAGTACAGCACACCGTTGCTGGCGGACGTCGGCACCGTGAACATCTTGTTCTGGCCGCCCGCGGCCTTGACGCTCTCCACCATGCCGGCGTTCAGCCTGCCCTCGAGAGAACTGGCGGCGATGCGTTCGTCGAGGGGCTCCAGCGCGCCCTGTGCGGCGATCCCGGCCAGCATCGCAGCCCCCACGCCGCCGACGTCGGGCAGCCCGCCGCCCTGGATGGCGGTGTCGTACTTGGACTGGACCTCGGTCGAAGCGACCCCGACGTAGTCGACCTTGATCTTCGGGTGCTTCTTCTCGAAGTCGGCGATGATCTCCTTCCACACGTCGGTGCGGACACCGCCGTTGTTGTCCCAGAAGGTGATCTCGCCCGTGCCGGAGCCCTCGCCGCCCTTGTCGCCGGCGGCTCCGCCACCGCCGTCGCCGCAGGCGGTGGCGGTCAGCGCGAGGGCCGAGATGAGTGCGAGGACACCGGCGGCTCTGCCGTGTCCCCGGCGGAAGATGTTCATGGTCGGCTCATTTCTGCTGGTACGGACGTGCTGGATGTGCTGGATGTGCTGGATGGGTTCGGAGGGTTGGATGGGTTCGGTGCGTGTACGGGTGTGATGCGGAACCGTGTGAACGTCGCGGCGCCGGCCTGGCCCGCCGCCGCGGGCCCGTCGCCCGGTGCCACGGCGAACAGACCGAGGAGGGCGCCGACCCAGCGCCACGGAGTGGCGGTGAAGACCTGGCCCGACGGGACGAAACCGGCGTCCGGCGCGCCGGGCACCGCGGCCGAGAACCGGCACCGCGCCCCCGCCCCGACGGCGATCCGCAGCCGGGCCCGTCCCTGCGGCGCGGGCCGCCGGTGTGCGGCGTCCCGCTCCGCCTCCGCGGTGGCCTCGGCGAACCGGTGCACCAGATGCACCGCACCGCCGGCCACCCGTTCGAGGCCGATCCAGGAGAACGCGTCACCGAGCACCGCCAGCCCGGCCCGCGCCCCCGGCTCCCCGCCGTCCAGGCGCAGTTCGACCTCGACGACGGCCTCGTGGCCGGGGAGCCGCTGGGTGAGTACGTGCGGCAGCCGGCGCAGATCGTGCGCGTCGCCGCCCCGTACGCACATCAGCCGCAGACCGTCGCCCGAGTGCAGCGTCACCCAGCCGTCGCCCGGGTTGGCGGTCCACTGCCACTGGCGGCCGTGCCGCCCGCCGGGAAACGCGTCGTCGACAGCGGGCGCGCACCGGGGCTGCGGCGGCAGATCGGGCTTGGTGTGGCGGAGCACGGGCGAGCCGCCCTCGCCGAGCACGGGCCAGCCGTCGTCGTCCCACCGCATCGGCTGGAGATGGACGACCCGTCCGTACGCGCCGCGCTCCTGGAAGTGCAGGAACCAGTCCTCGCCGTGCCGGGTCCGCACCCAGCCGCCCTGATGCGGGCCGTTGACGGGTGTGGTGCCCTGTTCCAGCACGACCCGCTCCTCGTAGGGACCGAAGAAGTCCCGGGAGCGCAGGGCGCCCTGCCAGCCCGTCGCGACTCCTCCGGCGGGAGCGAGGATCCAGAACCACCCGTCGTGCCGGTACAGCTTCGGTCCTTCGAGGGTGAACCAGCCGGGCAGGGCGTCACCGTCCACCACGGTCCGGCCGCCGTCGAGCAGCGTGCTGCCGTCGGGGCGCATCCGGTGCCCGGTGAGCCGGTTCTTGACGCCGGAGCGGGATCCGGCCCAGGCGTGCACGAGATAGGCATCGCCGGTCTCCTCGTCCCACAGCGGGCACGGGTCGATCAGTCCCCTGCCCTCCTTCACCAGGTGCGGGCGGCTCCAGCCGTGCCTGATGTCCGGGGAGTTGACCTGCCAGACGCCGTGGTCGGGGTCGCCCCAGAAGATCCAGAAGCGGCCGTCATGGTGCCGGATCGAGGGCGCCCACACCCCGCCGTCGTGCCGGGGAGCGGCGAACGCGGCCGCCGGTTCCAGCCGCCGGAGCGCGTGCCCGACCAGACTCCAGTTGACCAGGTCGCGCGAGTGCAGCAGCGGCAGCCCCGGGGCCCGGCCGAAGCTGGACGCGGTGAGATAGAAGTCGTCGCCGACCGCGACGACGTCGGGGTCGGACCAGTCCGCGTTCAGCACCGGATTGCGGTACGTACCGTCGCCGAGGTCTCCGGTGATCACGCGGTCACCGCCTTGCGGATCAGCGCCGCCGCGCCCGCACGGTCCAGACGCCCGTCGGCGACGACGGTCACCACACGGCGCACGACCGTCTCACCGGGCCCGACCGGCAGCCGTCCGGTGTGTGCCAGCGACGAACCCACCCCCGGGTACTCGGCGGCCCGGACGAACCACGGGTCCTCCCGCGTGCGCCCCGTCGCCCCGGCGAACACCAGTGTCCAGCAGGAGCCGGCGAGGGCCACCCAGTCGGCGCGTCCGCCGTGCGCGGCGGCCTCCCCGTCGGCCCGGTCGGTGAACACGGCCGGAGGGGACGGCTCCTTGGGGGCCCGCCAGAAGAAGCCCCCGTACGCGGCGCCCGGCCGTCCGTTGGTGGCGGGGCTGCCGACGGACAGGGCCGCGCCTGCCGCGTTGGTCAGCGAGAAGGTGAGGTCCAGCGCCCATGCCGTGCCGGTCAGAGCCGTGACCGCGACCGTGCGGTGCTCCCGCAGCAGGACGCGTTTCCCCGCGGCCCAGGTCAGCTCCTCGACGAAGCCGTCGTTGTCGCACAGCTTGAAGCCCGTGTGCCGCTGCTCGCCGTGGTTGTCGAGCTCGGTCGGCCCCTGACCGCGTACGAACGTGCGCCCGCCCCAGAAGTTGTGCCCCGCCACGTCCGGCACCGCGACCGACACGCCCACATGATGCCGGTGGTCCGGGGGCCTCAGCTCGGTGACCGGCACGCCGTCCAGTGTGGTGAGGGGGTGGAGGTACGGACGCGGGGAGGAGCGGTGGTCCATGTCCGGAAGGAAGGTGTAGCGGCCGACGGGGCGTCCCGAGCAGCGGAGTGTGACCGTGTCCGTCATGGTGCGGCCACCTCCGCGGGACGCGCCCAGGAGGCGCCGAGCTCGGAGTAGAGGCGCAAGGACGTCGCGGCGGCGTCGACGAGGGCGTCGACGCCGGGGATTACCCGTCGCGGTCCATCGCCGTCCTGGGCGGTGTGCCACACCGACGGCGGCAGCGGCATCGGGTCGGGGGCCGTGCGGATGGCCTCCACCACACGCATGAAGGCGCCGCAGACCTCGGGCGGCGCGAGCAGGGCCGCGCCGTCCGTCAGATGCCGGACCAGGTTCTCCAGAAGGTCGGTCCTGCCGTGGACGTTCTCGTGCGGCCCGTGGCCGGTCCGTTGCAGCAGCACCTGGTCCTGCTTGTACCAGAACGTGATCCGGCCGCGGGTGCCGTGCACCATGACGTACGGCTCGGCCGCGGTCTGCGCGCACAGTGTCGCCGCCACGGTGACCGGCCCGCCGTGCGCGGTCGTCACCCGGACGCAGGACGTGTCGTCGGATTCGACGGCGTTGGCACGGAACAGTTCGGTCTCGACGTCCGCCACGTCCTCGGCGCGCGTAGTGCCCGCCAGCGCCAGCGCCGTCGACACCGCGTGGGCGAGCGGGTTGGTCAGCACTCCGTCGACCACGTCGACGCCGTCGAGCCGGCGGCGGCCCGCCCAGGGCGAGCGCCGGAAGTACGCCTCGTCGCGCACCCAGGCCCCTGCCGCCCCCACGCCGCGCACCTCGCCGATCGCGCCGTCGTCGAGGAGCGAACGGATCGCGGGCAGCGCGTGCGAGCCGAGCGCCTGGAACCCGATCTGGCAGGCCGCCCCCGCCGCCGCGACGCCGTCGGCCATGCGCCGGAACTCCGCGTACGAGGGGGCCGGCGGCTTCTCCAGCAGCAGGTGCGCACCGCGCCGGGCGGCCACCAGCGCCAGGTCCGTGTGCGTCTGGATCGGTGTGCAGACGACCGCGATCCGGGCGCCGGTGGAGGCGAGCAGCGCGTCCAGGTCCGGCGACTGCTCGATGCCGGGGAAGCCTTCGAGTTCCCGCGGGCCGAGCGGCCGGACGTCGCAGACCCCGGCCAGCCGCACCAGCCCCTGCCGTCGGAGCCTTCTGATGTTCGCCAGGTGGTGGCCGCCGTGGCCACGGGCGCCGACGAGCACCACGGGCACTGGTTCGCGTACGGTGCTCATCCCTTCACCGCCCCCGCGCTGAAGCCGGTGATGAGCCACTTCTGGATGAACGCGAACACGACCACCACGGGAACGGCGGCGATGACCCCGCCCGCCGCCAGTGCGCCGAGGTCGACGCTGTCGGCGCCCATCAGGGTGTTGAGACCGACCGGGATGGTCTGCTTGTCCTGGTTGTTGAGGAACATCAGGGCGAAGAGGAAGTGGTTCCAGGCGTGGACGAACGCGAAGGAGCCGACCGCTATCAGCCCCGGCCGCAGCAGCGGCAGCACGACGACACGGAACGCGCTGAAGCGGTTGCAGCCGTCCACCCAGGCAGCCTCCTCCAGGGAGTACGGCACGTTCTTGATGAACCCGCTGATCAGGATCATCGACAGCGGCAGCTGGAAGACGGTCTCCGCGATGATGACGCTGCCCAGCGAGTTGATCATCCGCAGACTCGCGAAGATCTCGAAGAGCGGCACCAGAAGGAGCGCTCCCGGCACGAACTGGGAGCACAGCAGGGCCAGCATGAAGGCCCTCTTGAGCCGGAAGTCGAAGCGGGCGAGCGCGTAGCCGCCGGCCAGTGCGACCACCGTGGTCATGAACAGGACGGCGATGCCGGTGAGAACGCTGTTCTGGAAGTAGGTGGCGAAGCTGCGTTCCGTCCACACCTTCTCGAAGTGGTCCGTGGTCATCGGCCACGGCACCAGGGAGGTGGACCCGGAAGGTCGGAGTGCGAAGAGCAGGATCCAGTAGAAGGGGACGAGCGTGAAGAGGAGATAGACGCCGAGCGGCAGATAGATCTGCCACCGCGGCACCTCGTCCCAGGCACGCCGGTGGCGACGCCGGGGAGCGGGCGGCGGGGCGGCAGCGGCCGCCGGGGGCGCGGGGGCGGGGGTGCGCGTGGCCGAAGTGGTGATCACTTGTCCTGGCCTCCGAACTTGCTCAGGCGCAGATAGACCATCGAGAAGAAGAGCAGGATCACGAACGCCACCGTCGTCAGTGCCGACGCGTATCCGAAGTCGTGGGCGTCGACGCTCGTGTTGGCGATGTAGAGCGGCAGCGTGGTCGTCTCGCCGGCCGGTCCGCCGCCGGTCAGGGTGTAGAGCAGGTCCACGTTGTTGAACTCCCACACCGCCCGCAGCAGGGTGGACAGGACGATCGCGTCCTTCAGATGAGGCAGCGTGATGTGCAGGAACTGCCGCACCCGGCTCGCCCCGTCCACCTCGGCCGCCTCGTACAGGTCCTTGGGCACGGACTGGAGGTCGGCGAGGATGAGGATCGCGAAGAAGGGCACGCCGCGCCAGAGATCGGCGACGACCACCGCGGGGAAGACGGTCGAGGTGTCGGAGAGCCACGAGGTGCCGTACTCGCCGATGCCGAAGTCCGCCAGGTAACGGGTCAGGCCGGTCTGGGAGTTGTAGAGCAGTACCCAGATCGCTGAGGTAAGGACCCCGGAGACGGCCCACGGCGAGAACACCAGCGCCCTGCCGAGGGCGCGGCCGGCGAAGGTCTGATTGATGATCAGGGCGAGCGCCAGACCGAACAGCAGCTGCAGGCCCACCTCGACGACGACCCACTTGAGGCTGAAGGTCAGGGTGTCCCAGAAAAGCGGGTCCTCCGTGAAGATCGTCGTGAAGTTCGAGAAACCGGCGAAGCCGTTGCGCCACGGCTTGGTCGGGTTGTACTCCTGCAGGCTGTAGTAGAAGACGCTCAGCACCGGGTACGCGATGAAACCGAGCAGCAGCAGCCCGGCGGGAGCGATCAGCAGATACGGCAGCCGGCGTGGGGCCGACCCCGTACGGCGGCCGGGCGCTCTGGGCCGCCGGGCCGGCGGCCCTGGCGATTTCTGCGCCACAGCTTGGGCCATGACTGCATCTCCGATCTGGTGGTAAGCGCTTTCTTCGACGCTGTGCGGATTGCGGGCGAAGGGTGTTGGGTCGGGAAAGGGCGGGGCTCAGCCCGCGTACGGGTCCGGGACATCGCCCGGCCTGGCCAGGAACGCGAAGTCGCATCCCGTGTCGGCCTGGGTGACCTGCTCGCTGTAGAGCACCCCGTAGCCGCGTTCGTAACGGGCCGGCGGCGGGGTCCACTGAGCCCTGCGCCGCTCCAGCTCCGCGTCGGACACCTCGAGACGGAGCGAACGCGCCTCGACGTCGAGCGTGATCAGATCCCCGGTGCGGACCAGGGCCAGCGGTCCGCCGACATACGACTCGGGGGCGACGTGCAGCACGCAGGTCCCGTAACTGGTGCCGCTCATCCGGGCGTCGGAGATCCGGACCATGTCCCGCACCCCCTGCTTCAGCAGGTGGTCCGGCAGCGGCAGCATCCCGTACTCCGGCATGCCGGGCCCGCCCTTCGGGCCCGCGTTCTGCAGGACCAGCACGTGGTTCGCGGTGATGCCGAGCGACGGGTCGTCGATCGTGCGCTGCATCGTCCGGTAGTCCGGGAAGACCACCGCGGGCTCGGTGTGCTTCAGGAGCGCCGGGTCTGCGGCGATGTGCTTGATGACGGCCCCGTCCGGGCAGAGGTTGCCCCGCAGGACGGCGACACCGCCCTCGGCCGCGACCGGGTTGTCACGGGTGCGGATCACGTCGTCGTCGTGCACCAGCGCGCCGTCGAGCTGCTCGCGCAGCGTGGCGTGGGCGACGGTCGGCCGGTCCAGGTGGAGCAGGTCGCGGATGCGGGACAGGAAGCCCGGCAGGCCGCCCGCGAAGTGGAAGTCCTCCATCAGGTAAGGGCCGCCGCCGGGACGGACGTTGGCGAGCACCGGTACCGTACGGGCGATCCGGTCGAAGTCGTCCAGGTCGAGGCGCACTCCCGCCCGCCCCGCCATGGCGATCAGATGGATGACGGCGTTGGTGGAGCCGCCGAGGCCGAGCACCGTGGTCACCGCGTCCTCGAACGCCTCGCGGGTGAGGATGTGCGACAGCCGCAGGTCCCGGCGCACCAGCTCCACGATCCGCAGCCCTGACGCCGCCGCCATGCGGTCGTGGCCGGAGTCGACCGCCGGGACCGACGACGCGCCGGGGACGGTCACCCCCAGCGCCTCCGCGGCGGCGGTCAGCGTGGCGGCGGTGCCCATGGTCATACAGGTACCGGGGGAGCGGGCGAGCCCGCCCTCCAGCTCGCTCATCTCGCAGTCGCCGATGAGCCCGGCGCGCTTGTCGTCCCAGTACTTCCACATGTCCGTGCCGGAGCCCAGCACCTCGCCCCGCCAGTGGCCGGGCAGCATCGGGCCCGCCGGCACGAAGACGGCCGGCAGGTCGGCACTGGTCGCGCCCATCAGCAGCGCCGGGGTCGTCTTGTCGCAGCCGCCCAGCAGCACCGCGCCGTCCACCGGATAGGAGCGCAGCAACTCCTCCGTCTCCATCGCCAGCATGTTGCGGTAGAGCATGGGGGTCGGCTTCTGGAACGTCTCCGACAGCGTGGAGACGGGGAACTCCAGCGGGAAGCCGCCCGCCTGCCACACACCGCGCTTGACGGCCTGCGCGCGGTCGCGCAGATGGGCGTGGCACGGGTTGATGTCGGACCAGGTGTTGAGGACCGCGATCACCGGCTTGCCCATGTGCTCCTCGGGCAGATAGCCGAGCTGGCGGGTACGGGCCCGGTGGGAGAACGAGCGCAGCCCGTCCGTCCCGTACCACTGGTGGCTGCGCAACTGCTCGGGCCGCACGGTCATACGGACCACCCGGCCACGAGGCCGGCGACCTCGTCCCGCCGCCCGCTCGCCAGTGTGCTGCTCGGCGGGCGGACGTCGCGGCGGCACAGACCGAGCGACGCCAGCGCCTCCTTGACCACCGTCACGTTGTCGGCGGAGCGCTGGGCGGCGCGCAGCTCCTCCAGTGGCCGGATCTGCTCCCAGATCTTCATGGCGGCCACGTGGTCGCCGGTGCGCAGCGCGGCGAGCATTCCGAGCGAGACGGAGGGCGACACGTTGACCAGCCCCGAGGTGAATCCGGTGGCTCCCGCGGAGAAGTACGAGGGCGCGTACAGCTCCGCGAGGCCGGCGATCCACACGAACCGCTCCATGCCCGCGTCGCGGGCGAAGGCGGCGAACCGCGCCGCGTCCGGGACCGCGTACTTCACACCGATGACATTGGGGCACAGCTCCCCGAGCGCCGCCATGCGCTCGCCGCGCAGGTGCGGGTTGCGGATGTACGGCACGACCCCGAGCTCGGGAACGGCCTCCGCGACGGCCCGGTGGTAGTCCACCCAGCCGTCCTGCGACACGTAGGGGTGCACCGGCTGATGCACCATCACCATCCGGGCGCCCGCGTCACGCGCGTGCCGTGCGCAGGCGACCGCCGTCGGCAGGTCCAGGCCCACACCGGCCAGGACGGTGGCCCGGCCGGCGGACTCCTCGACGGTCAGTTCGGTGACCGCGCGCCGCTCGTCGGGGCCGAGCGCGTAGTACTCGCCGGTGTTGCCGTTGGGCGTGAGCGTCCGCACACCGCCGTCGAGGAGCCGGCGCACCAGTGTCCGGTACGCGCCGGAGTCGACGGTGTCCTTCGCGGTGAAGGGCGTGACCGGGATGGCCACCACATCCGCGAGCGCCTCCCGCAGGGACGCGAAGCCGGGATCGCCGGTCATGCCTGGTCCTCCTCGTCCGTCATCGGGAACGCCCGCTGCACGAACGAGTCGATGTGCTCGTGCAGGGCGCGGGCCGCGGCATCGGCGTCGCCGGCCAGCGCGAGCCGCAGGATCTCGCGGTGCTCGTCCGCCTCCCGCTGCCACGACGGATCGGCGGCCCACGCCACCGTGGAGACCAGTGCCGCCTGGTCGCGGACCTCGTCGAGCATCCGCGCGAGCAGCGGGTTGCCGCAGGGCAGGTACAGCGCCCGGTGGAACTCCCGGTTCGCCAGCGACCTTTCGGCCTGGTCGGCTGCCCCGTCGGCCCGCACCAGCGCGGTCTGCGCCTCCTCCAGGGAGGCACGGCGGGTGATCGAGCGCCGCAGCGCCTCCGGCTCGAGCAGCAGCCGTACGTCGTACACCTCGCGCGCCATGTCGGCGTCGACCATGCGGACGGTGGCGCCCTTGTACTGGCTCATCACCACCAGCCCGGTGCCGGCCAGCGTCTTGAGAGCCTCCCGCACCGGGGTCTTCGACACCCCGAACTGCGTGGCGAGTTCGGTCTCGACCAGGGCCTGGCCGGGGCTGAGGCCGCCGGTGAGGATGCCGTGCTTGATCGCCTCCAGGACGTACTGGGTCCGGGAGGGGATCGGAGTGGGGGCGAAGGTCATCAGCACTCTCAGATCTCGCGTATCGCGTCTCATATATGACGTACGAAGTGCAACGCGCCGAACGTAGGGCCGCCATGACACCCCGTCAATGCTTTGCGCAGAAATTCCTCGCCGGAACGCCGAAGGGCCCGACCGCCGCGGGGTGGGTTCTGGTGGTCGGGCCCTTCGGCGCACTGCTCGGCGCGGTCAGACGATGTTCTCCGCGATCTCCGCCTGCTCGCGGGCGTTCCCGTATGCTGCCGGTGTGCTGTACGAACGGCGCGCCACGAACCACCACACGGTGGCCAGGAGCAGCACCGCCGCCAGCGCGATCGAGGCGTAGTTCATCGAGTCGACGGTCACCGGATGCGACTGCGGCAGACAGAACAGCACGGTCACGCACGCCACCCACACCACGGCGACCCAGCCGATCGGCCTGCTCCAGCGGCCGAGCGACCAGGGACCGGGCCGGAAGCGGTCGCCTGCGCGCAGCCGCAGATAGACCGGGATCGCGTACGCCGGGGTGATGCCGATGACGTTGATCGCGGTGACGGCCGCGTAGGCGGTCGCGGAGTACAGCGACGGCACGGCCAGCAGGCAGGCGAACGACACGGACAGCCACACCGCGGGGACGGGCGTCTGCGTGCGGCTGCTCACCCTGCGCCACAGCCGGGACCCGGGCAGGGCGTTGTCACGGCTGAAGGCGAACACCATCCGGCTGGCGGCGGCCACCTCCGCGTTGCCGCAGAAGAGCTGGGCGACGATCACCACGAGCAGCAGCGCCGCGGCGGCTCCCGTACCGAGGGCGTCGATCAGGATCTGGGCAGGGGGCACCCCGGTCTCGGTGTTCTGGGTCCCCGCGTAGTCCTGGATGGCGAAGGTCAGGCCGGCGAGCAGGGCGAACCCGGCGATCCAGGAGACCCAGATGGAGCGCACGATGCCCTTGGCGGCGGCGACGGACGCGTTGGAGGTCTCCTCGGACAGATGGGCGGAGGCGTCGTACCCGCTGAAGGTGTACTGGGCGAGCAGCAGACCGATGGCGGCGACATAGACCGGGTTGTCCCAGCCGGTGTCGTTGACGAACTCACCGAAGACGAACGCGGGGGACCGGTGGTCGGACGGCACGATCGCCAGGGCGCCCACGATCAGCGCCACACCGCCGAGGTGCCACCAGACACTGACGGAGTTGAGCAGGCTGACGAGCCGTACGCCGAACAGGTTGAGGGTGGCGTGCAGCAGCAGGATGCAGATGAAGATGATCATCGTGGAGCCGGGGGTGGGCTCGAATCCCCACTGCAGGTTCAGGAACGCGCCGGTGAACAGGGCGCAGCCGTAGTCGATCCCGGCGATCGCGCCCAGCAGGCCGAGCAGGTTGAGCCAGCCGGTGTACCAGCCCCACTTGCGGCCTCCGAGCCGGTCGGCCATGTAGTACAGGGCGCCGGAGGTCGGATAGGCGCTCGTCACCTCTGCCAGGGCCATGCCGACGCAGAGGACGAAGAGGCCGACACCCGCCCAGCCCCACAGCATCACCGCCGGGCCGCCGGCACCGAGGCCGAATCCGTACAGCGTCATGCAACCGGACAGGATCGAGATCACCGAGAAGCTGATCGCGAAGTTGCCGAAGCCGCCCATCCGCCGGGCGAGAACGGGCTGGTAGCCGAGTTCCCGCAGCCGTTCCTCCTCGTCCCGGGGCGGATCCTGGCCGGGATCCGACCACTTCGGCGGGGATATGGACATCGGGGTACCTCCGGGGACGGGCGATGTGCCGAGCGGGACAGGGGAGAGCGACAGCGGGGAGCGGGAAGGTCTCCAGGGGCGGGGGCTCAGGTGTGTGTGCCCGGGGGCGGGCCCGGACGGGTGTCGCGCGCCGCCGCCAGACAGCGGGTGCGTGCACGCACGAAGACCTCCTCCGCGAGCCCCGCGTCACCGGGATCAGTCGTGCGGCAGGTCCACGGCAGCGTCGTCCAGAACGGGCCGAGCGCCTCGAACACCCGCGCCGCCTCGGCGAATTGCTGCGAGCCCCACAGCGCGTGCGCCAAGTGGCTCAGATCGAGCAGCGTGCATGTCTCCGGCCGCACCGCGTCGAACCAGTCCCGCAGCGCCAGCCGGGCGTCACGGGCCGCGTCGTCCGTGACCCAGTGCAGGTCCAGCGCCTTCTCATGGCCCTTCTCCCGCCGGTAGCGCTCGACCCTCACATACAGGGGCAGGGCCTTGACCGACGACCCGGCGGGTGCGGCGGAGGACGCCCACTGGACGAAGTTCACCGCCTCCGACAGATGGACACCGGACTGCCGCGCGTACAGGAACTGCAGCATCCGGTGGTACGCCTCGCGATTGTGCGGGTCGCGCTTGTCCGCCTGGGCCAGCAGGCCCCACGGCCCGGGAAAGAGCATCGGGCCGGGCGGCGCCATCCGGTGCTCCTCCAGCCGCTGCCCCTTGTCGAGCCGGGCCAGTGCCAGCAGGCACACCCACGGCACGGGGTCCTCGGGTGACCGGTGTGCGGCCAGCCGGCATGCCTCCCATGCCTCGTGCCACAGCTCCCGGGTACGCCGGTGCTCGTCCCGGTGGGCGCGTAACGCCCGCTCGACGACGACCCGGCAGTGCATCACGACCGCGGCGGAACTGCCGGGTTCCTCGGTCCGCCACGCCTGCACCGTGTCGGAGCCGGCCGCGACCGCGGCCAGCACCTGGGTGCGCCGGGTCCACAGGTCCCAGTCGGCCGTCGTCTCGAGGAGGTCGCGCATCGACCGCCAGCGGCCGGTGCGCAAGTCCTGGAGCGCGGTGCGCAGTTCCTTGTCCTGGCCGGCCGGATGGTAGACCGGGCGGAAGACGTCCGGGGCCATCAGCGACGGATCCGTCCGGGCCGAGCCGGGCACCGTGACCTCAGGGCGCGGCCGGGCCGCGCCCGGCGGCGTAACGCCGGAAGGAGGTCTGTCACCACGGCCGCCGGGCCCCCGATACCGTCGTGGGGCGGTCGGCCGCGTGCGATGCCGCAAGGGGCAGCTCTGAACGTGCACTGGTCGTCATGGGGCCTCATGGAGCAGTGGGGCGCAAGGCTACGTCGACGGCGGTGGTCGGCCGGCGTCGGTAGAGATCCGGGCAGCGCGGGGAGCTGCGCCGGCCCCCGTTCCGCTTCCGTGCGCGGCCGATCTTACTCAAGCGGCGGCGCGCGGCAAGGAAGTTCGGGACCACGCTGTCAGGTGGACGCCCCTGCCGGCCCTTGACGGCGCTGCCCGGCTGCCCCAGGCTTTCGTCAGCGATCAAGGCTTCTTCCGCGTTCCATCAGGTTCCATCCATTCCATCCACCGGAGAGCGGGGTGACCGATGACGGGCCCGGTACTTGCCGTCGACCAGGGCACGTCCGGCACCAAGGCACTCGTGGTCTGTCCCGTACGTGGAGTCATCGGCACCGGCTTCGCGCCCGTGTCGCCCCGCCACGGCCCCGGCGGGCGCGTCGAGGTGGACCCGGTGGAGCTGCTCACCTCCGTCGTCGACGCGGGGCGCCGGGCGCTGGCCGACGCCGGTGAGCCGGTCGAGGCCGTCGGCCTGGCCAACCAGGGCGAGACGGTCCTCGCCTGGGACCCGTCCACCGGTGAGCCGCTCACCGGCGCCATCGTCTGGCAGGACCGGCGCGCCGAGCCGCTGTGCGGCGAACTGGCGGAGTACGCCGAGGAGTTACGGCAGCTCACCGGGCTGCCCCTGGACCCGTACTTCGCGGCGCCGAAGATGGCCTGGATCCGCCGCGAACTCACCCACGAAGGGGTCGTCACCACCAGCGACTCATGGCTCGTGCACCGGCTCACCGGCGCGTTCGTCACCGACGCGGCCACCGCCGGACGCACCCAGCTCCTCGACCTCGACCGCGTCGCCTGGTCGCAGCGGGCACTCGAGATCTTCGGCCTGACCGGCGAACGGCTGCCGGAGGTCGTCGACGCGGCCGGACCCGTCGGCGTCACCACCGCCTTCGGCACCGGGATTCCGCTCACCGGCCTCCTCGTCGACCAGCAGGCCGCACTCCTCGCGCAGAGCGTCACCGAACCCGGATCCGCCAAGTGCACCTACGGAACCGGCGCGTTCCTGCTCGCCCAGACCGGTCACCGGCCCCGCCGTTCCACCACCGGCCTCGTCGGCTGCGTCGCGTGGCGGCTCGGCGGTTCGACCAGCTACTGCCTGGACGGGCAGGTCTACACTGCCGCCTCCGCCGTGCGATGGCTCACCGACCTGGGGGTCGTCTCCGGCGCCGCGGACCTCGACAGCGTCGGCAGTGCGGTGCCCGACAGTGGTGGCGTCACCTTCGTACCGGCGCTCGCCGGGCTCGCGGCACCCTGGTGGCGCGGCGACGTCCGCGGCTGCGTCACCGGGCTCGGCCTGGACACCGGCCCCGGCCACCTCGTCCGCGCGCTCTGCGAGGGCCTGGCCGCGCAGGTCGCCTCCCTCACCGACGCCGCCGCCACCGACCTGGGCACCCCGCTGACGGCGTTGCGCGTCGACGGCGGCCTCACCCGCTCCGCGCTGCTCATGCAGACGCAGGCCGACCTCCTCCAACTCCCCGTCGAGGTCTCCGCGCTGCCCGACGCGACCGCCCTCGGCGCCGCGGCCGTCGCACGGCTCGGCATCGACGCGGACCTCACCCCCGAGCAGGCCGTCCCCGCCTGGCGGCCCTCCGCCGTCTACGAACCCCGCATCAGCGCCGACCGGGCCGCCGAACGGCTCGGAGCCTTCCGCGCCGAGGTCGCGGCGCTGCTGGAGCGCACACCGGCGCCCGCCGCCGGACCCGGAGCGCCATGACCGTCACCACCGGCGGCGCACTGCCCGACCACCTGTACGACGTCACCGTCGTGGGGGCCGGGGTCGTCGGCACCGCCATCGCCCGCGAGCTGGCCCGCCACCGACTGCGTATCGCACTCGTCGACGCGGCCGACGACGTCGGGGCCGGCACCTCCAAGGCCAACACGGCCATCCTGCACACCGGTTTCGACGCCGTGCCCGGCTCCCTGGAGTCCCGGCTCGTACGCGAGGGCCGGCGCCGCCTCGCCGCCTACGCCGAAGAGAGCGGCATCCCCCTCGAACCGGTCGGTGCCCTGCTCGTCGCCCGGGACGGCGGGCAGCTCGCCGCGCTCCCGGACCTCGCCGCCAAGGCCGCCCGCAACGGCCACCACGGCACCCGCCTCCTGGACGCCGCCGAACTCACCCTGCGCGAACCGCACCTGGGCCCCGGCGCGCTCGGCGCACTCGAGATCCCCGACGAGTGGATCATCTGCCCGTGGACCACGACCCTCGCCTACGCCACCCAGGCCGTCCTCGCGGGCGTCGCCCTGCACCTGGGCTGCCGGGTGGAGTCCGTGACGAGCGGCGGCCACCACGAACTCGCCACCTCACGCGGCCCGCTGCGCACCCGCTACCTCGTCAACGCGGCCGGCCTGCACGCCGACGAGCTGGACCGGCACCTGGGCCACGACGACTTCACCGTCCGCCCCAGGCGCGGCCAGCTGATCGTCTACGACAAGCTCGCCCGCCCCCTCGTCCGCCACATCCTGCTCCCCGTCCCGACCGAACTGGGCAAGGGCGTCCTCGTCGCACCGACCGTGTACGGCAACGTCATCCTCGGGCCGACCGCGGAGGACGTCGACGACAAACGCGCCACCGGGTCGACAGCCGAGGGCCTGCGGGCGCTGCGCGACCAGGGCCGGCGGATCCTGCCCGCACTCGTCGACGAGGAGGTCACCGCCGTCTACGCCGGCCTGCGCGCCGCCACCGGGCAGGACGACTACCGCATCCGGGCCCACGCCCGGCAGCGGTACGTCACCGTCGGAGGCATCCGCTCCACCGGTCTGACGGCCTCCATGGCCATCGCCACCCACGTCACCGGCCTGCTCGCCGATGCCGGACTGGCCCTGGGCGCCGCCCGCGAGCTGGAGCCGGTCCGCATGCCCGGCATCGGGGACGCGGCCCGACGGCCCTACCAGCGGGCCGACCTCATCGCCGCCGACCCCGCCTACGGCACCATCGTCTGCCACTGCGAACGCGTCACCCGCGGCGAGATCCGCGACGCGCTGCACAGCACCGTCCCGCCCCGGTCGCTGGACGGACTGCGCCGCCGCACCCGCGCCCGCGGCGGCCGCTGCCAGGGCTTCTACTGCGGACCCGCGGTCCGCGCACTGTTCGAGGAGGGCCGGGGATGAGCCGCAGGGAACGCACCGTGGACGTCCTCGTCGTCGGCGCAGGACCCGCCGGACTCGCCGCGGCCGCCCACCTGGCCGCCGCCGGCCGCGTCGAGGCCCTGGAACGCGAACAACGGCCCGGCGGCACACCTCGCCACAGTCACCACCGCGCCTTCGGGCCACGCCACCGGCCCGTCGGCGGCCCCCGGTAC
>NZ_JBEZKP010000082.1:0-19487 GCF_040706335.1 Streptomyces sp. NPDC048389 | reverse complement strand
CCACGGGCCGGGGGGGGGGGGGGGGGGGGCGGCCCTGGCCGCGGCCACCACGACGACGGCGGCGGCGGACGCGGCCATCGGATCCGCACCCGGAGAGGCCGCCCGCACGCGTGACCCGGTGCGGGAGCACTTCGGAACCCTCGACGACGGCACCCGCGTCGACCGGTGGACCCTCTCCAACGGCGGTACCCGGCTGCGGGTCCTGTCCTACGGCGGCATCGTCCAGACGCTCGAGATCCCCGACCGCCGGGGCCGCCCGGCGAACGTGTCCCTCGGCTTCGCCGATCTGGCCGACTACGTCGCGAAGAGCCCGTACTTCGGTGCCCTCATCGGCCGGTACGGAAACCGCATAGCCGGCGCCCGGTTCACCCTCGACGGCACCACGTACCGCCTCCCGGCGAACGACGGACCCAACAGCCTCCACGGCGGCGACCAGGGCTTCGACAAGCGGGTGTGGGACGTCGAGCCGTACCGGCGCGGTGTCGACGTCGGGCTGACGCTGCGCCGCGTCAGCCCGGACGGCGAGATGGGCTACCCCGGCACGCTGACGACCCGCGTCGACTACGTCCTCACCGCCCGAGGCGACTTCCGCGTCGACTACGCGGCGACCACCGACCGGCCCACCGTCGTCAACCTCACCAACCACACCTACTTCAACCTGGCGGGGGAGGGCAGCGGCTCGGTCCACGACCACCGGCTGCGCATCGACGCCTCCCGCTACACGCCCGTCGACGCCACGCTCATCCCGACCGGCCGGAGAGCGACCGTCTCACGGACCCCGTTCGACTTCCGGCACGCCAAGCGCATCGGGGTCGACCTGCGCGAGGGCCACGAGCAGATCCTGCTGGGACAGGGCTACGACCACAACTTCGTGCTCGACAAGGGCGCCACCGCATCGCCGGAACAGGTGATCACCGTGGCCGACCCCGTCTCCGGACGGATCATGAGGATCGCCACCACCGAGCCGGGAGTGCAGTTCTACAGCGGGAACTTCCTCGACGGCACCCTGAAGGGCACCTCCGGGCGGATCTACCGCCAGGGCGACGGCTTCTGTCTGGAGACGCAGCACTTCCCCGACTCGCCCAACCAACCCGGGTTTCCCTCGACGGTGCTTCGCCCGGGGGAGACCTACCGCTCCTCGACCGTGCACTCGTTCGGTGTGCGCTGAGGTCGTGACCGGCCTCGCGCCGGCGGCAACCTTTCGCGTCCCGGCGGCAACAGGAGGACAGGGCGGCCACCTTGACCATCGTGACCGCCCCACCCTTCAACAGGCAAGGAACTATGATCGTGAGCAACAACAGAGGCCGCCACCGCAGAGCGCGCACCCTGTCGGCCGCGACGGCCGCCGCCGTCGTCGCGGGGTCGGGCGGTGTCTACCTGGCCACCGCCTCGGACGGCGCGGACGCCGCGCCGGCCGGACAGGTCGTCTCCACGACCGCGGCCCTGGAGCGGGCCTTCGCCGAGGCACGCCCCGGCACCACCATCCAGCTGCGCGGTGGTACCTACCGCCCGGCGAAGTCCCTGAAGAGCCAGGCCGACGGGACGGCGGCGCGACGGATCACCGTCACCGCCCACGGCAATGAGAAGGCGACGATCGACGGGTCCGCGCTGCCCCGGGACCAGTGGCTCGTTGCCATAGGCGGCGACTACTGGACCCTGTCGAATCTGACGTTCCGCAACTCTCCGGCACACGGGGTCGTCGTCACCTCGTCCGTCGGCGGTGTCTTCAAGAACATCACGACGCACGGCAACGGCAACTCCGGCTTCACCCTGCGCGGCGACGGAACCGATGACAACCTCATCGAGAACCTGGACTCGTACGACAACTACGACGCGAAGAACCACGGTCAGAACGCCGACGGCCTCGCCGTCAAGTTCGGCTCGGGCAGCAACAACAGGGTCGTCGGCGCGCGCCTTTACAACAACGCCGACGACGGCCTCGACCTGTGGCAGTGGGCGAGCCCCGTGCGGATCGAACGCAGCTGGGCGTACGGCAACGGCGTGAACCGCTGGAAGGATCCGGCGTTCGAGGGCAACGGCAACGGCTTCAAGCTGGGCGGCGGCGGGGCGAGCGCCGCGCATGTCGTCACGGGCAACGCCGCTTGGGACAACACCCTCCACGGCTTCACCGAGAACAGCAACGGTGGGGCGCTGCGGCTGCACCGCAACACCGCGTTCCGCAACGGGGCCGACGGGTACTTCTTCCTGTCGTCCCCGTCACGGCTGTCCAGGAACCTCGCCCTGGACAACGCCAAGGCCGGCGCCAAGCTCGGACACCGCACCGTGAGCGCCGCCAACGTCTGGAACGCCACGG
The DNA here is from genome assembly GCF_040706335.1 of Streptomyces sp. NPDC048389. Classification (NCBI taxonomy): domain Bacteria; kingdom Bacillati; phylum Actinomycetota; class Actinomycetes; order Kitasatosporales; family Streptomycetaceae; genus Streptomyces; species Streptomyces sp. NPDC048389. The sequence goes on along the minus strand of NZ_JBEZKP010000082.1, from coordinate 17,173 downwards.
CGACGGGCGGTCCGCAGAGCGCGGTCCGGGTCCGCAGCACCGACCCCACCACGGCTCAGGGGCCGCGCAAGGCGGACGGCTCCCTTCCGTCCACCGTCTTCCTCACCACCGGCACGCCCGCTGTGGGCGCGGCCATGAACTGAACCGCGCGCGGCGCCTGAGCGGCCCGCGCACCACCACCCCACCACGACTGCTGCCGGCCCGCGATTCGCGGGTCGGCAGCAGTCGTTGACCGCGGATCTCGTCGACCGCGGATCTCAGGAACCGACCTTGCGCTTGTTCCAGACGTCGAACCCGACGGCCGCCAGCAGCACCAGGCCCTTGATGACCTGCTGGTAGTCGCTGCCGATACCGACGAGTGACATACCGTTGTTGAGCACACCGAGGACCAGGCCGCCGATGACCGCGCCCAGCACGGTCCCGACGCCGCCGCTCATGGACGCGCCGCCGATGAACGCGGCCGCGATGGCCTCGAGTTCGAAGTTCACGCCCGCCTGCGGCACACCGGCGTTCAGGCGCGCGGCGTAGACGACGCCCGCCAGCGCGGCCAGCACACCCATGTTGACGAACACCAGGAACGTGACGCGCTTGTCCTTCACGCCCGACAGCTTGGCCGCCGCCTGGTTGCCCCCGAGGGCGTAGACATGGCGTCCGACGACCGCGTTGCGCATGACGAACCCGAAGCCGACGAGGAGGACCGCCAGGAGCAGCAGCACGACCGGGGCGCCGCGGTAGCTGGCGAGGGTCAGGGTGAAGGCGAGGACCGCCGCAGCAAGGGCCGCGCACTTGGCGAGGAACAGGCCCCGCGGCAGCACGTCGAGGTCGTACTTCTGCTGCCGGCGGCGGTCGCGGACCTCCTGCCACAGGGCGAACGCGAGCAGCGCGAGACCCAGCAGCAGCGTCAGGTTGTGGTAGTTGGTGACCGGACCGATCTCCGGCAGATAGCCGGTGGAGATCTTCTGGAACCCCTCGGGGAACGGTCCGAGCGACCGGCTGCCGAGCAGGATCTGGGTGCCGCCGCGGAACAGCAGCATGCCCGCCAGCGTGACGATGAACGAGGGAATGCCGACGTACGCGATCCAGAAGCCCTGCCAGGCTCCCGCGACCGCCCCGATGCACAGGGCGAGTACCAGGGCGAGCACCCACGGCACGTCGTGCTCGACCATCATCACCGCGCAGGCCGCGGAGACCAGGGCGGCGAGGGAGCCGACCGACAGATCGATGTGGCCCGAGATGATGACGATCATCATCCCGATGCCGAGCACCAGGATGTAGCTGTTCTGGAGGACGAGATTGGTGACGTTGTTCGGCATCAGCAGGACGCCGTCGGTCCATATCTCGAAGAGCACGACGATGAGCGCCAGGGCGACGAGCATCCCGTACTGCCGCATGTTGCGGCGGGCAGCGTCCATCAGGAGCGACTTCGTGGTGGAACGCGCGCCCGGCGGCGCCGGGCTGGGCTGGCTGTTCTTGGCGTCGGTGGAGACCGGGCCCATGTCTGTTACCTCTTGTCGCTGGTGTCGGTCATGTGGCGCATGAGGACTTCCTGGGTCGCCTCGGCGCGCGGCACCTCGCCCGTGAGGCGGCCGGCGGACATCGTGTAGATGCGGTCGCACATGCCGAGCAGTTCGGGGAGTTCTGAGGAGATGAGGACGACGGCCTTGCCCTCGGCGGCGAGCCGGTCGATGACGGTGTAGATCTCGAACTTCGCGCCCACGTCGATGCCGCGGGTCGGCTCGTCGAGGATCAGTACGTCCGGCCCGGCGAAGATCCACTTGCTGAGGACGACCTTCTGCTGGTTGCCCCCGGAGAGCCGGCCGACCTGCTCGTGGACCGTCGGCGCCTTGATGTTCATGCCGGTGCGGTACGACTCGGCGACCCGGCGTTCCGCGTGCTCGTCCACGAAACCGCGCCGGGAGATCTTGGACAGGGCGCTCATGGTGATGTTGCGGCCGATGGTGTCGATCAGGTTGAGACCGTAGTGCTTGCGGTCCTCCGTGACGTAGGCGATGCCGTGGGCGACCGCCTCGGGGACCGTGCGGGTCCTGATCTCCTTGCCGTCCTTGAGCACCGTTCCGCTGATGTTGCGCCCGTAGGAGCGGCCGAAGACACTCATGGCCAGCTCGGTGCGGCCGGCCCCCATCAGTCCGGCGATGCCGACGATCTCGCCCCTGCGGACCTCCACGGACACCTTGTCGACGACCTTGCGCTGCTGGTCGATCGGGTGGTGCACGGTCCAGTCCCGTATCTCCAGCGCCGGGTGGGCGCTCCGCTCGCCGGTCCAGGGTGTGCGCTGTGGGAACCGGTGGTCCAGGTCGCGGCCCACCATGCCGCGGATGATGCGGTCCTCCGTGGTGTTCCCGTCCGCGACGTCGAGGGTCTCGATGGTGCGGCCGTCGCGGATGACGGTGACGGAGTCGGCGACCTCGGCGATCTCGCCCAGCTTGTGCGAGATGATGATCGAGGTGATGCCCTGCTCCTTCAACTCCTTCATGAGAACCAGGAGTTTGGCGCTGTCCTCGTCGTTGAGCGCGGCGGTCGGCTCGTCGAGGATCAGGAGCTTCACCTTCTTGGAGAGCGCCTTGGCGATCTCCACGAGCTGCTGCTTGCCGACGCCGATGTCCGCGACCCGGGTCTGCGGGTGCTCGCGGAGGCCGACGCGCTGCAGCAGTGCGGCGGCGTGCCGCAGGGTCTCGTTCCAGCTGATGATGCCGCGCCGGGAGTGCTCGTTGCCGAGGAAGATGTTCTCGGCGATGGACAGGTACGGCACCAGGGCGAGTTCCTGGTGGATGATGACGATGCCTCGGTCCTCGCTGGCCCGGATGTCCCTGAAGGCGCACCTCTCGCCCTCGAAGAGGATGTCGCCCTCGTAACTGCCGTGCGGGTGGACCCCGCTGAGGACCTTCATCAGCGTCGACTTGCCGGCGCCGTTCTCCCCGCAGATGGCGTGCACCTCGCCGGGCGCCACGGTCAGCGTCACGTCGGACAGCGCGCGTACCCCGGGGAACGACTTGCCGATCGAGCGCATCTGAAGGATCGGTGCGGCGCCGCCGGTCACAGGTCGCTCGCCTTGATGTAGCCGGAGTCGACGAGCACCAACTCGTAGTTGGACTTGTCGACGCTGACCGGGTCGAGCAGGAAGGCGGGCACGACCTTCCTCTCGTTGTCGTAGGTGGTGGTGTCGTTGACCTCGGGCTTCTTGTCGTTCAGCACGGCGTCGGCCATTTGCACGGCCTGCTTGGCGAGCGCCCGGGTGTCCTTGTACACGGTCTGCGTCTGCTGTCCGGCGATGATGGACTTGACGGAGGCCACCTCCGCGTCCTGCCCGGTGACCACCGGGTACGGCTTGGCCTCGGTGCCGTAGCCGTCGGACTTGAGCGCGGACAGGATGCCGATCGAGATGCCGTCGTACGGGGAGAGCACGGCGTCCACGGTGTCCGAGGAGTACGAGCCGGTCAGCAGGTCGTCCATGCGCTTCTGCGCGGTGCCACCGTCCCAGCGCAGGGTGGTGATCTGCTCCAGCCGGGTCTGCCCACTGCGGACCACGAGCTGCTTCTTGTCGATGTAGGGCTTGAGGACCTTCCACGCGCCCTGGAAGAAGAAGCGGGTGTTGTTGTCGTCGGGGGAGCCGGCGAACAGTTCGACGGTGAACGGGCCTTCGGCGCCGCCGTCCTTCAGGCCGAGCTTGTCGACGATGTAGCCGGCCTGGAGTTCGCCCACCTTCTCGTTGTCGAAGGAGGCGTAGTAGTCGACGTTGTCGCTGCCGAGGATCAGCCGGTCGTAGGAGATCACCTCGATGCCCTGCTCGCCCGCCTGGCGCAGCACGTCGCCCAGCGCCCGGCCGTCGATGGCGGCGACGACGAGGACGTCGACGCCCTTGGTGATCATGTTCTCGATCTGGCTGACCTGCTGGTCGACGTCGTCGTCGCCGTACTGCAGATCGGTCTTGTAGCCGAGCTTCTCGAACTGGGCGGCCATGTTGTCACCGTCGGCGATCCACCGCTCCGACGACTTGGTCGGCATGGCGATGCCGATCGTGGAGCCCTTTCCGCCCTTCTCCTCCTGCTTGCTGCCGCCGGTGCTGTTCTGGCCGCAGGCGGCGAGGGACAGCGCGAGCGCGGCGGCGACGGCGGTGACGACAGTGGTTCGGCGGTTACGCATCTTCATCAGTCCTTAAGGGGTGAGGGCACGACCGCCGGGGCGGCGCCGGGCAGTTCTACGGACGGGTCCGTCGTGGGCAGGTCGGTGACCGGGAAGCGGCGCAGGGGGCCGGGGAGGCGGGAGCCGAGCGGCGACATCCCGCCGTCGGCGCCGTGCCGGGCCAGCAGGTCCAGTACCAGCCGTCCGCGCCGGACGCGTTCGCGCGCGGATGCCAGCATCACGTCGCGCATCTGGGCTCCGTACGGGTAGAAGCCGGGAGCCTTGCTCAGCCCGAACTTGAGGTACAGCGGGGCGCCGCGACGGATCAGCTCGGCCGTCTCGTACATGCGGACGTAGCCGCCGAGGTCGTCGGGTGCCTCGATGTAGAGGTCCATCGGCGCGGCGCTGACCCTGCGGATCTCCGTGAGGTGAGCGAGTGTCAGGTCGGAGGGGACGTTGACGGAGTCGGCGCCGAGGCGCTCGTGCACCGCGTAGGCGGCCGGGTTGGCCGGGCCGACCAGCGCGGAGACCTTGAACGTCGTGTCGGCCGGCAGCACGCCCTGCTCGCGGAGCCGGTGCAGGCACCAGAGCACCCCCTCGTCCGCGACCAGCAGGCACCGGACGCCGAGGGAGGTGGCGCGCAGGGCGTCCTCGACACACCCGGCGAGCGCGTCGTGCCCGCGGGCCCGAAGTCCCGAGCCGCCGGAATCGGTACGTGTCGACGCGCCGATGTCCCAGCTGCCGCGCGGCCCGGTGAACAGGCACAGCTCGATGCCGCGTTCGGCCGTCGACTCCACCATGTCGGTGATCTCACCGTCGGTCAGCATCCAGACGCCGCTGCCCTGGCTGATGCGATGGATCGGCAGGTCCAGCCGGGCGGCCTCCTCGAGTACGACGGCGAGCACTTCGGGCCCCTCACAGGAGGGGATCTCGGTGCGCCAGCCGCCCCCGTCGGGGAACCGGTGCGGGGAGGCGTCCGCAGGGTTCTCGGTGGGAGCGGCCAGGCCCAGCGCGGCGAGTGCCGTTTCACCGGGCCGGCGCTTGCCGAAGGCCGGCGCGGAAGGAGGGGTCACGAGCAACCTCAATGTTCGGTATATCGGACGGTGTTCGAGATCTGCGGTGAAGGTAAGGACCGGGCCGGGCGGGTGTCAATGGGTCGCGCAGCGGAAACAGCAGATCCGCAACGCTTACCGGTGAAAGGCGGCGGCGATAGACTGTTCGTCCAGTCGGTCAAGCGTTGATATCTCGAACAAAGGGAAGGTCATGGGACGCCACGTGCCCGCTGTCGCCCGGGCTCTCGACATTCTGGAGCTCTTCCTCGACGGGGACGGGACGCTGTCGGCTCCCGACATCGTCCGCAGACTCCAGCTGCCGCGCACCACTGTGCACGAACTGATCACGACACTCACGGCCCGGTCCTACCTCGTACCGGTGGAAGGCCAGTCCGGGCGCTACCGGCTCGGGGTCCGCACCTACCAGCTGGGCAGCCGCTACGCCGAGCAGCTCGACCTTGCCCGCGAGGGCCAGGAGGTGGCCCGCTCCGTCGCCCAGACCTGCGGCGAGACCGTGCATGTCGCGATCCTGGACGGCTCTCAGGTCCTCTACGTCGCGAAGGTCGACTCCACCCATGCCGTCCGCATGGTCTCGGCGGCCGGCCGGAGTCTGCCGGCGCACTGCACCGCCGTCGGCAAGATGCTGCTCGCCTCCCTGCCGGAGGACCAGCTCGACGCCCGCCTCGCACCGGGCGCCGAACTGGTGGCCATGACGCCGAACAGCATCACCGACCCGGCCGTGCTGCGCTCCGAACTCGCGACCGTGCGGACGGCCGGCATCGCCCTCGAACAGCGCGAGTCGAACGCGGACGTCAGCTGTGTCGCCGCGCCGGTGCGCGACCGCTCCGGGCGGGTCGTCGCGGCGCTCTCCATCTCCGTACCGATGATCCGCTGGAGCGAGGAACGGCTCGCGGAGCTGCGGTCGCTGGCCGCGAAGGGGGCCATGGACCTGTCCGAGCGGCTCGGGCACCGGGCGGCGCCGTGACGGGCCCCGAGATCGCGGTGCGGCACGAGGCCGTCCTCGGGGAGGGGCCCACCTGGGACGCGTCGGCCGCCCGTCTGCTGTGGGTCGACATCCTCTCGGCGCGCGTGCACACCTACGACCCCGCCACCGGCCGGCGCACCGTCATGGCCACCGAGCAGCACGTCGGAGCGGCCAAGCCCCGCGCCGGCGGGGGCCTGGTCGTCAACCTCCGCGACGGTGTCGGGCTCTACGACGCCGACGGCACCTTCCGCTGGCTGCACCGGGATCCTGTCGACGGGCGGCGCGGCAACGACGCAGCCGTGGCGCCGGACGGCTCTCTGTGGGCCGGAACCATGCGCTACGACGAGGCACCGGGAGGTGGGACGCTGACCCGGATCGCACCGGACGGCACGGCGGCCCCCCTGCTGACCGATGTCTCCGTCAGCAATGGCACGGGGTGGAGCCCGGACGGCAGCCGGATGTACTACATCGACTCGCCGACCCGCCGCATCGACGTGTTCGACGTCCGCCCCGGCGACCCGCTGCCGGTGAACCGCCGTCCGCTGGTCGTCGTCGAGCCGGGCGCGGGCTACCCCGACGGGCTGACCGTGGACGCGGACGGCTGCGTCTGGGTGGCCCTGTGGGACGGCGGCGCGGTGCGCCGGTACACGCCCCGGGGGGTGCTGGACCGTGTCGTCGCGCTGCCGGTGCGCCGCCCCACCTCGTGCGCGTTCGGCGGCGCCGCCCTCACCGACCTCTACATCACCTCTGCGCGCAAGGGACTTGCCGCGCCGCATCCGCTGTCGGGCTCGGTGCTGGTGCTGCCCGATGCCGGAAGGGGGTTGGCGCAGCCGGCGTTCACGGGCTGAGCGGGCGGGGCGTGCCGAGTCGGGCCGGGCGGGTGCGCGGGTCCAGTCGGTGGAGTCGGCCTGGGCGGCGGCGTCCGGCTCCGGCACTGGTGAGCTTCCATCGCTCCGGATGTGCGAAATATCGAACGCTGTTCGTCATTTCAGCGAGAGCCATTGACGCCTCGTCCGCCCGCGTCTACGGTCCCGTTCGAAGTGGCGAGCGCGTGTCGGTATTTCGAACGCTCCGTGGCTGCTCCCCTTCCACCTCCCCGTCGAGTGAAGGAGCCGCCCTTCATGCAGGCCGCGCGATCCGGACCCCGCAAGCACCTCGGGACCGCCCTCACCGCCACCGCCCTCGCCGCAGCCCTGTGCGGCGCCGGAACACTGCCGGGCCACGCCGTCGGACCCGTCGGATCCGCCGGTGCCACTCCGGCGTCCGCCACCGCCTCGTACCCCGACCCACGCCACGTCACCGGGGACACCGAGGTCCACGACCCGTCCGCCGCCCGGCTGGCGGACGGCAACTACGTTGTTTACTCCACCCACAACAAGATCGAGGCCCGCGTCTCCCAGGACGGCAGGACATGGCGGCGCGCCGGGTCGGCGTTCACCGAGATCCCTGACTGGTGGCACGCCTACTCGCCCGAGGGCGACCCCTGGGCGCCGGAGATCACCTACCGAGACGGCGTCCACTGGCTCTACTACGCCGTCTCCTCCTTCGGCTCCAACCACTCCGCGATCGGCCTGGCCACCTCGCCCTCGGGCAGGCCCGGCACCTGGCAGGACCGGGGCGTCGTCTTCGCCACCACCACCTCGGACCACTACAACGCGATCGACCCGGCCGTCATCCAGGCCGACGGCAAGGTCTGGATGAGCTTCGGCTCCTACTGGACCGGCATCCGCATGATCGAACTCGACCGCCGCACCGGCAAACCGGCCGCCGCCGATCCCGAGGTGCTGCACCTCGCCACCCGCCCGGACGCCCCCTATGCGGTCGAGGCGCCGTACATCGTCCGCCACGGCGGCCACTACTACCTCTTCGTCTCCTACGACCGCTGCTGCGCCGGCACCGATTCGACGGACAACGTCCGAGTCGGCCGGGCGACGAGCCCCACCGGCCCCTACTACGACCGCGACGGCACCCCCATGACCGAGGGCGGCGGCGAGCTGCTGCTCTCCGGACACGGCAGGTACATCGGCACCGGCGGCCAGTCCGTGCTCCGCGACCGCGGCCGTGACGTCCTCGTCTACCACTACTACGACGCGGCGGACGACGGCCGGCCCAAGCTCGGACTCAACGCCCTGACCTGGGGCAAGGACGGCTGGCCGGTCGTTTCCCCCTGACGCCCCGCACACTTCGGAAGGACACCATGCCCGACAGCAACGCCCGCTTCACACTCGACCCGGCCTTCACCGTGGGAGAGGTGAACCCCCGTCTCTTCGGCTCGTTCGTCGAGCACCTGGGCCGCTGCGTGTACACCGGCATCTTCGAACCCGGCCACCCGGCCGCCGACGAGGCCGGGCTGCGGACCGACGTCCTGGAACTGGTCCGCGAACTCGGCGTCACCGCGATCCGCTACCCCGGCGGCAACTTCGTCTCCGGCTACCGGTGGGAGGACTCCGTCGGCCCCGCCCAGGAGCGGCCGCGCCGCCTCGACCTCGCCTGGCGGTCCACAGAGACGAACCGTTTCGGGCTGAGCGAGTTCATCGGCTTCGTGAAGAAGGCGGGCCCCGAGGCCGAGCCGATGATGGCCGTGAACCTCGGCACGCGGGGCGTGGCCGAAGCGCTCCAGCTCCAGGAGTACGCCAACCATCCGTCCGGGACCGAACTCTCGGACCGGCGCGTCGCGCACGGCGACAAGGACCCGTACGGCATCCGCCTGTGGTGCCTGGGCAACGAGATGGACGGGCCCTGGCAGACCGGTCACAAGACGGCGGAGGAGTACGGCAGGCTGGCGGCGGAGACCGCCCGGGCGATGCGCCAGATCGACCCCGGGGTGGAGCTCGTGGCCTGCGGCAGCTCGAGCCGGGCCATGCCCACCTTCGCCGCCTGGGAGGCGACGGTCCTGGAGGAGACGTACGACCTGGTCGACCACATCTCGCTGCACGCCTACTACGAGGAACTCGACGGCGACCGCGACTCGTTCCTCGCGTCCGCAGTCGACATGGAGTCCTTCATCGAGAACGTCGTCGCGACCTGCGACCACGTGGGCGCCCGGCTCAAGTCGAAGAAGAAGATCCAGCTCTCCTTCGACGAGTGGAACGTCTGGTACCAGAAGCGCTTCCAGGCGGAGACCGAGGCGAACCCGCTGGACTGGCCGGAGGCGCCACGACTGCTGGAGGACAACTACAGCGTCACCGACGCCGTCGTCTTCGGCTCGCTGCTGATCGCGCTGCTGCGTCACGCAGACCGGGTCACCGTCGCCTGCCTCGCCCAGCTCGTCAACGTGATCGCGCCGATCATGACCGAGCCGGGCGGCCCGGCCTGGCGGCAGACGACGTTCTTCCCCTTCGCCCAGGCATCCCGGTACGGTCGCGGCGAAGTCCTCGACGTACGGGCCGAGTCGCCCACGTACCGGACGCCCGCCTACGGCGAGGTGCCGCTGCTGCACGCCACCGCCGTCCGCGATCCGAAGAGCGGCGCGGTCACCGTCTTCGCCGTCAACCGCGGCCAGAGCCGGCCGCTGCCGCTCCGTGTTGCCCTGTCCGGGCTGGACGTGAGCCGGGTCGTGGAGCACAGCGTGCTCAGCGATGCCGACCCCGACGCGCGCAACACCCTGGCCGACCCCGAGCGTGTCGTGCCGCACGAGGGCCACGGCGCCCGGGTCGACGCAGGCGTCCTCGACGTCACGCTCGAGCCGCTGTCGTGGAACGTGATCCGCCTGGCCGCCGGCGCCTGACCTTTCGAACGACGTCCGGCCGCCGGCCCCTGACCTTCCGCCTGGCCGCCGGTGCCTGGCCTTCCGAATGACGGTCCGGCGTCCGGCGTCTGGCCCTTCGAAGGACGTCCGGCGTCCGGCCCCGGCCCCTGGTGCCTGACGCTCTGTCCGAAGTCCGGCGTCCGGCGCCCGGCGTCCGGCGCCTGACCCTCCGTCCCGAGGTCCGGCGCCCGGCGTCCGGCGCCCGATCCGCGGACCGGCCCCGGACAAGCCGCCGCCCGCCCCCGGTCGCCCCGGGCACCGGGGCCGGGCGGCCCCGAGGCGATCCGCCACTTGCCCTCACCACCGACCGAACTCCCGCAGAGACGAGCCGCCATGCACCCTCCCCTCCTCACCCGGCGCCGAGCCCTTGCCGGCGGCGTCGGCGCCTTGGCCGGCGCCGCGGCCCTGGGCCCCCTGTCCGGCTGCGCCGCGCCGTCCGCCGGCGCCGGCCCCGGACAGACCCGTCTGCGGTTCTGGCATCTGTTCGGCGGCGGCGACGGAGTCAACATGCAGGCGATGCTGGACGACTTCCGCGCCGAGCACACGGACGTGGCACTGGAGGCCGTGACCCTCCAGTGGGGCGCCCCCTACTACACCAAGCTGGGCATGGCGGGCGCGGGCGGACGCGCTCCCGAGCTGGCCGTGCTGCACCTCGCCCGGCTCGCCGGGTTCGCCCCCGGCCGGCTACTGGACCCGTTCGACCTGGACCTGCTCGCCGACCTGGGAGTGCGCGAGCAGGACTTCCCGCCGGACATCTGGCGGCGCGGCCGGGTGGCCGGCAAGCAGTACACCGTGCCGCTCGACACCCACCCCATGGTGCTCTACTATCAGACCGAGGTGTGCGAGAAGGCCGGTCTCATGACCGGCGGCCGGCTCAAACCCATCGAGGGAGCAGAGGGGTTCGCCGACGCGCTGCGCGCGGCGAAGAAGGCCACCGGCCTGCCCGGCCTGGTGACGGAGACCCTCGGCCCCGACTGCATCACCCCCTGGCGGCTGTTCGCCACCTTCTACTCCCAGACCGGCGGCAAGGTCCTCTCCGACGACGGCAAACGTATGGCCCTCGACGACGCGAAGGCGCTGCGCGTACTGACGTACATGGCCTCGCTCGCGGAGGAGGGGCTGATGGTGCGCCGCGCCGACTACGGCGCCTCCGTCGGCATCTTCAACGGCGGGAAGACGGCCTTCCATCTCAACGGCGAGTGGGAGATCAGCACCTTCCGGACGGCCGGGATCCCGTTCTCCATGACCCGTGTTCCCGCGCTCTTCGGCCGTCCCTCCGCCCAGGCCGACTGCCATGCCTTCGTCCTGCCGCACCAGGCCGCCCGTGGCGGTGCGCCGAACGAGGCGGCCCACACCCTCGTCGCCTGGATGCTGCGCAACTCCGTCGCCTGGGCCGAGGGCGGCCATGTGCCCGCGTACCGCCCGGTGCTGCGGGACCCCGCCTATCTCGAGTTGAAGCCGCAGTCCGAGTACCGCGGGGTGATCGACGACGTGGCCCTCGACGAGCCCGCCTGGTTCGCCGGCTCAGCCTCCCGCATGTGGATCGAGCTCGGCGCCGTCTTCTCCGGTGTCCTCACCGGCTCCCGAAGCCCCCGCGGTGCCCTCACCGAGGCCAAGTCACGCCTCAGGAACCTCCTCGACACCCGCAATCCCCTTCCCGGAGTCGCGTCATGACCACCACCACCGCGGTACCGCCGCCCCCGGTGGCCAGGCCCCGCGCCGCCGCCGGCCGTGCGCCGGTCCGCCGCGTCCACCGCAGATGGACCGAGCACGGCCTGGTCTTCGTCGCCCCGTTCCTGCTCGTGTACGCGATGTTCCTCCTGTGGCCGCTGATGTCCGGCGTCGGCATGAGCCTGACGAGCGAGAACATCACCGGTACCGGTGGCGAGTTCGTCGGCTTCGCCAACTACGCCGAGGCCATCGGCGACCCGGACGTCTGGTCCTCCCTGTGGAACACGGTCTGGTTCACCGTGCTCTCCACCGTCCCGCTCGTCCTCGTGGGCCTGGGACTGGCGCTGCTCGCGCACCAGCTCCGGGTGGTGCAGTGGCTGTGGCGGCTCAGCTGGTTCGCCCCGTTCCTGCTGCCGTCGGGAGTGGTCTGCCTGCTGTTCGCGCAGATGATCTTCCCGTCCGGCTTCGGCCTCGCCGACCAGATGCTCGCCTCCGCCGGACTTGAGCCGGGCATCGGCTGGCTCAGCGAGGAGCGCTACGCGATGCTCTCCATCGTGGCGACCACCGTCTGGTGGACCGTCGGCTTCAATTTCCTGCTCTACCTCGCCGCCCTGCAGGCCGTCCCGGTCCACCTCTACGAGGCCGCCGAACTGGACGGTGCCGGAGCCCGGCAGCGCCTGTGGCACATCACCCTGCCGATGCTGCGCCGCACGACCGGACTGGTGGTGGTCCTCCAGGTGCTGGCCTCGCTGAAGATCTTCGACCAGGTCTACATCATGACCGGCGGCGGCCCCGACGAGTCGACCCGGCCGATCCTCCAGTACGTCTACCAGCAGGGATTCACGGGATACCGCATCGGCTACGCCTCGGCCGTCTCCTACATCTTCTTCGCCCTGATCCTGATCGTCTCCCTGGTGCAGCCCGTGCTGTCCCGGCGCCGAGCTGAGGAGGCCGCAAAGTGAGCGGTTCCGTCACCGCCAAGATCCCCTCCGCGCGCCGGGCCGCCGCCGACGCCGGCGGGCGCCAAGTCCGCTGGACCGGGGGCAGGATCGCCCTCCTGGCGGTCGCCCTGATCCTCGCGGCCGTCTGGCTCGTCCCGCTGGCCTGGGCCGTCGCGACCTCGCTCAAGCCCGAGGCGGAGACGACGAGCACCCCGCTCGAGTGGATCGGCTCGCGCGTCACCTTCGACGCGTACACCAAGGTGTGGGAGTCGGGCGATGTGATGCGCTGGATGCTGAACTCCGCGTACATCTCCCTGATGACGACACTGCTGACCGTCCTGACGTGCGCGATGGCCGCCTACGGCTTCACCCGCACCGACTTCCGCGGCCGCAAGGCGCTCTACGGGCTGGTCCTCGCGGGCATCATGGTGCCGCCGCAGGTGCTGATCGCGCCGCTGTTCACCGAGATGGTGCAGCTCGGCCTGGTCGACACCTACTGGGGCGTGATCCTGCCCCAGGTCGCCGTACCGGCCATGGTCTTCATCCTGGTGAAGTTCTTCGAAGGGGTGCCGCGGGAGCTGGAGGAGGCCGCCTTCGTCGACGGCGCGGGACGATGGCGGGTCTTCTGGACGATCGTGATGCCGCTGTCCCGGCCGGTGCTCGCCGCCGTCGCGATCTTCACCTTCATCTCCACGTGGAACAACTTCCTGTGGCCGTTCCTGGTGACCACCGACCCCGCCGGGATGACGCTGCCCGTCGGCCTGGTCAACGTCCAGTCGTCGTTCGGCGTCCGGTACGCGCAGATCATGGCGGCGCTGGTGATCGCCGGTCTGCCCTTGCTGATCGTGTTCATGCTCTTCCAGCGGCAGATCGTGCGCGGGATCGCGCACACGGGCCTCGCCGGCCAGTAGCCACCCGCACACGAAGGGCCGGGACGCACCCACCACGGGTGCGCCCCGGCCCTTCGCGCGGTGTCAGGCGGCGGCGTCCTCGAAGCGGTGCAGCTCGCCCGGCAGCCGTGAACCGAGCGGCGACATCGCGTCGCCCGCCCCGTGCCGCACCAGCAGGTCGAGAGCCAGCCTGCCCCGGCGTACCCGCTCCCGGGCGGTGCTCAGGACGGTCTCCCGCAGATGGAGGCCCGACGGGTAGACGGACGGGGCCTTGGCGAGGCCGAACTTGAGGTAGAGGGGTGCACCGCGCCGGACCAGCTCGGCGATCTCGTACATCCGGACATAGCCGCCGAGGTCGTCCGGCGCCTCCACGTACATGTCCATCGGCGCACGGCTGACCCGGCGGATCTCGGTCAGATGAGTGGTCGTCAGGTCGCTGGGTACATTGAGGGAGTCGGCGCCGAGGCGCTCGTACACGGCGTACGCGGCCGGGTTGACCGGGCCGATGAGCGCCGAGACCTTCAGGGTGGTGTCCGCGGGCAGGAGCCCTCGGATCCGGGCCCGGTGCAGGGTCCACAGCACACCCTCGTCGGCGACGAGCAGGCAGCGGACGCCCAGTTCCGTGGCGCGCAGGGCGTCCTCCACGCAGCCGGCGACCGCGTCGTGCCCACGGGCGCGCGGGCCGCCGCCGCGGGAGTCGGTACGGGCGGAGGCCCCGGTGTCCCAGGTGCCCCGCGGGCCGGTGAACAGGCAGAGCTCGATGTCCCGTTCGGCCGTCGCCTCCACCATTTCGGTGATCTCGTCGTCGCCGAGCATCCACACGCCGCTGCCCTGACTGATGCGGTGCACGGGAACGTCGAGCCGGGTCGATTCCTTGAGCACGGCCGCCAGCGCCTCCGGCCCCTCTACGGACGGGATCTCCACACGCCAGCGGCCACCGTCCGGAAAGGTGTGCGGGGAGGTGTCGGCGGGGTCGAGGGCCGCGCCGCCCAGGCCGAGAGCGGTCAGTGCGGGCTCGCCGGGGCGGCGCGGGGGTGAGGACGGGGACATGGATCTCCTCCGGCTGACGGAAAGGCGTCGTCGAGTACGGTTCACGGATGTTCGATATCTCGAATGCTGTTCGAAATCGTGCAGACGGGTCGGCACGGCTCCGATCGCCGCCCGACCCTTGCGCGGGGTGGGTTCTCAGGGGCGCAGCAGCACTTTGCCGACCGTGGGGTCGCCGGCGCCCACCAGGCCCATGGCCTGCTCGAACGCGTCGAGTGTCAGCTCATGGGTGACGAGCGGCAGCGGAGTGAGCAGCCCTGCGGCGAAGGCGCGCACCGCGTGCGCCCAGGCGGCCGGCGGTGCGCCGAACACGGTTCGGACCTCCAGCTGCCGCACCACGAGATCGGTCGGGTCCAGCCCGAGGGCACCGGGCGCGGGGATGCCGGTGAGCACCAGGCGGCCGCCGCGCCGCAGCAGCGCGGCGGAGGTACGGGCGGCCGACGCCGCCCCGGCGGCCTCGACGACGACGTCGAAGCCACCGGGGAGGGGCTCTTCCGCCACCGTGCGGTAGTCGCTCGCCCCGAAGGAGCGGGCGAGGCCGGCTCGGTCGGACCGGGTGCCCACCATCAGCAACTCGGCGGGGGAGCAGGCCCGAAGGAGCTGCGCCGCGAGCATGCCGAGGGTGCCGGTGCCCACGACGGCCACGCGCTCACCGGGACGGACGTCCGCCTTGAGCGCCGCGGCGGCGACACACGCCGCCGGTTCGAGCAGGGCGGCGGCCGCCAGGTCGGCGTCGTCCGGCAGCGGGTGGAGCAGCCGGGCGGGCAGGGTGAGGGTCTGGGCCATCGCCCCCGGCTGCGTGAACCCGGTCTCCTCGTAGCCGGCGCCGCACAGTGTGGTCTCGCCCGCGTGGCAGCGGGCGCAGACCTGGCAGTTGCGGAAGCCCTCGCCGACGACCTTCCGGCCGACGAGGGAGGCGGGCACACCGTCCCCGACGGCCGCCACGGTGCCCGACCACTCGTGCCCCGGGACGACGGGATAGCGGACGTAGCCCTCTGGCCGGGTGCCCTGGAACACCTCCCGGTCGCTGCCGCAGATGCCGACCGCCGCGACCCGGACCCGCGCCTCGCCCGGGCCCGCCGGGCGCGGGGTGTGCCCGGTGAGCCGGAACCGGCCGGGGCCGTCGAGCACGAGTTCCCGGGGCGGGCGGTCCGCCCCGTCGGTGGTCATGCCTGCTTCTCCGTCGGGTTGCGCTTCTCCCAGCCCTCGGCCCACAGGTCGAACCTGGCCCGCTGCTGCGGGAATTCGGCGGCCGCGTCGGTGTCGAGCTCCACCCCGAGCCCCGGTTCGTGCGACAGCTCGAAGTAGCCGTCCACGACCTGCGGCGCGCCCTTGACGACCTTCTTGATCTCGGCGTCGGCGAAGTCGTTGAAGTGCTCGAGGATCTTGAAGTTCGGGGTGGAGAAACCGACCTGGAGCGAGGCGGCCGTCAGCACGGGCCCGCCGACGTTGTGCGGCGCGACGAGCATGTAATGGGTCTCGGCGGTCGCGGCGAGCTTGCGGGTCTCCAGGATGCCGCCGATGTGGCCGACGTCCGGCTGGAGGATGTCGGCGGCCTGAGACTCGAACAGCTCACGGAACTCGATGCGGTCGTGGATGCGTTCTCCGGTGGCGATCGGCATGTCGACCTTCCCGGCCACCTTCGCCAGCGCCTTCAGGTTCTCCGGTGGGACGGGCTCCTCGAGCCACGCCGGCCGGTACGGGGCGAGTTCACCCGCCAACCGCACGGCGGTGGAGGGAGAGAACCGCCCGTGCATCTCCAGCATCAGCTCCGCGTCGGGGCCGATCGCGTCGCGGACCGCCTCGATCAGCGACACCGAGTACAGCGTCTCCTGGTGTGAAAGCTCGTAGTGTCCCGTACCGAAGGGGTCGATCTTCAGGGCCCGGTAGCCGCGTTCCATGACCGCGCGTGCGGCCTTGTGGTACGCCTCCGGTGTGCGCTCCGTGGTGTACCAGCCGTTCGCGTATGCCTTGACCCGGCCGTGCGCCTGGCCGCCGAGCAGCTGCCAGACCGGCACCCCGAGCGCCTTGCCCTTGATGTCCCAGCAGGCCATCTCCACACAGGCGATGCCCGACATGACGATCTCGCCCGCCCGGCCGTAGTCGCCGTACTTCATCCGGCGTACGAGGTCTTCGATCGCGAACGGGTCGGACCCTGCGATGTGGTTCGCCTCGGCCTCGCGCAGATAGCCGACGAGCGCGTCGGTGTGGCCCAGCATGCGGGTCTCGCCGATGCCGGTGAGTCCTTCGTCGGTGTGTACCTGGACGTAGGTGAGGTTCCGCCAAGGGGTCCCGACGACATGTGTGCTGATTCCGGTGATGCGCAAGGCAGTTGATTCCTGTTCTGTTCGATATCTCGACACATGTTCGAAATTCTGCCGCGACAGTAGGGATGGAGCTTGCCGCGTGTCAATGGGGCGCGAGCGCCCTTGACCGCCCTTCTTTGTGGAGCATAGCCTTCGAGGGTTCGAAATAAGGAACGCAGTTCGAGATATCGAACGACAAGTCTGGGAGGCCGACGCAGTGGCAACGACACCGGTATGGAGCATCGACCCTCGAACCGGGAAGCGGCGAGAACGGGTTGCGGTGGAGGCCACTGCGGAAGAGGTGGATGTGGTGGTGCGGGCGGCGCACGCGGTCCGTGTCTCGTTGGCCGACAGGTCGGTGCGGGCGGGGTTTCTGCGGTCGGCGGCGGGGGC
>NZ_JBEZKP010000081.1:0-20329 GCF_040706335.1 Streptomyces sp. NPDC048389 | reverse complement strand
TGCTGGACCGGAGCGCAATCTGGACGGCTTCGTCGCGGAACTCCGGCGAGTACTTGCTCGGTGGCGCCACTGTTTCTTCCCTCGATTCCTTACAGAACAACCCTATTGAGTCCCTGTCCGGGATCTTCGGGGCCCCTCAAACATCATGCTCGACGACCTGGACCGGGAACTGTTCAAGCGCGGTCACAGGTTCGTGCGTTACGCCGACGATCTGCGGATCTTCGTGCGGAGCGAACGGGCCGCCCACAGAGTGCTCGCCTCGGTCACGGCCATGGTCGAGCAGCGGCTGAAACTGAAGGTCAACCGGGAGAAGTCGAAGGTGGTCCGGGCCTCCGCGGCCACGCTGCTGGGGTTCAGCTTCCACTTCACCCGGAGCGGGGTGAAGATCCGGGTCGATCCGAAGGCGCTGGCGCGCTGGAAGGACCGCATCCGGGAGCTGACCTCACGCCGGTGGAGCATCGCGATGGACGAACGTATCGCGAAGATCAACCGGTTCATGGCCGGATGGATGGGCTACTTCCAGCTCTCGGACGCCTCCAGGCCGTTCCGGGACCTGGAGGAATGGCTCCGCCGCAGGATGCGGCAGATCCGCTGGAAGGAATGGAAACGCTTCGCGGCCAGGCGCCGGAACCTGCTCGCACTCGGGATCCCCGAGCGCGCCGCCCGTGAATGGGCGAGCAGCAGCAAAGGCTACTGGCGGATCGCGGGGTCTGCCGTCCTTCAGCGGGGGCTGCCCAACTCCTACTGGGACGACCTGGGCCTGAAGATGCTCAAGCCGACCTGGCAACGGTTGAGATCAGCCCGATGAACCGCCGGATGCGTGACCCGCATGTCCGGTGGTGTGGGAGGAGGGCCGGGCGACCCGGCCCTCCTACCCGATTCCCGATCTGTCCCGGTTCAGCGGGCGCCGTTCCGATCCGGGGGTCCGTCGCCGCCCGTTCCGACAGGATGGGTGGATGCGGATCGCGGTGGAGGTACGGGCGGGGTGATGTGGCGGTGTGCGGGGATCGGATGGCGGCCCGAGGCGCGGGTGCCGGTGCTCGAGTGGGAGGGCGGGCGCATCAGTCCGCTCGTCGCCGGGAAAGAGCTGGGCTTCCGGGCGGAAGGGGTGCGACGGTGCACGGGGGCGCGGGGGAACGCCTGTCCGCTGCGGGCCGAGGTCCCGGGGCGGGCGGCGCAGGCGCGGTGCGCCGAGTGCGCGAGGCTGGACCGGGCGCACTCGGTGGCCGCGGACGCCGTGCCCGACGATCCCCGTACCTATCGGGTGTACCTGGCGTGGTTCGGGCCGGGCATGCTCAAGGTCGGGATCACTGCGGAGCAGCGCGGGCCGGCGCGGCTGCTGGAGCAGGGAGCCGTGGTGTTCGCCTGGCTGGGGCGGGGGCCGCTGATGGCGGCGCGGCGTACGGAGGAGCTGTTGCGGGCCGCGCTCAAGGTGCCGGACCGGATCCCGTACGCCCGTAAGCGGGCGGTGCGGGCCGCCTTGCCGGGCAGTGCTCAGGAGCGTGCCGCCGAGGTCGAGGCGCTCCACGCGCGGGCGCTCGCGCTGCCCGGCTGGGCGGAGTCCCTGGAGCCGATCGCGTTCGAGGCGGTCGACCACGCCGACGTGTTCGGGCTCGAGGGGCTGCCGGCGGCGACGGCCGTGGTGCGGGAGCTGGTGGGCGGCGGGGTGGTGGCGGGCCGGCTGGTCGCGGCGGCCGGGCCCGATCTGCATCTGAGGACGGCGGCGGACGGGATCGTCGTCGTCGACACCCGGTTGATGACGGGGTGGGGGCTGGTGGGTGCCGACGCCGCCGCAGCGTTGAGCGTTCCGGTGACCGATGTGGGGCCGGGGGATCCCGGCGTGCAGGACGGGCTGTTCTGATGGAGCCCGACAGCCGGCCGAGTGCATGTCCGGGCGCATGTCCGGGCGGACGGCCGGGAGAGACGGAAGGGGAGGGCGTTGAGCGGGAGCGGGGCGACGGAGGTACGGGAGTTCTGGCAGCGGCTCGGGCTGCCGGGGCTCGTGGATGTGCACACCCACTTCATGCCGGAACAGGTGCTGAAGAAGGTCTGGGCGTACTTCGACGCCGTAGGCCCCCTGACCGGCATGGAGTGGCCGATCACCTACCGGCACGAGGAGGAGGAACGCGTCGCGCTGCTCAGGGAGTTCGGTGTGCGGGCCTTCACCTCGATGCTGTATCCGCACAAGCCGGGGATGGCGGCCTGGCTCAACGGCTGGGCGGCGGACTTCGCGGCCCGGACGCCGGACTGTGCGCACACCGCGACGTTGTTCCCCGAGGACGGGGTGGACCGCTATGTGCGGGAGGCGGTCGAGGGCGGGGCGCGGATCTTCAAGTCGCATCTGCAGGTCGGGGGGTACGACCCGGGTGATCCGCTGCTGGACCCGGTGTGGGGGTTGCTCGCCGAGGCGCGCGTACCGGTGGTGATGCACTGCGGCTCCGGCCCGGCGCCCGGCAAGTACACCGGCCCGGAGCCGGTGGGGCGGGTGCTGGCGCGTCATCCCCGGCTGCGGCTGGTGGTGGCGCACATGGGGATGCCCGAGTACGCAGACTTCCTGGCCCTGGCCGAACGCCATCCGGAGGTCCGACTGGACACGACGATGGCCTTCACGGATTTCAGCGAGGCGTTCGCGCCGTTCCCCGAGGCGGAGCGCGGCCGGCTGGCGGACCTGGGGGAGCGGATCGTGCTGGGCACGGACTTCCCGAACATCCCGTACCCGTACGCGCATCAGCTGCAGGCGCTGGAAGGGCTCGGGCTCGGGGACGACTGGCTGCGGGCCGTCTGTCACGACAACGGCGCGCGGCTGCTGCTGGGGAGCCGATGACGGAGGTGGTGCGGGGCGCGTGGCGCATGGCGCAGGGGCCTGCCGATGCCCTCCTCGACATCGGCAGGCCCCTGATACGGCCTGGCAGCGTGGACCTGTCAGAAGGTCAGGCTCCAGGAGTCGATGTAGCCGGTGTCACCGCTGTAGACGTCGGTGACCCGCAGCTTCCACGTGCCGCTCGCGGCCACGCCGGAGGCGTCGATGGTGTACGTGGTGAGGACGTTGTCCGCGCTGTCGCTGGAGCTGGTGCCCTTCAGCTGGGCGGCGGCGCCGTTCGGGGCGACGATCTCGATGCGCAGGTCGCCGCGGTAGGTGTGCTTGATGTCGACGGCGATCTTGAGCGCCGACGGGGCGTTGCCGCTGATGCCGCTCACCGGGATGGAGGAGGTGACGGTCGAGTTGTCGGGGATGTTCACGTTGGTGGAGTTGGTGAACACGTTGCCGGTGGGCGGCTCGGGGTCGCCGTCCGCGCCGACCGTGGCGGCCGCGTCGGCGAGACCGGCGCCGCAGCCGCCGGAGCAGGAACCGGGCAGGGTGCGGGCGTTGTTCTTGATCGCTGTCTCGATCTGACCCGGGGTCAGTGACGGGTCGGTCTGGTTGATCAGCGCGGCGAGGCCCGCGATGTGCGGGGCGGCCATGCTGGTGCCCTGGTACGCCACGTAGTTCTCGCTGCCGACGCTGCGGGTGCCGGTGTTCAGCGTGGACCAGATGCCGTTCGCGGGGCTCACCGAGGTCTCGCCGCCGGGGGCGGTGATGTCGATGACGCTGCCGTAGTTGGAGTACGCGGCCCGGTTGCCCTCACGGTCGGAGGCGGCGACGCTGATGACGTTGTTGCAGCTGGCCGGGTTGAAGTTGGCGGCGTTGGCGTTGCTGTTGCCGGCCGCCACGACGACGGTCGTGCCGCGGCTCACCGCGCCGTTGATGGCGCTCTGGGTGCCCGAGTCGCAGGAGCCGCCGCCGCCGAGGCTCATGTTGATGACGTCGGCCGGGTTCGGGTTGGCGGGCACGCCCGCCACGGAGCCGCCGGACGACCAGGTGATGGCGTCGATGATGTCGGCCGTCGTGCCGCCGCACTTGCCCAGCACACGGACGGGCTGGACGGTCGCGTTGTACGCGATGCCGGCGATGCCCTTGCCGTTGCCGGTGGTGGCGGCGATGGTGCCGGCGACGTGGGTGCCGTGCCAGGAGTTGTTGGTGTCGCGCGAGGGGACCGGCTGACCGTTCTGGTCGGTGCCGCACTCGCCGCGGTTCATCCAGTCGCCCGGGTCGGCCGGGTTGCTGTCGCGGCCGCCGCCGTCCTGGGCCATCCACGGGTCGGAGATGAAGTCGTATCCCGCGATCACGTTGGCGGCGAGGTCCGAGTGGGCCACGTAACCGGTGTCGATGACGGCGACCTTGACGCCCTCGCCGGTCGCCCTGTCCCAGGCGCCGGGGACGTTCATGCCGGCCGTGGCCTCGAAGAGGTCCCACTGGCGGTTGTACTCGGTGTCGTTCGGCTGCACGGCCGTGGCGTACATCCGGGTGTCCGGGACGACGTACGCGACGTCCGGGTCGGCGCGGAAGGCGGCCATGACGTCGGCGGTGTCCGCCTTGCCGAGCTCCGCGCCGAGGTCGACGAGGGCGGCTCCGGTGCCGAGCCGGCGGTCGAAGTCGAGGCTCTCGCCGGCCTTCTTGCCCTTGGCCTTGGCGTCCTTGGCCGCGGCGTCGTCCGACTTGGCCTCTGCGGCCTTCGTCTTGTAGCCGACGATGAGGCGCTCGACGGGCTCGTCGGCCGCGGCTGCCGCGGTGATCGCTTCCTGTGCTGCGCCCGGGGCGGGAAGGGGCGCGGCGACGGAGGTGGCGGTGCCCGCACAGAGCAGTGCGGTGCAGCTCGCCGCGAGCACGGATATGCGAATGCGTCTGGAACCGTTCAAGGCATTGCCTTTCGAGGGTTTGACCTGGCGGCAGGAACCAAAGGCACAGATGGTTCAGTTCATGACAAGCCAGGCGGGTTCCTGTGGCCGCGGGCAGGATGCAGGGGGTTGAGGGGGCGGCCGTCGATGTGCGGCGGGCGAAGGGAGCCCCGGCCCGCGAGCGCCAATGGATTGGGGTGCACTCGTGTCCGGATGTTGGGGATGCACGGTGCGGTGGCTGCCGGCCTGTTGGGCCGAGGACACCCGCACACGGCTCCCTTCAGCCGCGCATGTCACCGGTCGGTCGGACGCGCTGACAGCTCCCCCGCTGCGGATGCGCGTTCGACCGGCCGGTTGGCAGGGAACCTACGGCCGGAATCAGCCGTCCGCCTATCCGGATGGGTGCCGCTACGGATACCTGTTTAACCCCTGCCCGTACGGCGATCGGTCCGGTTAACCACCGTTTGTGACCCCGTCCAGAGCCTCCGGCAGTACGGCCGCGTCGATCATCGCCGCGAGGTGCTGCCTCGATGTGGTGCCGAGTTTGCGCATGGCCCGGGCGACGTGCTGCTCGACCGTGCGCGGGGAGAGATGCAGCGTCGCCGCGATCTCCCGGTTCGTCAGCCCGGTCCCCGCCAGTTCGGCGACCTCGCGCTCGCGCGGCGAGAGACGGTCGCCGTACGAGGGCCGGCCCGGCGGGCGCGCCTCCTTGGCGGGCTGGTGCGAGCGGAGCAGGGCACGGGCGCGGGCGGCGTCCCATACGGCGCCCAGCTCGGCGAACTGCCGCGTGCAGGCGGTCAGGTCGGCCACGGCCTGCCCCTTGCCCCCGTGCTGAGCGTCGCCCTCCGACGCGCGGGCACCGGTGCTCGCGCCCTCCGGCCCCGCGCCCTCCGCGCCCACGCCCTCCGGCGCGGCTGCCGTCCCCGTGCCGTCAGCCGGGTCCGCCCTGTCCGCCTCCAGGGCGCAGCGTCCCGCGGCCTCCGTGGTCAGGGCCTGGGCGTACGGGCGCGGCAGCGACGCGTACGCGGCGGCGGCCTCCCGGTACAGCGGGACGGCGTCGAGCCACCGGCCCTCCGCCTCGGCCAGCGCGGCGTGGCTCCAGGTCACCGCGGCCCACGCCGTGGGGGCGTCGCGGCCCTCGAGGCCCGCCTCGAAGTCGGCGATCACGGCCCGTGCCGCCTGGATGTCTCCGGTGCGGGCCATCGCCTCGACGGCCCAGGGCGCCAGGTCCGCGGCCCACACCCATACGCCCTTCCGCTTCACCTTCGCCCAGGCATCACGCGCCTCCACCGCCGCGTCGGACAGCTCCTGGCGGGCCAGCGACAGCCGGATCAGCGCCCCGGAGGTGGCCGCGGCGAGCGGCGGTGCGGCGTCCCCGCGGGACGGCGCGTCGGCGCCGGCCAGCCAGGACAGCGCCGAACCCCACTCCCCCTGGGCCAGCGCGAGCAGCCCCCGCACCACCCGGGCGTCCGCGCAGATCACCGGCATGTCCGCCGTCGCGGCGACGAAGGTCTCGCACCGCTCGGCCAGGCCCGCCCACCGCCCGGTGACCCACTCCAGCAGCAGTCGGGCGCCCAGCGCCGTGTGCTTGGTGTACGGGGCGCCGCTCTTGCCGGACAGTTCGAGCCCTTCGGTCAGCAGCTCCTCCGCCCGCCCGTGGTGGCCGAGCCACAGCGCGGAGTCGGCGGCGTTGCACAGCCCGCGCGCCGCGTGCAGCCGACACCGGGGGTCGGGGCTGTCCGTGGGCAGCTCCTTGACGAGCGCCCAAGCCCCCGGGTCGCCGCAACTCATCGCGAGCGCGGCGCGGTTGGCCGCGACGGCCGTGCGGACGACCTCGTCGCCGCTGTCCGCCGCCGCCCGGGCCGCGTCCTCCAGCCACGCGCGGTGGACGTCGAACGAGGAGTTGGGCCAGTACGGCATGGCGAGCGCGGACATCGCCCGTGCCGCCAGGTCGGGCCTGGCCTCGCGCAGTTCGGCGGCGGCCCGCTCGAGCTCCTGCCAGCCCTTGTCGCTCATGCCGACCTGATTGCACAGCAGCAGCCCGAGATCGAGCCGGAGTTCGCCCCGCACGGCGGCGGGGAGGGACGCGTCCTCGATGATCTGGGTCAGCACCTGGACCGTCTGGTCGGAGCGCAGTCCGACGACGGCGCTGCGCGCCAGGACCGGTGCCAGCCGGGCACGGGTCTGCGGCGGTACGGCCGGGTCGGCGAGGGTCTGCTCGAGCAGTCCGATGGCCTCTTGGTGCCGCCCGGACTCCGCGGCCTCCCGCGCGGCCTGCTCGACGGCCCGCAGCCAGCCGCGTATTCGCCCGCCCGCTCTGTGGTGCCTGGCGAGTGACGCCCACGGCACGGGCTGCCGGCGGGCGAGCACGTCCGCCGCCCGCCCGTGCAGTTCCTCCCGTACGGGACCGGGCACGGACTCGTGCACGGCGGATGCCGCGAGGGGCACGGGGAGCCCGTAGCCCTCGTCCGTCTCCGTGAGCGCCGCGCCGGCGAGCGCGGCGAGGAGCGCCTGCCGGCCGGGGCCGCGGCCCAGTCCGGAGACGGTGACGAGTTCGTCGCGGCCGGCCGGCTCGCCCAGGACGGCGGCGGCCCACACGATCGGCCGGTGCTCCGGTGGCAGGGCGGCCGTCCGGCCGAGGCTCAGGTCGGCCAGCCGTACGGGCACGCCCGCGGCGTCGACGTCGCCCGCCGTGCACCGCTGCCGGGTGCTGTCCCGCAGGGCCGCCAGCAGGTCGACCACGATCTGCGCCACGCCACCCGAGCGCTCGTGCAAACGGGCCACCGCCTCCTCGGTGCAGCGTTCGCCGAGCACGGCTGCCGTGACCTGCCGGACCGCGTCCACGCTCCACGGCCGGACCCGGTGCCGCAGAACGGTGAGCTCGGACGGATACCGGGGCGGCGGAGTGCCCAGAGGCAGTCCGGGGGCTGCCAGCTCCTCCGGTCGGTAGGTGAGCACGGCCGCGAGACCGGGCCGTCGGTGCTCCAGCAGCCGGCGGAGCAGCGGCAGTTCCCCGGCGTCCGCACGGTGGACGTCCTCCACGGCCAGCAGCACCGGCCCGTGGTCCGGGAGATCGGGGGCCGCGGACGACTCGCCGCACGTCCACCGCAGGCACGTCGCCCGTGCCGCTTCCGGGAGCGTGGTCAGCTCCTGGACCAGGCGGCTCTTGCCCGTACCGGCGCGGCCCTCCACCAGGACGAGGACCGGGGCCGAGCCGTCACCGGCGAGCGTCCGCCGCAGCCGCAGCCCCCAGAAGGATTCGTGTGCCGTCACCACGCCGCCCGTCCTCCGACCTTCTCAGGGAATTCACAGGTTCAGGAAAGAAGCCTCTCAGGGCAATGTCACAGCCTGGCGACATGACGACGACCAAGCCCAAGGTGCGCACCGAAATGCTCAGGCCGGACGGCAGCCCCGTGCGGGTTCTCGTCGTGGACGACGAGGCGCCGCTGAGCGACCTGCTGTCGATGGCCCTGCGGTACGAGGGCTGGGAGGTCCGCAGCGCCGGTGACGGTGCGGCGGCGGTCCGTACGGCCCGCGACTTCCGGCCGGACGCCGTGGTGCTCGACGTCGTGCTGCCGGACACGGACGGGCTCGCCGTCATGGGGCGGCTGCGGCGTGAGGTGCCCGACCTGCCCGTGCTCTTCCTGACGGCGCGCGACGCGGTCGAGGACCGGATCGCGGGGCTCACCGCCGGGGGCGACGACTGTGTTGCCAAACCGTTCTCGCTGGAGGAGGTCGTGGCACGGCTGCGCGGCCTGATCCGCCGCTCCGCGACGGCGACGGTGCGCAGCGAGTCACTGCTGACCGTCGGTGACCTCGTTCTCGACGAGGACAGCCATGACGTGACGCGGGGCGGGCAGTCGATCCGTCTGACCGCGACCGAGTTCGAGCTGCTGCGCTACCTGATGCGCAATCCGCGCCGTGTGCTGAGCAAGGCACAGATCCTGGACCGGGTGTGGAGCTACGACTTCGGGGGCCGGGCCAATGTCGTCGAGCTCTACATCTCGTATCTGCGCCGGAAGATCGACGCCGGGCGGCCGCCGATGATCCACACGCGGCGCGGCGCGGGCTATCTGATCAAGCCCGGCGAGTGATGTGACGGTGCCGCGCCGGCGTGTGTCCGGCCCTGGCGGGCCTCAGGAAGTGCTCGGGCCCCGGGGACAAGGGGCGACCGGCCGTCCCCTGCCTGCCGCCCCGTCCCCGGGGCCCGTCTCCGCCGGGAACGGACCGGCCCTCCCCGGAGGTCCGTCACTCGCCCGGGTGGGCGAGTTCGATGTCGTGGCCGTCGACGCCGCGGCCGGTCAGGGTCAACCGGGTCGCCACCGGGGCGTATCCCGTCGCGATGACCGTGTACTCGCCCGCGTCCAGGTCGGCGAAGGCGTACGCCCCGTCGTCACCGGTCGTCGCACTGGCGACCACGTTCCCGGCGGCGTCCACGAGCGTCACCCGTGCGTCGGCCAACGGCCGGCGGACGGCACCGGCGCGTACGGCGTCCCGGCCCAGGGCGCCGGGCTCCAACACCGCCTCGACCCGGGACACGCCCTGACCGCCGATCTCGACGGACAGCGCGAGCGGCCGGTGGCCGGCGGCGCTCACCGCGACCGTCACCGCGCCGGGTTCCGGCTCGGTGCAGGCGAACTCGCCCTGCTCCGCACTCGTCCCGGCGGCCGGTGTATCGGCGCGCACGGCGGTGACGACGACCGTCGCGCCTTCGGCCGGACCGGCGCCTTCGGCCTGGTCGGCGCCCTTGACCGCACGGTCGCCTTCGACTCGACCGGCGCCTTCGGCCACCTGTACGACGCCGGCCAGACGGCTCGTACCGGTGAGCAGGATGTCGTGGGCCAGTGGTTCGCCCGCGACGACCACCGTGGAAGCCGACGGCCGACGGCCGTCGGCCGAGGCGATCAGCACGTAAGAGCCGGCTCCGGGCGCGTCCAGCGTGTAGCCGCCGTCGGCACGGGCGACGGAGCGCCCGAGTTGCCGGCCCGCCGGTGAGATCAGCGTGACCGCCGCACCGGGTACCGCGGCGCCCTCGGATCCGCGCACCACGCCGTGCACCGCGACACCGGAGGCCGCGGCGGTGACCGGCTCGGTCTCGACCGCCTGCGCCGGGGCGGGGGCCTCGGCGGCGGCGACCGCCTCGGGTGCCTCGGTCACAGCGGGGGCGGCCTTGCCGTTCGGCGAACCGCTCCTCAGGGCGACCTCCTTGATGAAGACCGTCACGACGAGCGCGACCAGCGCGAAGGGCGCCGAGTAGAGGAAGATGTCGGCGACCCCGTGTCCGTACGCCGTCTCCATCACCGTGCGGATCGGGCCGGGCAGGGCGTCCAGGTCGGGGATGCCGCCGCCGGCGGTACCGCCGTGTCCGAGCGCGGCGCCCTGCGGGCCGAGCTCCGCGAGTCCGTCCTCGACGTAGTCGGTGACCCGGGTGGCCATGACCGCGCCGAGCGCGGAGACGCCGATCGCGCCGCCGAGGGACCGGAAGAAGGTGACGACGGAGCTGGCCGCGCCGAGGTCGACGGGGTCGACCTGGTTCTGGGTGCAGAGCACCAGGTTCTGCATCATCATGCCGAGCCCGAGACCCATGACGGCCATGTAGACCGCGATGTGCCAGTACTCGGTGTCGTACCGGATGGTGCCCAGCAGGCCGAGGCCGGCCGTGACGAGTGCGGCACCGACGACCAGCCAGGCTTTCCAACGGCCGGTCCTGGTGATGACCTGTCCGGAGACGGTCGACGAGACGAACAGGCCGCCGATCATCGGGATGGTCAGCACACCGGACATGGTCGGCGACTCACCCCGCGCCAGCTGGAAGTACTGGCTGAAGAACACGGTGCCCGCGAACATCGCGACACCGACGAAGAGCGACGCCGTCGACGCCAGCGTGATGGTGCGGTTGCGGAACAGCCGCAGCGGGATGATCGGCTCGCTCGCCCTCGACTCCACCAGCAGGAAGAGCGCGCCGAGGGCGATGGAGCCGCCGACCATCGCGCCGGTCTGCCACGAGAGCCAGTCGTACTTGTCGCCGGCGAAGGTCACCCAGACCAGCAGCAGCGAGACGGCGGCGCTGATGAAGAAGGCGCCCGACCAGTCGACCTTGACCTCACGCCTGACCACCGGCAGCTTGAGGGTCTTCTGCAGCACGAGCAGGGCGATGAGGGCGAACGGGACACCGACGTAGAAGCACCAGCGCCAGCCGAGCCAGTCGGTGTCGGTGATGACGCCGCCGAGCAGCGGGCCTCCGACGGTCGCGACGGCGAAGACGGCGCCGATGTAGCCGCTGTAGCGGCCGCGCTCGCGCGGCGCGATCATCGCGGCCATCACGATCTGCGCCAGGGCGGACAGCCCGCCGACACCGATGCCCTGGACCACTCGGCAGGCGATCAGCATGCCCGAGTTCTGCGAGAGTCCGGCGACCACGGAGCCCAGCACATAGATGAGCAATGCTGTCTGGACCAGCAGCTTCTTGGAGAAGAGGTCGGAGAGCTTGCCCCAGAGCGGGGTGGTCGCGGTCATCGCCAGCAGCGACGCGGTCACGACCCACGTGTAGGCGCTCTGCCCGCCGCCGAGATCGGTGATGATCTCCGGCAGCGCGTTGGAGACGATCGTCGACGACAGGATCGCGACGAACATGCCGAGCAGCAGCCCCGACAGCGCCTCCATGATCTGCCGGTGCGTCATCGGCGCTCCGCCGTCGAGGGCGGTCGGCCCGCCATATTTGGCGTGGCCGCCCCGCACACCCCTCGGTGTGGTCGTAGCCATGAACTTCCTTACGTCTCTTGTGCGGGTGTACGGGTGGCGTGGGCCCGGCAGTCCCCGACGGAATCCTTCAAGCGGGCCAGCATCGTGTTGAGCTGTCCGACCTCGTCGTCGGTCCAGTCCTCGAGGTGGTGGGCGAACATGTCCGCGGTCCGACGGCCGAGTTCACCGAGCAGCTCCTCCCCCGAGAGGGTGAGCCGCAGGATGCGGGAGCGCCTGTCGTCGAGGTCCGGGGACCGCTCCAGCCAGCCGCGGTCCACGACATGGGCCACATGCCTGCTGGTCACCGACATGTCGACGGCCAGCAGTTCGGCGAGGCGGCTCATCCGCATCTCTCCATGCCGGTTGACGAGGGCCAGGACGGCGGCCGATCCGGAGGGACAGTCGGCGGGCAGTATCCGGGAGAGGCTGCGCTTCACGGCTCCGACGGCGCTGATCTGCCGGGCAAGCTCCTCGTACTGACTGCGCTCGGCCACGGCCCCTCCAGGGTGTTCGTTGCTTAGGGCAACGATATAAGCCGTTGGTTGCTACAGGCAAACGAAAAGGGCGTGAACGGGTAAAGGAACCCAAAAGGCTTTGCATCTGCAGAGTCATGCGCGAGTCATGTCCGCGCCCGGAACCTTCCGGCGTCCGCCCGGGGTTGGGCCCGGCATCGGCGTTCGCTAGGGTCCTGGGCCATGGCACACAACCCCCATGCTCCCCAAGGCCAGGGCCCCGAGGGCAACCACGACCCCGCGGGCAGCACCCAGATGTTCCGCGCCTTCGTCGACGAAGGCGCCCCCCAGGGCCGCACGGCCGCGACGCCGGCCGCGTCGTCCTCGTCGCGCGTCGGCCTGATCGCCGGTGTGATCGCGGTGGTGGTCGTCCTCGGTGCGGTCGCCTGGCTCGCCCTCGGCTGACCGGGGGGCTTGCCGCGGGCGTCTGCTTCAGGCGCCCGCCTCCGGCCCCATCGATCTGCCGGGTGGTCCGACGGGCGATCTGCACGGTTGACCAGCTGGTTGACCGGTACCGTGATCGGCCCCCGGGCCTCTCGGTCACTTCCACTTCGCGGTGACGTCCCGGGTCTCGACGCGCATGCCCCACGGCACCCGCCAGGCGTCCACGCAGACCGTGTACGTCTGCTTCCGTACGGCCCCGGGCGCGATCGGCGCGGGCAGGGGCTGCCGGGACTCCACGGTGGCCCAGTCGATGCCGAGCGCACCGATGATGTGCGTGGCGAAGGTGACGGTGCCGGAGGCCACGGCGGTGCCGCCGGTGTTGCGGAACTCCACGGTCACCTTCTCGCACCACCGCTTGTCCAGAGCCTCGCGCACCGGCTCGCCGAGCCGGAGCACGGCGGGGCCCGTGGGACCCGGATCGGGCGGGGGCGGGGTCGGGGCCGGTGACGGCTTCGGGGATGCCGGGGGCTTCGGTGTGTCCGGAGCGCCCGGAGTGCCGCCGGGGTCCGGCGTCCGCCGAGGCCCGCCGTCGCCGCCCGGGACTCCGGCCGGCTCGCCACCTCCCGGTGGCCCGGCGTCGCTCGTGCCCCTCGTACCTCTCGCGTCTCCCGTACCGGCCTCGGCAGGGCCGCTGTCGGCCTGCTGCTGCCCTGTCGGCCGGCCGGACGCGTCGGGGCCCTTCCCGGGGGCTGTGCCGGCAGGGCCGGCGTGCCCGTTACCGGCGCGCCCGTCCTTCCCTTCGTCCAGCGGGGCGAGCGAGACCTTGCCCCTCGGCGGCACCGCGGCGGTCGGGGCCCTGCCGGACCCCGCGCCCGCGGCGCCGAGCGCCACGTCACCGTCACCGTCGCCGCTGCCACCGCCGCACGCGGTCAGCGCTCCGCAGAGGCAGAGCGCCGACGCCACGATCCCCGGTCCGGTCCGTCGTCGCATCGCGCCAGTGTGGCTGACGACCCGTCAGGAAGGAAGCCCGGTGACGGACCCGCCTCAGTCCGCGATCAGCCCTTCCCGCAGCTGCGCGAGTGTGCGGGTCAGCAGGCGGGAGACGTGCATCTGGGAGATGCCGACCTCCTCGCCGATCTGCGACTGCGTCATGTTGGCGAAGAAGCGGAGCATGATGATCTGCCGCTCCCGGGGCGGGAGTTTGGCGAGCAGCGGCTTGAGCGACTCCCGGTACTCGACGCCTTCCAGCGCCGAGTCCTCGTAGCCCAGCCGGTCCGCCAGCGAGCCTTCGCCGCCGTCGTCCTCGGGCGACGGCGAGTCCAGCGACGAGGCCGTGTAGGCGTTGCCCACCGCGAGGCCGTCGACCACGTCCTCCTCGGACACCCCCAGAACGGCGGCGAGTTCGGGGACGGTCGGCGAGCGGTCGAGCTTCTGGGCGAGCTCGTCGCTGGCCTTGGTCAGTGCGAGGCGCAGCTCCTGGAGCCGGCGCGGCACCCGCACCGACCACGAGGTGTCACGGAAGAAGCGCTTGATCTCGCCCACGACCGTCGGCATCGCGAACGTCGGGAACTCCACGCCCCGCTCGCAGTCGAAGCGGTCGATCGCCTTGATCAGGCCGATCGTGCCGACCTGGACGATGTCCTCCATGGGTTCGTTCCGGCTGCGGAAACGCGCCGCGGCGTACCGGACGAGGGGGAGGTTGAGCTCGATGAGGGTGTCGCGCACATAGGTGCGCTCGGGGCTGTCGTCGGCCGCTCCCTCGGAGTCCAGGGCGCGCAGCCGCAGGAACAGGGAGCGGGAGAGCGTGCGGGTGTCGATGGCTTCCGAGCTGCCGGACTCGACAGGTGCGGTCGCGCTTGGCGCGCGAGTGAGCACCTTCGAGCTGCCCTGTTCTACGGACATGCCACCCCCTTGAGGTCGCGGACGGTCGCGGTGGCCGCGACCGTCTGAGGAACGCAGCCTCCACCTGAATACCGGCGGCGAGGCTGCGGCAAACGCGGTTCCAGCAGAATGTCACATGTCGGCAACACGCTGTAGTGACATGTCGACAAGTATTGCGCAAAATTGCCCAGAAAGCAGGGGGTACAAGGCTTTTGAGCCTACGTCAGCGACTGAGGACTCTCTACCCGTTCGAGCTACGCTTCGATCCTGTTTGCGGAACGAAGCCGGGCGAAACTTCTCGCGAGCAACCGCGACACGTGCATCTGCGAGACACCCAGCTCCTGACTGATCTGGGACTGCGTCAGATTGCTGTAGTAACGGAGCATCAGGATCCGCTGCTCTCGCTCGGGCAGCTGAACGAGCAGATGGCGCACCAGGTCCCGGTGCTCGACGCCGGCCAGCGCCGGGTCCTCGTAGCCGAGCCGGTCCAGCAGCCCCGGCATGCCGTCGCCCTCCTGGGCGGCCTCCAGTGATGTCGCGTGGTACGAACGGCCGGCCTCGATGCAGGCCAGCACCTCGTCCTCACCGATCTTCAGTCGCTCGGCGATCTCCGCCGTCGTGGGGGAGCGGCCGTGAGCCGTCGTCAGGTCCTCGGTCGCCCCGTTGACCTGCACCCACAGCTCGTGGAGCCGGCGCGGCACATGAACCGTGCGCACGTTGTCGCGGAAGTACCGCTTGATCTCGCCGACCACCGTGGGCATCGCGAACGTCGGGAACTGCACCCCGCGGTCCGGGTCGAACCGGTCGATGGCGTTGATCAGTCCGATCGTGCCGACCTGGACGACGTCCTCCATCGGCTCGTTGCGGCTGCGGAAGCGGGCGGCGGCGTACCGCACCAGCGGAAGGTTGGCCTCGATGAGTGTGGCGCGCACCCTGGAGTGCTCGGGGGTGCCCGCCTCCAGCCCCTTGAGGCGACCGAACAGCACCTGGGTCAGAGCCCTGGTGTCCGCGCCGCGCCTCGAGGGCCTCGTGGCGGATGCGGTGTCGTCCGGCCTCTCGTTCTGAGGTGGCACCTGAGGCGCAGTACTGGCCGACACGGTCAAGCCACCCCTTTGCGGTCATTTACGGTCAACTCATCCGTCAAAAGCGGTCATAGCATCACAAGACATCCCCACTGTGTGCAAGCACCGTATAACGCCGTGTTGACGTCATGGTGGGATGGAAAACCGAAAAGCCCCCCGCCCGGCGGGCGAGGGGTCGGCGCGACGGGCCTCAGAACTCGTAGTCGGCGATCACCCACGTGGCGAATTCCCGCCACTGCCCGGCGGCCGCCTGGTGAGCCGGATGCTCGATGTAACGCTTCAGCGCGTCCCTGTCGGCCACGGCCGAGTTGATGGCGAAGTCATAGGCGATCGGCCGGTCCGTGATGTTCCAGGCGCACTCCCAGAACTCCAGCTCGGGTACGACCCCGTCCAGCTCCTGGAACGCCTTGACGCCGGCGACGACGCGGGGCTCGTCCCGCTCGACACCCTCGTTGAGCTTGAAAAGAACCAGATGGCGGATCACGGGGACTCCCTGCTTGGCCTGATGGGCCTGGTTGACGAGCCCTGGTTGACGAGCCTTAGTTGACGAGCTCGGTCATGAACTCTCCGACGCCCTGCGCGGCGCTCGAAATGCCCTCGAACCCTACCCCCACCAGGTCGGCCGCCCGGTCCGGGGTTTTGATGATCGTCCACAGGATGAAGACGACGACGATGTAGACGGCTATCTTCTTGGCTTGCACCATCGGCCCCTGTCTCCCCTGCTGTCCCTGCCCCGGCCCACGCGTCGCGTGAGTCTAGCCGAGCGGATTCGGACAGGAGCGTGTGGAACGCGGGACCCGGCAAGGGCCGCGGGCCAGGCGGCTGTCTCAGGATCGGGCTTCCCCCGGTCCCGTGTCCCCGGCGCCGCTTCCCGGTCCCGCGTCCCGGTCCCGCGTCCCGGTCCCGCTTCTCCCGGCGGATCCCGACCCCCGGGTGTTCGCCCTTCGCGGCCGGCCCCGGATCCTTCATCCCCGCCGGCAACCCGGGCAAGGCCGAAGGGCCCCGGCGCGATGCACCGGGGCCCTTCGACAAGAGCGGTAGCGGAGGGATTTGAACCCTCGGTGACTTGCGCCACACTCGCTTTCGAGGCGAGCTCCTTCGGCCGCTCGGACACGCTACCGGGAGAGAGCTTAGCCCAAGGTGGGCCGTGCTCCGAAATCGGTTCTGGGAAACGGCCCGCGCCCGGCTCTCCGGGCCCGCACCGGACGTTCTCGATGCCGCGCTACGGACGCTCGCCGCGCCCTGCTCCGAACGTCTCCACGCTCTGTTTCGGACGTCCTGCATGATCTGTTTCGGGCGTCTTTCGTCGCCCTGCTCCGAGCCGCCTCCGCCCTTCGCCGCACGTTCTCCGTCCCACGCCCGCGGGTACGTCAGAGCGCGGCGGAGCCCGGCCGGTCGCGGAAGAACGCCGTCAGCTGCTTCGAGCACTCCTCTTCCAGTACCCCGAGCACGACTTCCGGCCGGTGGTTGAGACGCCGGTCCCGTACGAGGTCCCACAGCGAACCGGCCGCGCCGGCCTTCTCGTCCCGTGCGCCGTAGACGACCCGCTCCACACGCGACTGGACGAGGGCGCCGGCGCACATCGTGCACGGCTCCAGCGTCACGACGAGCGTGCAGCCGGTCAACCGCCACTCGCCGAGGACGGCGGCGGCCCGGCGTATCGCCAGCACCTCGGCGTGAGCCGTCGGATCGCCCGTCGCCTCACGCTCGTTGTGGCCCGTGGCGAGGATCGTGCCGTCCGCGGCCAAGAGCACGGCGCCGACCGGCACGTCGCCGCCCCGGGCCGCGCGGTCCGCCTCACCCAGGGCGAGGTGCATCGTCGCCTCCCACGGGCCGCGGACGGGATCGCCACCGGGTGCCGGGCCCGCGGGGCGGTCGCGTCCCTGTTCGTCTGTCTGCCGGGGCACTAGCGCACGGTCTCCAGCACCTCGGCCGCGCCGAGCGCCTCCGCGATCTCCGGCAGCGCGTCGGTGTCCAGTGCCAGCAGTTCCTTCTCCGACAGTCCGAGGTCGGCGAGGATCTCGCGGTCGCCGACCGGGCCGGCCGGCACGGTCTCGCCGCCCTGGGCGGGGACGTCGACCGTGCTCGGCTCGTCCTCTTCCGGTTCTCCGTCCTCCGTGCCGTCGAGGTTCAGCGAGTCCAGGTCGTCGGCGGGGTCGTCGTCGTCCCCGCCGAGCAGTTCGTTGGTGAGGATCTCCCCATAGGAGGAGCGTGCGGCCGCGGCCGCGTCCGAGACGAAGATCCGGGGATCCTCCTCGCCGTCGATCCGCAGGACACCGAACCAGGCGTCCTCCTGTTCGATGAAGACGAGCACCGTGTCCTCGTCCACCGAGGCTTCGCGGGCCAGGTCGGTCAGATCCGACAGGGTCTCCACATCGTCGAGCTCTGTGTCGCTCGCTTCCCACCCGTCATGAGTGCGCGCGAGCAGTGCGGCGAAGTACACCGTGACTCTCCCACTGATCAGAGGTGTGACGACCGGCGGTGCGTTGCGTAGTGCCCCGCCCACTCGGAATCGTGGCAGAAAGAGGCGCGATGCGAGAGGTCTTCCGTCGTTGCGTCGGCCATCAGTTCTCACCGGTGTCCGTGGGACGGGCTACCAGCGGAAGGTCCGCATCCGCATCTGCTGGCGCATCCGGGCGGCTCGGGCCCGTCGTGGCTGGACGCGGTCGCGCAGCGCCTTGGCCTCGTTCAGTTCGCGCAGGAACTGGGCGCGTCGCCTGCGCCGCTCCACGTCGCTCGTGGTTTCCTCTTCTCGCTCCGGCTCGGACTCCGGCATTGCCACACCACCCCACGGCTGCTTCTACCGCCTTCGGCCCTGCGGCCTGGGCGGACACCTCTCCACCTTCCCTCCGGAACCGGCCTTGATGCGAGCGCGGGCTACTGTTGACGGCATGCGGATCCACGTCGTCGACCACCCGCTGGTGGCGCACAAACTGACAACGCTGCGCGACAGGCGCACCGACTCCCCGACCTTCCGGCGGCTCGCCGACGAGCTGGTCACCCTGCTCGCGTACGAGGCCACGCGGGACGTGCGCACCGAGCAGGTCGAGATCAAGACCCCGGTGACGGGCACGACGGGGGTGAAGCTGTCCCACCCGCGTCCGCTGGTCGTGCCGATCCTGCGGGCCGGCCTGGGCATGCTCGACGGCATGGTCCGGCTGCTGCCGACCGCCGAGGTGGGCTTCCTCGGGATGATCCGCAACGAGGAGACGCTCGAGGCGTCGACGTACGCGACCCGCATGCCGGAAGACCTCTCCGGCCGCCAGGTGTACGTGCTGGACCCGATGCTGGCGACCGGTGGCACGCTGGTGGCGGCCATCCGTGAACTGATCAGGCGCGGTGCGGACGATGTGACCGCCGTGGTGCTGCTCGCGGCGCCGGAGGGCGTCGAGGTGATGGAGCGGGAGCTGGCGGGAACGCCGGTGACCGTGGTGACCGCGTCGGTGGACGAACGCCTGAACGAGCACGGGT
Organism: Streptomyces sp. NPDC048389; assembly: GCF_040706335.1. Classification (NCBI taxonomy): domain Bacteria; kingdom Bacillati; phylum Actinomycetota; class Actinomycetes; order Kitasatosporales; family Streptomycetaceae; genus Streptomyces; species Streptomyces sp. NPDC048389. The sequence continues at coordinate 1,542 of NZ_JBEZKP010000081.1, read as the reverse complement.
ACATCGTGCCGGGCCTGGGCGACGCGGGTGACCGCATGTACGGAGCGGCCGAGTAGGCCGAGCGGTACGTCCACACGGCGGTCCGTGCCGTGATCGACCGGGAGGGCCGGGGAGTGTTCCCGGCCCTCCCGGTGGCCTACGGTGCTTTCGGCTTCCGGCTTTCAGCACTTTCCGGTGGGGACCGGCTTGGGCTTGGTCAGGGCCGTGAGGGCCACGTCCGCGCTCGCCTTCGGGTCGAGGGACTTGAAGGCCGTGCCGATGATCAGGTCGATGTCCGCCGTCTCGCGGGTGTCGGTCTTCGCCTGGAACCCCTGCACCTGGGTCCCCAGGACCCGGAAGGCACCTTCCTGTGCGGTCGCCGCGCCGAGGAAGATCGCCGTGCCGGGGACCTTCTTGTCGTACGCGGCCGGTGCGTTGGCGATCTTGCCGATCTTGAAGCCACGTTTCTTCAGCTCGTCGGCCGTCGACTTGGCCAGGCCGGAGCGCGGGGTCGCGTTGTAGACGTTCACCGTGATCTGGCGGGGCAGCGGCGGCAGGGGTGCGGCGGAGGGGGACGGGCCGGGCTTGCAGGCGGCGCCGCGCGTCTTCGCGATGACCTTCTTGCCGTCCCCGGTGAACGCGTCGATGAGCTGCAGCGTCCCCCAGCCGGCAAGGCCCAGCGCGGCCACGGCGGCGACCACCGCAAATACGATCCTGCGGCGGTTCCGGGGGCGTCGCATTCGTGGGTACTTGTCGCCCGTGATGCGGTACTTTCCGCCCATGCCGGGGGGAGTCAGCATGCTCATGGGCGCAGCGTAGTGCCGTCAGGTGGCTATGCCTACTAAACGATCAGCTGGTTGCGCCCGTACGGTGCCGAAACGCCCCCGAAAGGATCAGCCGCCGTCTGCGCGGAGCCGCCCGGAGCAGCCGATCACCGCGTCCGGCGGGAACTTCCGCGGACCGCGGGTCGGTGGGCACATCCGGGGGCCGGGGGTCGGCTGCTCAGCCCAGCTCGAGCACGCGGGCGTGCAGTACCTGCCGCTGCTGGAGGGCCGCGCGCACAGCTCGGTGCAGACCGTCCTCCAGATAGAGATCGCCCTGCCACTTCACGACGTGGGCGAAGAGGTCACCGTAGAACGTCGAGTCCTCCGCGAGGAGCGTCTCGAGATCAAGCTGGCCCTTGGTGGTCACGAGCTGATCGAGGCGGACCGGGCGCGGCGCGACATCCGCCCACTGCCGGGTGCTTTCCCGGCCGTGGTCGGGATACGGCCGCCCGTTACCGATGCGCTTGAAGATCACACGGAAAGCCTACCGGTCAAGGGGCTCATGGCGCAGCCATGGAATCGCGGCACGATCCTGATCAAACTATGCAAAACGGGAGAACCGCGCCCTCCGTGGCCGTCTGTCGTGCGGCTGATTCGCCCGAAAGGGGCCTGCCTCGCCACCGGGAGGCCGAGCCGGCCGGGCTACGGTGACCTGGCCGCCGCTGATCAGGTTGGAGAGCAGTACCGGCAGGTGCGTCTCGTTGGACTTCAGCAGCGAGTCGACCTCCTGGGCGGCCGG
>NZ_JBEZKP010000080.1:0-20333 GCF_040706335.1 Streptomyces sp. NPDC048389 | reverse complement strand
ATCGCCGAGGAGTTCACCGCGTACGCCGCCTCGCTCGGCGTCCCGGAGATCACCGCGATCCCGATCTCGGCGCTCGCCGGCGACAACGTCGTGGAGGTCTCGGCGAACATGGACTGGTACGCGGGCCCCACCGTCCTCGAACACCTGGAGACCGTTCCGGTCACCCATGCCCCGGCCTTCCGCCGTGCCCGCTTCCCGGTGCAGTACGTGATCCGCCCGCAGACCGCCGAGCACCCCGACTACCGGGGCTACACCGGACAGATCGCCGCCGGAACCTTCCGCGTCGGCGACGAGGTCACCGTGCTGCCGTCGGGCCGCACCAGCACCATCGAAGCCATCGACGCGCTGGGCGATTCCGTCCAGGAGGCCAGCACGCCGCAGTCGGTGACCGTGCGGCTCGCCGACGACCTGGACATCTCCCGGCGGTGACCTGATCGCCCGCACGGCCGATGCCCCCACGGCCCACCGGGACATCGTGGCGACCGTCTGCCACGTCGCGGACCAGCCGCTCACGGTCGGCCAGCGGGTACTGCTCAAGCACACCACCCGCACCGTGAAGGCGATCGTCAAGGAGATCCCCTCGCGGCTCACCCTCGACGACCTCTCCCAGCACCCGGCCCCCGGCCGGCTCGTCGCCAACGACATCGGCCGCGTCAAGGTGCGCACCGCCGAGCCCCTCGCGGCCGATCCGTACACGGACTGTCGGCGCACCGGCTCGTTCCTGCTCATCGAGCCGGCAGACGGCACGACGCTGAGCGCCGGGATGGTCTCCGCGCCCGGCGCGGAGGACGGATGGTCATAGGCTGGACGTTCCACGTACGCGCATGGGACAGGGAGCCCCCTTGAACAACTGGCAGCTGGGCGAGACCTACCGCAGCAGTTCCGGAGAGGTCCGCTGGGACCGTCTGGGAGAGGGGAAGGAGTCGGTCGTGCTGCTGCACGGCACCCCCTTCTCCTCCTACGTCTGGCGCGGTGTCGCCCGCTCACTTGCCCCGCACTACCAGGTGTACGTCTGGGACATGCCCGGATACGGTGCCTCGGAGAAGTTCGAGGGACAGGATGTCTCGCTCGCCGCGCAGGGCAAGCTGTTCACCGATCTGCTCGACCACTGGGATCTGGCCGAACCGACCGTGGTCGCCCACGACTTCGGTGGTGCCGTCGCCCTGCGGGCCCACCTGCTGCACGGGGCCCGATACCGGCGTCTCGCCCTGGTGGACCCGGTCGCGGTCGCGCCGTGGGGCTCGCCGTTCTTCCGCCTGGTCGGCGACAACACCGAGGTGTTCAACCAGCTCCCGCCTGCCATGCACGCCGCCCTGGTGCGGGAGTACGTTCGCTCGGCCAGCGGCATCGGCCTCGGTGACGCGGTCGTCGAACGCCTCGTGGAACCCTGGCTCGGCGAGGCCGGCCAGTCCGCCTTCTACCGCCAGATCGCCCAGGCCGACCAGTGCTACACCGACGAGATCGAGAAACTGTACGGGACACTGGAGCTGCCCGTCATGGTGTGCTGGGGCGCCGAGGACACGTGGATCCCGCTGCATCAGGGCCAGAAGCTGGCAGCGCAGATTCCCGGTGCCGGTCTCCGGGTCATCGCGGGCGCCGGGCACCTGGTGCAGGAGGACGCCCCCGCGGAGCTGGCGGCCGCGGTGTTCGCCTTCCTGCAGGAGCTGGGCTGACGCACGCAAGGGCGGGCGTACGCCCGGTACGCCCGCGCCTCGGCGTCATGACGCCCACCTGATGCTGCGCGCCGGCGGCCGGTGACCTGTACCGTACGCAACCCAAGGGCCCCCTCGGCTGCCGTCCCGCCTCCCGGACAGGGCTGATTCGGCGTCGGCGCGTCACCGCGTTGCCTTCGCCGGAAGCGGTTGTACTGCGTGGCGAGCCGTCAGCAGAAGATGCGCTCGGCCGCCTCCCGGATCATGTCCGCCAGTGTCTCGGGGGCCGTACGGTGAGCGGCGTGTCCTTCCCCGGGAATGGTGACCCGTGCCGCGTTCGGCAGGGTGACCGCGAGGTCGGCCAGTCGCTCCCGCAGGTGAGCCGGGCTTCTGTCACCCTCCACCAGGGTGGTCGGCACGTCGAGCCACCTGAAGCGGTCGACGCCGATCCCGAGCGCGTCGAGCGCGTCGATGTCGGCGAGCCCTGCCGTCACCTTCGAAGTGAACGAAGTCTGCGCCCCCGGACCCGCGATCAGCTTCTCGACCAGCTCCACGGGTTCGTGGGCGATGTCGCGCAGATGGATCCGCATCGCCTCGCGAGGATCTCCTGCGGCGAGGGCCTCGCGGGCGCGGCGGGCCGCCTCCCCTCCCACCAACGACCGCGTGGGCAACGGTGGTTCGTAGAGGAACAAGCCCGCCGGCACACCGGGCGCTTGCAAAGCGGCTTCCAACGCGGCGACCGCCCCCGAGGAGTGTCCGACGAGGAGCATGGGCCGGTCGAGGAGTCCGGCGATCGCGAGAACGTCTTCCGCCTCGACCGTCATGGAGTACGCCGGCGGAACACTCGCCCCGGGAACGTAGATGCGACGGGCGACCCTGACCACCCTGAAATCGTCGATCAACGGCGGCAGGACGCCGCCCCAGGACATGGCGCTCTCACCGCCGCCGTGAACGAGGAGCAGTGTGGGCCCTTCGCCGTCGTCGAGAGCGGTGATGGGCGCGCCGTCAGCGGATGTAGCGAGAAGCTCAGCCATACGCACAAGTGTGCGGCGAGCGTGCCGGTGGGCGCGCGGTTTCAGTGTGTTGGGTGTGGGGTTTGCCGGCGGGCAACCGCATGCCTCTTGCGAGCACCCTTGTCTCCTCGGTGTGGGCATGCGCATGGCATCCGACGTCTCCATGCGCAAGGTTGTGGGAGTGGGCCTCCCTCGTACTTCCGGCGCCCGTACGGCCTGTGGGTCTTCTGGGCGGACGGTTGTGGTGGTGGGGGTCATGGGGTGTGGGGGTGGAGGTGGAGGTCGGCGGTGAAGATGGTTTGGTGTTGTTGGGTGCCTTGTATGTGTATGTGGTGGTGGTTTGGGGGGGTGTGGGGTTGGGGTGTTGCGGTGATCCAGCAGGGTGTGTGGAGTTCGGCGTAGCGGGTGAAGGTGCTGGTGAGGTGGTGGAGGTGGGCGGTGGGTTGTTGGGTGGTGGCGTGGGCGGCTTGTCGGGCGGCTTCGAGGAGGACCATGCCGGGGATGTGGTCGACGGGGTGGTCGAAGTAGGTGGGGTGGGTGGTGTCGATGCGGAGTTGCCAGGTGTGGGGGGTGGTGGGGGTGGGGTGGGTGAGGAGGACGTGTCGGGGGTTGGTGTGGCCGACGAGGGTGGGGTCGAGGGGTGGGGGTGGGGGTGGGGTGTGGGTGGTGGTGGGGTTGCCGCGTAGGCGTTGGTAGACGGTGGGGCTCATGCAGCGGAAGGCGGCTGAGGCGGTGGCGTGGGAGCCGTTGTCGCGGGTGGTGGTGATGTCGTAGCGCATTTCGCGGAGGATGCCGTTGCGGTGGTGGGTGTGGCAGTGGGTGTGCAGGTGGATGTCGGTGGGGGTGGGGTCGGCGGTGAGGAGTTCGGGGTCGGTGGTGATGGTCATGTGGGACATCAGGAACTGGAAGCCGAAGGGGACGTGGTAGGCGGCGTGGGCGAGGAGGGATCCGGTCTGGCGGACGGATTCGATGAGCAGCATGGGGTTCTGTTGGCCGTGGTGGGGGGCGAACAGGGTGTGGTTGCGGGGCCATTGGGCGTCGACGATGAAGCTGTCGCTCCTGTCGGTCCTGTCGGTCCTGTCGGTCCTGTCGGTCCTGTCGGTCCTGTTGGTCCTGTTGGTGCCGGGGGGGTTGTGGGGGTGCCAGGCGGTCAGGAGGACTTCGGAGACTGCTGTGCGGTGGACGTATTCGCGTGGGACCGTGGTGGTCAGGCGTCTTGGTGCTGTCTTGGGGGCGGGGTCGGCGGAGGTCAGGTAGGGCATGTCGAGAGCTCCTGTCTGTTTCCGGGCAGGGGGCGACAGGCCGTACGTCGGCTGTCCACCCCCCAGTGGCCGACGTTCTGGGCGACAAGATACAGACAGGTCGGTCCAGGAGTCGATGCTCGTTTCATGGCTCATGTACCGGTCCGGGTGCCGGCCGGTTGTTCCTCCGTCCTCCGTCCTTGGCGGAATGGGTCCTCCAGGGGCGATGAATCCCTTATGTTGCTGCCGCCGGGGGGTGCCGGGGTGCGGGTGCGGGGTGGTGTTCCACGGCTTGTGACGCGTTGACAATCAGACAAGTCTGTTTGGTATTGTGGGTGCTTGCCGTACCCCGCAGTCCGTGATGACGGAGCGGTTGTTGCCTCAGGGGGAATGATGAACCGGCAGTACGCGGATCTCCCAGCACCGTCTGCGCAGCGCCACCGCCCGCGCGGTCCGCTCGTCGCGGCCGGGCACCCGGTTCCCGGGCGGGGTGCGGCCGTCCGGGGGGCCCTTGACGTCCTGGTGGTCGAGAGCGACCGGCGGGCCGCGGACGCGCTCCTGGAGGCGCTGGTCCGGCAGGGGTTCGCCGCTCACGGGGTGTCGACCGGCGCGCAGGCGCTGCGTGCTCACGGCGAGGCGGACCTGATCCTGCTCGACCTGGACCTGCCCGATCTCGACGGTCTGGAGGTCTGCCGGGCGGTCCGGGCGGTCAGTGACACGCCGATCATCGCCCTGACCGCGCGCGGTTCGGAGCTCGACTGCGTGCTCGGTCTCCAGGCCGGCTCGGACGACTACCTCGTCAAGCCGTACGGCTTCCGCGAGCTGCTGGCCCGGATGGAGGCGGTGATGCGGCGTGTGCGCCCGCAGGCGGCGCGCCCGGCCGCCCGGGGTGTCATCGTCCACGGGCCGCTGCGCCTGGACCCGGAGGCCCGGGCGGCGTTTTTGGACGGGCGGCCGCTGGAACTGACGCGCAAGGAGTTCGACCTGCTCCATCTGCTGGCCTCGCAGCCCGGCGCCGTGGTCCCCAGGCGCCAGATCATGGCCCAGGTGTGGGACGACGCGTGGTCGCCCCGCGGCCGCACGGTCGACACCCACGTCGGAACGCTGCGCAGCAAGCTCGGTTCCAGGGAGTGGATCGTCACCGTCCGGGGCGTCGGCTTCCGGCTCGGACGTCCCCAGGGGCCCGAGTCGAAGATCTTTCGGTAGTTTCTCTGTGCCGCCGGCTTTCCTCTGCGGGGTCCGGCCACCGCAGGTGGCCCCGGGGCCGGCGAAGGGCCGACGGCCCGTCGCGGAGCTTGCGCTCCGGCGGAAGGGTCTTCGACCCGAGATGCCAGGGGCTGTCGTTCGGATTCTGCCGGGCCCGCGTGCCCTGGTGCCGTACCGGCTGCGTGGTCGTGGGCCGCCGTGGCCGCGCCATGTCTTGCTTGTTGGCCTGGGGGATACGCGGCTGCGGATCCCGCTGCCCGGGTCCCGCCCGGTCCCGGGGAAGGGCGCTGGCCGTCCTTTGCCGCTTCCCGCAGGCCCTGGGCCGCCCGGTGGTCCCGTTGCCGCGCCGCGTACGTCCTGAAGACGCCGCCGCCCACGTTACGATACAGACAAGTCTGTTGAATTGGTGGGCGAGCGCAGGGACGGGTATGGCACAGCAAGAACGCGGCAAGCGGTCACGGCGGTCGATCCTGGAGGCCGCCGCCCGGGTTTTCGACGAGCGCGGCTACGATGCGGCCAGCACCAACGAGATCCTGGCGCGTACCGGGCTCACCCGCGGCTCGCTCTACCACCACTTCCCCTCGAAGCAGGCCATCGCGCTGGCCCTGGTGGAGGCGCACGGCGAGGCGCTGCGGCCGCCGGAACGGCCGGTGAGGCTGCAGTCGGTGATCGACCTGACGCTCGAGTTCGCCCGGCGCCTGCAGTCCGACCCGCTGCTGCGCGCGAGTGTGCGTCTGACGATCGAGCAGTCGTCCTTCGACTGCCCGCCGCGCACGACCTACGACCAGTCCTTCGAGGCCATTCTCGCGCTGCTGCAGGAGGCCGACAGGCACCAGGAGGTCCTGCCGGGGGTGGACGTGCAGGAGGCCGCCTCGACCATCGTGGGCTCCTTCACCGGCCTGCAGACCATGTCCCAGGCGTACAGCGGCCGCGCGGACCTGCTCGAACGGATCGGCATCTTCTGGAAGTTGCTCCTCCCGGGCATCGCGACACCGGGCCTGATCGGCCACCTGCGCACCACACTCCCGGACGACTGACGGCCCGCCAGCCACCACGGGCGCCGAAACGCCACCCCGCCGCCCGCCACCCCGCCGCCCGCGGCCGGTGCGCCGCGCCGCACTGACCGGCGCCCGCGGGGCGCGGCCGGCCCGCCGCGCCGCCTGACCACCGGACCACGGCCGGGGAAGCCCCGTGGCCGCTCGGGGGAGTGTCCGGGGCGGCGGGGGAAGCGTGCCCGGGGTGACGCGCGCCCACGGGGACCGTGTGGGGAGTCCGCCGGGCCGGCTGGAGAAGCGTCGGGGGCGGCGGGGGAAGCGTGCCCGGGGTCGGCCGGGGGAGCGTCCGGGCGGGGGAACGCGTCCGGGGTGACGCGGGCCCACGGGGGCCGTGTGGGGAGTCCGCCGGGCCGGTCGGAGGAGCGCCCGGGGCGGCGGGGGAGTGTCCGGGGCGGTCGGGGTGCCGGGTGTGGGGTCTGTCTGCGTCCTGCACTGGTTGCGGTTGTTTGGGAGGGGGCCGGTTCGGGTGTCCGGCTCTGGGTGTCCGGCCGCTCTGCCGGTTGCTGTGCGGGGTGGGGGCGGCTTGCTGTGCTGGTGTGGGTGGTGTGTCCGGCCGGTGTTGGCATGTCACTGCTGTGGGGCGTGCCGGTTGTTGTCACCTGCGGTGGTCGTCGGCCTGGTGCGGGGGTGCCGGTCGAGGGCGCCTTGGTGGGCGAAGGGGCCCTGGTGGGCGGTGTCCGGGTGGTGGAGGTCCTGGTCGAACAGGGGGCCCAGCAGTTCCCACAGTCGGCGGGAGGTCTCGGCGCCCCACCAGCCGGGGTCCGTGTGTCCCAGTGACTCGATGCCGGCGGCCACGACCACGGCCAGGTCGGCCAGGTCCTCCGCCCGGGTGGCGTCCTGTTTCTGTGTCCGGGCCACCCGTTCGTGGACGACTGCCAGCAGGTCGTCGCGCAGGCGCGGCGGCCCGGCCGAGCCGTCCGCGGCGAGTTGCATGCCCGCCCGTACGACCTTCTCGGTGCGCATGGCCCGGCCGAGTCCGAGCAGGAAGCGCTCCGGCGCGTACTGGGCCGGGCCCCTGAACGCCTCGTCGGCCAGTGCCTCGACCCGCAGGCGGGCCTGTTCGTATACGGCGGCCGTCAGCGCCGCGGTGGAGGAGAAGTGGTGGTACAGCGCCCCGCGGCTGACTCCGGCCCGGCGGCAGATGTTGACCAGTCCCGCGTCGGAGAGCCGGCCGTCCGCGATCAGCTCGGCGGTGGCATGAACGAGGGCCTGACGCGTCTGCTCAGATCGTGCCTGCATCAGGTCGCACCTGCCCTCTCTTTCCGATCCCGCCCCTGCGCGCCCGCCCACGGGTGGAGGCATCGATGAAGTAAAAACTATACAACCATGCCTGTTTCTTGAAGGAACCCCCAAGAGTCTTCCCTCTCTCGATCTTCACACAACCGAACTGACCTTGACTTCGGGGCGAGTTGGCGTGAAATGTTCGCGCCTCCCACTGATTCGAACCGACTTGCAATTAGACAGACCTGTCTGTAAACCGGGGGGTGGCGGGTCTCGATCCGTGCACCCGCCGCCCGGGACCGGCCCGCCCGGGCGCCCGGCCCCGGGCAGTTGACACGGCTCTGACGGGGCGCTGACAAAGTTGGGGATGCTTGTGGGAACCCTGAACCGGGGCACGTTGAAGCGGCTCCCACCCCCCGGAAGACTGGACGTAATTGCCGGGAACATCAGGTATTGGGGGGATTGGAATGGATCGGCTTCAGCGTCTGACCGAAACTCACCGGAGCAGGGACTGCGCGCGGCGCTGCGGGCGCATCTGTGCCACGTGCGTGGACCGGATGGGCCGCGAACTGCGCACCCTGCTCGACCTGTACAAGGAGAGCGAGGAGGCACTGGCGCCCGCTGCGCCGGTGATGCGTGAGCGGGTGAGCGGCAGCCGCAGTGCTGTGGGCATCGTGCTCGACGAGCGGGCCGTGGCGCTGCGGGCCCGGGTGGCCGGGGTGCTGGCGTTGTGGGCACGGCTCGTCGTGGACGAACGGGGCGGCACCGGGCCCCGGGCGGCCGAACACGGCCTGGGCGCCCTGGTGCTGTTCCTGCGCCGGCAGCTGCCGTGGCTTGCCGGGCACCCTGCGGGCGTGGACTTCGACGAGGAGCTCACCGAACTGCTCGCCGCCCTGGGCCGGCTGTTCGGGCCGGGCCGGGTACGCAGGTTCCCGCTGGGTCCGTGCCCGCGGCCGGGGTGTGCCGAGACGATGTACGGCGTGATGTCGGCGGGCGCCGACCAGGCACCCGGCCATGTGTCCTGTCCCGCCGGGCACGCCCTGCCGCCCCGTCAGTGGCTGCTGGTGGCGGGCCGCATGCGGGAGGCCGTCTAGCGCCGGCCCGGACGGGCATCGCCGGATCCTGGTCCGGTACGGGTCCGGGGGAGTGGTGCCGGATCCTGGTCCGGTACGGGTCCGGGGGAGTGGTGCCGGATTCCGGTCGGTGCCGGGCTCGGGCCGGCTCTTCGGCCGTGGGCCGCGGTGCGCGGCGAGGGAAGGGGGCGCGCCGCGCAGGAGAAGGTTCATCCCCGTCCCGCTCGCGCGGCGTGGTGGTCGCGACCGGTCGGGGGTCGTAGCGAGGGAAGGCAGGGCGAGATGACCGGGCCGAAGGGGTCGGCGAAGCGGCGGACGGTGCCGACCGAGCTGGCCGCCCTGGCGATGGGGGTCTCCCCGGCCACCATCCGCAAGTGGGCGAGCCGCGGCAAGATCACGCGTCACGGCGGTCCGCAGCGGGCCGAGTACGACCTCGACGAACTGTTCGCACTGGCCCGCGGGGGCGAACCCGACTGACGGCTCCCGGCGATGGGGAGTGCGGCATCCCGGAGCCGCCGCACAAGAGCGCGGATCCGTGCGGGGATCCACCCCGGCACAGCCCCCGCGGCCCCCGGGCCGCGGGGGCTGTGCTGCGTCAACTGCCCTGTGTCCGGCGGGAGTTGACGCAAGCCCGGCGCAGGTGTCACACTTTTCGCACCGCCGTCATGCCCTGACGCACCCGCCTTTTCGGCCGGTGGTCCCTCAGCGGCGGATCCGGGCGGGCTTGTGAAGCCCGCCGGACTCCCTCCCGTCCGTATCCCGCGGTCGCACGTCGACCGGGGTGCGGACTTTCTGTTTTCTCCGCCCCAAGTTGAGGAAGTGTGGTCGATGTCTGTTTCTACCTGGACGCCTGTCGGTCGATGGACGGGTACGGTCAGCCACGACGGTGAGGTGGACGACTACACGGTCACCTTCGAGCCGGACGGTTCGCTCTCGGTCACGACGCGCAAGAGCACCGGCTACGGCTCGTGGACCGTCACCGCTGACAACGCTTTGGAGTTCTCCCTGCGGGAGGACTTCAACGTCGACGTCACGCAGATCAGCCCGAACGGCCACCACGCCGCCTACATACAGATCGACATCACCGCGCGCCGCGAGGGCGAGGGCTTCACCGGTGAGGGCAAGGCCGTCGTCCATGGTCCCGACGACGTCGTGATCTACGCGACGGACGCCCGGACCGAAGCGCACCGGCTGTCATGACCCGGGAACAGGCCGCGGATCCGTCGGCTCTGGCCGCCGAGGTCGCCCGCCTGGCCGACCTCGCGTCACTCAAGCGGCTCGTCGACCGCTACCTGGCCAGCCTCGACGAGGGCGTCTTCGACGAGAGCTGGGCCAGGTCCCTGTTCACCGAGGACATCGAGATGACCTTTCCGGTGGGCAGCCACCAAGGCATCGCCGGTGTCACCGGTTTCACCGCCGAGATCATGGCGCGCTGGGGCCGGACGCACCACCACGGCTCCGACCCTTCCGTCGGCCTCGACGGCGACCGGGCCACGGTCGGCTGGAGCCTGATCGCCTCCCACGTGCACTACGGCTCGCCCCTGCCCCCCGACGCCTCCGAGTACTTCCAACTCGGCGGCCGCTTCACCGCCACCGCGCGGCGCACACCGGACGGCTGGCGTTTCGACCGGCTCCGACTGCGCATCGTGTGGACGACCGGAGCGGTGCCCGGGGGAGTCACCCAGGTCGACGCGCAGACGCTCGACACCCGCGGGAACGCCGCCCCGTCCCCCGTACAGGAACCCCCAGCAGAGGAGAACGGACGCATGGCCACCACGCTCACCGCCGAGCAGCAGAAGGACCTCGTCGAGAAGGTCTTCCACGAGGGCCTGGACCTCGGTGACCTCTCGGCCGCCGACCGCTACCTGACCGCGGACTTCCGCAACCACGGCAGCCACGACGACTCCATGCGGGGTCCTGAGGCGTTCAAGCACACGATCAAGATCCAGCAGTCCGCGTTCAGCGACATCCGCTACGAGATCCTCGACTTCATCTCGATGGGCGACAAGGCCGCCATCCGCTGGGTGATGCACGGCAAGCACACCGGTCCGTTCATCGGCATCCCGCCGACCGGTCTGCAGGTGCAGCACCAGGCGATCATCTGGTTCCGCTTCGAGGGCGACAGGATCGCCGAGCGGTGGGGCATCGTCGACAACTTCACCCTGGAGCGCTTCCTGAAGTCCGGCGGCCGGCCGGCCGGCCCGCTGACCCCGGCGGGAGCCCCCGGCACGGGCAAGCCCGCCGCCTGACCACCACCCGCCGCCGCCGGCGCCTCCGCCCCCGGCCCCCGCCCGGCCCTCCGCGGCCGGGCCCGGGGGCCGGCCGGAACCGGCGCGGCAATGCGCCCAGCCACAGACCGACACGCAACAGGCCGACGCGCACCAGACCGGCGCGGCAGCAGGCCGACGCGGCAACAGGCCGGCGCGGCCAGAGGTCGGCGCGGCAGGAAGTGCGGTCACAGGCCGGCGTGACAGCAGGCCGGCGCGGCAGGAAGTGCGGTCACAGGCCGGCGCGGCATCAGGCCGGCGTGGCCAGAGGCCGGCGTGGCCAGAGGCCGACGTGAGTCAAGAGATCGATGCAAGGGAGGGACGACGTGCCGATCGACAGAAAAGTGGCCCGCTTCAACCGGCGGTTCGCCAACCGTCTTGTGGGGCCGCTGTTCAGCAGGCTGCCCGGGTTCGGGAAGGTCCATCACCGCGGGCGCAAGTCGGGGCGTGAGTTCGCCACGCCGGTGAAACTGTTCCGCCGTGGTGCGGACATCGTCATCACGCTGCCCTACGGGCCCGGCTCCGACTGGGTCAAGAACGTGCTGGCGGCGGGCGGTTGCGAGATCACCACTCGCGGGCGCCGTATCCGGGTCGCCGATCCCGTCGTCTTCACCGACGAGGGAACGACGCGGATGCCCGCTCTGACCCGCCGGATCCTGTCCCGGGTCGATGCCACCGAGTTCCTCGCGCTCACGCCGGTGGCCTCGCCGGTACCGGGGGCCCGGCGATGAGCGGGCCGGGCGGGCCGGGCGGGCCGGGCGGGCGGGGTGGGCCGGTTCGGCCGGTCAGGGTCGGGCTGCTGGTCGGCTCCGCCCGGGACGGGCGGCTCGCGCCGGACGTCGCCGGCTGGTTCGCCCGGGTGGCCGCGCGCCGCGACGACCTCGTGCTGGATGTCGTGGACGTGGCCGAGCACCTGCTGCCCGCCAGCCTCGACGCCGACGACCGAAGGACGGTGGCGCTGCGTCCGCGGCTGGCCGGGGCCGAGGCGTACGTGGTCGTCGTGCCCGAGTACAACCGCAGTGTGCCGGGCCCGTTGAAGACCCTCATCGACAGTTTCCAGTCCGAGTGGCAGGCCAAGCCGGTCGGTTTCGTCGGCTACGGGCTCGGCGCGGCCGGCGGGGTGCGGGCGATCGAGCACCTGCGGCAGATCTTCGCCGAGTTCCACTGCGTGGGCATGAAGGACACCGTCGTCTTCCCCCGGGTGCTCGACCACTACGACGGCGAGGGCTGTTTCCCCGCCGATGCCGAGGGCGCAGAGGCAGCCGCCAAGCTCATGCTCGACCAGCTGCTGTGGTGGGCCGGCGCGCTGCGCGAGGCGAAGGCCGCCCGCCCCTACGGCTCCTGAGCCCTTCCCCTCACCCGCCGTGCCGCACCTGTGGCATCCGCGTGCCTCGCCCGCCCTTGCCGTCTCAGGAGAACGCCATGGCCGCTGCCCCCAACCCCCTGTCCGACCTCCTGATCGCCGTCCCGGTGGTGATCCTCGCCTGCAGAGCCGGCGCCCAGCTCCTCAAGCGGCTCGGCCAGCCCCCGGTGGTCGGCGAGATCCTCGTCGGTATTCTGCTGGGCCCCTCGCTGCTGGGTTTGCTGTGGCCCGGGGCGCAGGCCCAGCTCTTCCCGCAGGCCGCTCTGCCCTACATCGACGTGCTCGGCACCATCGGGCTGCTCGTGTTCATGTTCCTGATCGGTCTGGAACTCGACCTCGGTTCCCTGCGCGGGCACAGCAGGACCGCCGTGGCCGTCTCCCAGGCCGGCATCGCCGTACCGCTGCTGCTGGGTGCCCTGCTGGCGCTGTGGATGTACGACGAGTTCGCCCCGCCGGGCACCCGCAGGCTGTCGTTCGTTCTCTTCCTCGCGGTCTCGATGAGCATCACGGCCTTCCCCGTGATGGCCCGCATCCTCGCCGACCGCGGCCTGTACCGGACCAGGGTGGGGGCGCTGGCCATGGCGAGCGCGGCCGTGGACGACGTGAGCGCGTGGTGCCTGCTGGCGGCCGTGGTGGCGGTGACGAAGAGCAACTCGCCCCTCGAGGCCGTCGCGACGGCGCTGTGGGCCGTGGGCTTCACGCTGGCCATGTTCCTGCTCGTTAGGCCGCTGCTGGCCCGGTGGGCCGCCCGCGCCGAACGGCGCAACGCCGACGGCCTCGTGGTGGTCGTGCTGTTCAGCGGGCTGTGCCTGGCCGGGTGGGCCACGGACCGGATCGGGGTGCACGCACTGTTCGGCACCTTCCTGTTCGGCGTGGTCAGCCCGCGCGGCAGCCGGGCGATCAAGGCCACCGCGGCCCGGCTGAGCGCGTTCGCCGTGCCGGTGCTGCTGCCGCTGTTCTTCGTCAGCACGGGACTGAGGACCGACGTGTCACTGCTCGGCGGCAGCGCCACGCAATGGCTGTGGGCGGGTGCCGTGCTCGCGGTGGCGGTGCTCGGCAAGTGGGGCGGCGGTTCGCTCGCGGCCCGGCTGACGGGGTGCGACTGGCGGGACGCGATGTCGCTCGGCGCGCTGATGAACTGCCGGGGGCTGACCGAGCTGGTCGTGCTGAACATCGGCCTCGGACTCGGGGTCATCGGCCCGGAGCTGTTCACCGTCCTCGTGCTCATGGCCCTGGTGACCACGGCCATGACCTCTCCCGCCCTCACGCTCATCCGCCGCAGGGCCGACGACCCCGCCGCGGACGGCTCGCCCGAAGGAGACCGTGAGGACCTCGCGAAGGAACCCGCCCTGCAGCCCGCCCGCCCCGGCTGACCTGCACCCCTTTCTCCCCGGCTGACCTGCACCCCTTTCTCCCCGGCTGACCTGCACCCCTTTCTCCCCGGCTCGGGCCCCGGCGCCTCCCCGGCCCAAAACTTCAGCCACTGATGATTGGAATGCTGCTAGTTGGATGCTTGATAGATAAGCGGGTTGACGATAGCGTGGGTGACACGGAGCGGTGAGGCAGTGAGGGAGACAGCGATGAGCCAGGACTTCAAGAACCTCGACATGACGATGATGTTCGCGATCCACGACGCCCTGCGGCGGGAGCTGGAGCGGATCGCGCGGATCACCGCGCGCGCCGACGACGACCCCCGGCACGTGCTGAGCACCGCAGTGGGCTGGGAGCTGTTCAAGAAGTTCCTGACCGTCCACCACACATCCGAGGACGACACCGTGTGGCCGGTGATGGAGCAGGCCCTGGCCGGCCGCCCCGACGAACTGGCCCTGCTGGAGGCCATGGAGGCCGAGCACGCGGTCATCGACCCGCTGCTGGCGGACATCGACGCGGCTCTCGCCGACCGCGACTTCGGACGCGAGCGCCTGGGCCGGCTGACCGACACCCTCTGCACCCGGCTCGGCGGCCACCTCGACCACGAGGAGCGGGACGCGCTGCAGCTGATGGACCTCACCCTCACCCAGGAGCAGTGGGCGGCCTTCAGCGCCGAACAGCGCACCCGCATCGGCGACGACTCCGCCCGCTACCTGCCCTGGCTGCTCGACGACATCGACGCGGTGAAAGTCGCCTCGATCCTCCGCAAGCTGCCCGAACCGCTGCGCAACGCCTACGAGAGCGAATGGCGGGCCGCCTACGACGCGCTGGACATCTGGGGCACCAAGGCGGCATCCGCCCGCTGACCCGAGGGCCCCGCCCCCGACCGGCCCGTACCACCCCGCCCCAAGACACCGGAGAGAGCTCATGTCGCTGCAAGACCGTACCCAGGCCGCCCCCCAGGCCGCGGCGCCGCCTCAGCCGGGCGGCAGACTCGGCCTCGCGCTGCTGGTCATCGCCGCCGCGCAGCTGATGCTCGTCCTCGACAACACGATCGTCGCCGTCGCCCTGCCCAGCATGCAAAGCGCACTGCACCTGAGCGAGTCCAGCCTCGGCTGGATCGTCACCGCCTACGCGCTGGCCTTCGGCGGCCTGCTGCTGGCCGGCGGCCGCGCCGGCGACCTCTTCGGCCGCCGCCGGGTCTTTCGCACCGGCCTGATCGTGTTCACCGCGGCCTCGCTGCTCGGCGGCCTGGCCCAGAGCGGGGAACTGCTGATCGCGGCCCGGGTGCTCCAGGGCGTGGGCGCCGCCATCGCCGCCCCCACCGCCCTGTCGCTGCTGGCCACCACCTTCCCGGCCGGCCCGGCCCGCAACAAGGCACTCGGCGTCTACGGCGCGATGGGCGGCCTCGGCTCGGTCGCGGGCCTGCTGCTCGGCGGCGTGCTCACCGAGTACCTGAGCTGGCGCTGGGTGATGTTCGTGAACATCCCGATCGCCCTCGCGGTCCTGATCGGCACCGGCGTCCTGATCGAGGGCAAGCGCGAGCGCGGACAGGTCGACGTCCCCGGCGCCATCAGCGCCACCGCCGGCTTCGGCGCGCTCGTCTACGCCATCACCCGAGCCGGTGAAAAAGGGCTCGGCGACCCCGTCACACTGACCGGCCTGGCCGTCGCACTGGTACTGCTCGCCACCTTCGTGATCATCCAGCGGGCCAGCCGGGCGCCGATGATCCCCAGGGGCGTACTGGCCGACAAGAGCCGCGTCGGCGCCAACCTGATCATGTTCCTGGTCGGCGCCGGCATGCTCGCCACCTTCTACTTCCTCACCCTCTACATGCAGGTGGTCAAGGGCTACGCGCCGATGGTCACGGGCCTGGCCTACCTGCCCTTCGCCCTCGGCATGGGCATCGCGGCCGGCGGCATCGGCCCGCAGCTGCTCGCCAAGCTCCCCGAGCGCACCGTGATCGCCCTCGGCCTGGTCGTCGGCATCGCGGGCATGGTCTGGTTCAGCCTCCTCGAGCCCGGCCAGAACCCCCTGCTCACCCTGCTGCCGGCGCAGCTGGTCGTCGGCCTCGGACTGGGCATGGTCTTCGTGGCCGTCACCATCATCAGCGTCCGCGGCGTCGCCCCGCAGGCCACCGGCGCCGCCTCCGGCCTGGTCAACACCGCCCAGCAGATCGGCGGAGCCATCGGCCTCGCCATCCTGGCCGCGGCCGCGACCGTCGTCACCGAGAACCACCTGCCGGGCAACCTGCCCGACGCACTGACCACCGGATACTCCTACGGCTTCCTCCTCGGCGCCGGCCTGTACCTGCTGGCCCTGGTGACGGCCCTGATCACCATCCCGGCGACGGCCCCCCAGCCACAGCGCGAAGGGGAGCACACCCCCCTCCCGCTGTGATCCCATCCGGCGGCCCCGACCATCCCCCCGTCGGGGCCGCCGGAGTCCCCCCGCAGCACGCACCCCCCGGGCCTCAGGAGACGCAGATGCCGGACCTGTCTCGGCCCCCGCACGACCAACGGCCCGCGCACGACCCCACGAGCGGGCCCCGGCCGGCGAAGAAACGTCCCCCCGCCCAGGCCGGCCCGGCCACGGCCGCGCGCGTGACCGCGACGTACCGCGACGCCGGCCACGCCCCCGCCCGGCCCCGCGCCCCGCACACCCCGCCCACCGGACCGCGCCACCCCCTCACGGCCGGCGTGCCCACCCGGGACGGCCGGACCTGCGGCCCGACGGACCCGCCGCACGAGGCGACCGCGCCCCGCACACCCCGCCCCCCGGAGCCGGCGCACACCACGCGCACCGGCGAACCCGCCTTCCCGGCCCGCCACGGCCCGCGAAGGCGGGACGACGCGCCCGCCGACCCACCACACCGCCGAGGCCGCAGCAGGCGGGCCCGGCGGCGGCCGGGGTCTACCGCGGACGGCCGGGCGCCGACCGCCCGCTCCATGATCGAACTGGCGCGCGAGAACCGTGCGTGCCGACCACCGTTTCCCGGCAGCGGTGCGCAGGGCCGCAAGGCGAGCGCACCGCCCCTATACTCGGGCAGGAGGTGCAGTCTTGCAGCGTGCAGGCGATGAGGGCCGAGGTCTTGTGACCCCGACCGAGGAGACCGCTGAAGTTCCCGGAGTGCTCCCGAAGTCGCTCACCGACTTCATCGGCTACCTCCTGCGCCGGGTCTACGCGCAGTTCTCCGCGACCGCGGACGGCACCGACGCGGACTCCCGCGACGTCCTCGTCCTCGACGCGCTCACCGGCCACGACTGGGCATCCCAGCTGGACCTGGCCGAGCGGCTCGGCATCAACCGCACCATCATGGTCTCGGTCATCGACCGGCTGGAGGCCCGCGGCGAGGTCCGGCGCACCCGCAACCCCGACAACCGCCGCCAGTACGTCCTGTCCCTGACGGACACAGGACGCCGGACCCTTCACGCCCGGCGCCGCGCGGTGGCCGAACGCGACGCGCGGCTGACCGCCGTACTGACCCCGAAGGAGACGGCCCGCCTCGACGAGCTGCTGGCCCGACTCCTGCCCGAGCCCGCCCAGCCCCTGGTGCAGGGCACCGAGTACCTGGTGGCCCAGGCCCATCACCGGCTGCGCCGGCACGGCGACGACAAGCTGGCCGGCACCGGCCTGCGGGTGCGCCACTACGGCCCGCTGTCGGCACTGCAGGCGTTCGGCCCCTGCTCCCAGCAGCGGCTCGCGGAGCTGCTGGCCATCACCGGACCGGCCGCCTCCCAACTCGTGGACGAACTGGTCAGACTGCACCTGGTACGCCGCGGCCGCGACCCGCACGACCGGCGCCGCTACGCCCTGGAGGTGACCGGCCTCGGCCGGGAGAAACTCGGCGTCGTCGCCCGGGCCGTCGCCGAACTGGCGGCGGACGTGGCGCGGATGCTGGGCCCCGAAGGGGAAGAGGAACTGCGGGCCATCCTGTTGAAACTCCTCGCCCCGACACATTCCGGAGCGGCATTCACCGAGAACACCAACCCATCGGTTTCCGCCAGGGGTTGACCCCATGGCCAAAGCCTGTCACGCTTAATTCAGCGGCCGCACCACGCCTTTTTCCAGGCTCTTCATTTCGGCCCTTCGGACCCTCGTCGGAGCAATTCCGACCCCCTTCCGAAGGGTGAATGAGGGGCCTTTTTTCATGCGGTTTTCCCGGCCGTGGCCGAACCGGCATTCCTGCTGTGCACCGCCCCTCGACGAAGGAGACAGTTCATGGTCGCGAAGATGACCGAAGGCACACCGGAACAGGCGTGCATACCCGAGGAGATGACCTTCGACGTCATCATCCTGGGCTCTGGTCTGGCCGGTTCCGTCACCGGCACGATCCTGGCCAAGCACGGTGCGAAGGTCCTGCTGGTCGACGCGGCCGCCCATCCGCGCTTCGCCATCGGCGAGTCCATGACACCGCAGCTCGTGGAGTGGATCCACATCCTCTCCGAGCGGCACGGCATTCCCGAACTCAAAAGCCTGGCCAGCGTCCAGGCATCCACCCGGGACATCGGACCCACCTTCGGCACCAAGGCGCACTTCGGATTCCTGAAGCACGAGACCGGCAAGGAACCCGACCCGCGGCAGGCCACCCAGCTGGCACTGCCGAAGATCTTCCACCAGAACAGCCACCTGTTCCGCCAGGACAGCGACGCCTTCATGTTCCACGTGGCGCTCACCTACGGCTGCACGCCGCGGCAGAACTGGCGCGCCACCGAAGTCGACTTCGACGACGACGGCGTGACCGTCACCGGCAAGAGCGCCGCCCCCGGCGCCGGGCCTGAGCAGTACCGGGCGAAGTACCTGGTGGACGCCTCCGGTTTCCGCTCGCCGCTCGCCGACAAGTTCGACCTGCGCGACCAGCCGGCCCGCTTCAAGCACCACTCGCGTTCGATGTTCACCCACTATGTCGGCGTCAAACGGTTCGACGACGTCAGCGGCCACCCCAAGAAGCTGCGCCCGCCGGCCGACTGGCACACCGGCACCATGCACCACCTCATCGAGCGCGGCTGGTTCTGGATCATCCCGTTCGACAACCACGACAAGTCCCGCAACCCGCTGTGCAGCGTCGGCCTGACCATCGACGAGCGCACCTACCCCAAGCCGAAGGACCTCACGCCGGAGCAGGAGTTCCAGCTCTTCCTCGACAAGTACCCCGCCGTGAAGCGCCAGTTCGACGGCGCCACCCGGGTGCGCGAGTGGGTCTCCACCGACCGGCTGCAGTACTCCTCGAAGCAGACCGTCGGCGACCGCTGGTGCCTGATGTCGCACGCCGCCGGCTTCCTCGACCCGCTGTTCTCCCGCGGTCTGTCGAACACCATGGAAGTCGTCGACGCCCTCACCTCCCGCCTGGTGGCCGCATTGCGGGACGGCGACTTCTCGGCCGAACGCTTCCAGTACGTCGAACGCGTGGAGCAGGGGCTGCTGCAGTACAACGACGAGCTGGTCAACAGCTCCTTCATCTCCTTCTCCCACTTCCGCCTGTGGAACGCGGTGTTCAGGGTGTGGGGCTCCTTCATCACCCCGGGCACCATGCGCCTGACCCGGGCCCGCCTCAAGCACGTCCGCGACGGCCGCGAGGAACACTTCGACGAGCTGGAGCAGGTCGCCCACCCGGGCCTGTGGTGGCCGCAGAGCGACACGTTCAAGCGGCTGCTGGAGGCCACCGCGGAGACCTGCGAGAAGTACGAGGCCGGCGCGCTCAGCGGCGACGAGGCCGCCGACATCGTCTTCGGCCTCCTCAAGGAATCACCCGTGGTCAACCCCGTCTTCGGCTGGAAGGACGAGGAGAAACGCTTCATCTACCCCTCGGTGGCCACGATGGCCCGCTTCCTGTACTGGGCCTCGGTCCAGGCCCCGCAGGAAGTGAACAGCGTCGGCCGGGAGTTCCTCCTCGGAATCCTCAAGGCCGGAACCAGGGTCCGCAAGCTCCTCTGACCCGCGCGGCACCACTCCGACACCCACGAAAGGCATGCGCATGTCCGCAGCAGCGCGGTCACTGACCCGCGCCCATGAGGGCCAGCCCATCGAGCCACTGAACCTGCGCCGCGTGTGCGGCCTGTTCACGACCGGGGTCACGGTGATCACCACCGGGCCCGACGGCGAAGCCGACGGAACGACCGTCAACTCCTTCACCTCCGTCTCGCTGGAACCCCCGCTCGTACTGTTCTGCCTGCACCAGCGCTCACGGCTGCACGAACTGCTCGCCCGAAGCGGCGGATTCACCGTGAACTTCCTGTCCGGCCGGCAGCAGCCGCTGGCCCGCTGGTTCGCCGAGCGGCGGGCCGACACCTTCGACACGGTGCCCCACCACTTCACCCCGGACGGACTCCCCGTGCTGAGCGAGGCGCTCGCCCATCTGACGTGTACGACAGTCGACATCCACCCGGCCGGCGACCACGACATCGTCGTCGGCGAGGTCGTCGAGCTGGGCATGCCCCAGCACGGCCTGGAACCGCTGATCTTCTTCGACGGATCCCTCGGACCGCTGCACACCGGCGACAAACACTTCAGCCACCTCGGCCCCCAGACCCCGGCACCGGCCCGGCAGGCGTCCTGACATGCGCAAGGTGCTCATCGCCAACCGCGGCGAGATCGCTGTCCGCGTGGCCCGTGCCTGCCGGGACGCCGGGATCACGAGCGCAGCCGTCTACGCCGACCCGGACCGCGACGCGCTGCACGTCCGCGCCGCGGACCAGGCGTTCGCCCTGGGCGGTGACACCCCGGCCACCAGCTACCTGGACATCGACAAGGTCCTGAACGCGGCACGGCACACCGGCGCGGACGCCGTCCACCCCGGATACGGCTTCCTGTCCGAGAACGCGGAGTTCGCCCAGGCCGTCATCGACGCCCAACTGACCTGGATCGGCCCGCC
>NZ_JBEZKP010000079.1:0-20664 GCF_040706335.1 Streptomyces sp. NPDC048389 | reverse complement strand
GTGTCGCGGCACTCACTGTGTCCCACGCCGCCGGTGTCGCTTTAGGTGGTGGCTGCCCTTCGTGCGTGTGTAGTGGCGTGAGGTGTCATCGTGTTTCTTTCCGAGCTAGCTGGCGTGATGTATATCACGCGGGGTCTAGTCTTCCTTGTGCCTGACTTAACGCGTGCCGTGGGTTCGGTGAGTGGGGAGTCGCGGTGTCGTTTCGGTCAGCTGATCCGGCGCATAGTCGCGTCGCTGCCCTTGCCGCGTGTCGGTGTGGTGGTGGCGTTCTTGACGTCGGGGAGAGCTTCCACGCTGTTCATGAACCGCATGGCCATATGGCGGAGTTCTTCGAGGTCGCGGGTGTCGACAGCGCCGGGAATGCCTTCGCGAGCGCGGATGTAAGTGACCGTGGTCTTATCGAAGTACTCCGCGAACTCGGCCAGCGTTGGGGCGACTTCAGCCAGCACTTTCCACTTGCTCAAGACCCGCGCGCGGCGTCCGTGCCGATGCTCTGGCCGCCTCCTGACGACGAGCACAGCGTCAGCCGCATACAGGGCCGCGTAGTGGAGGGCTGTGTACTGGCGGAGGGGCCCGTCCCAGGCGTGGGCGGTCTCCATAGCCCGGCGGGCCCGGGCGACCATGTCTGCGGGCGCCAGCGGGGCAGCGTCCTGGCCTCCAGGCTGCTGCGTTGCCTGTGTGTCGTTCTTCGTGTGCCCGCCGGGCTTCCGTGAGCCGCCGCCGTGGGAGGAGGCGTGCATGGCATCCCGGCCGGAGATGTCGTCGCTCACCGGAACGAACGCCAGGGCATGCACGAGCCAGGACCGGAAAGGACGAACGCGGTTGGCGCGCGCAGGCACATGTGCAGCGCCGGTGGAGAACGGAGGTGAGGTACGCGCCAGGTTCCCCAGCACTTGAGCGGCGAATGAGTCAGCGCGCACTGACCTGTCCTCCTTGCTGGTCTGTGCTGGAACCAGACGCTTGTGCTCCGGCTACTTGCTCTGGTGCTACCGGCGGCGTGACGGGCGGGGCTTCTACAGCTTGGTGGGCGAGGCCCTGCTTGGCCAGTTGCTGGAGGATCTTGGGGGCCGCGACGCCGACTGTCATCGCGGCGAGTGCTCCGGCGACCTGCTGGGACGCCGCGAATGCGGCTGTCAGACCCGTGCCGACGCCGAGCCTGATCACCAGAGCCGCCATGTACGGCGCGAAGGTCGGCTGGCCCTTCTTCTTCCACGGCCAGCCATCCGTGGTGTGGATGGCTGTGTAGAGGTCCAGCCCTTCGATGAGCGCGGCTCCCAAGAGGCCCCACAGGCACGCCTCCGCCACCGGCATCCCGGCCACCACTCCTTTGCGGTCTGCAACTCGGGCACCCGCAGCAGATGCCCGTTGACGACTGCTCAGGATGACAGGGCCAGCGGTCCCACGGACAGTGCCCGGTCACTGACTGTCCGAGAAGCGCCGTTGGCAAGGCCGGGAGCACTACGGTCTGCGCGCCCCCGTACAAGGACGATCACTTCGCCCGCAGCCGTGCCTCGACTACACGGTCGCCCTCGACGTCGGGATTGGTGGCCACATCCACGCCGAACAGCGTGTAGAAGCGCTCAAGCGCCTCGTATGCGTCCCGTTCGGGATCGCCATTTGCCACCCAGGACCGGTCCCAGGTGTCGTCGCTGGCCGGGGCGGCGTCGCTGAGGAAGCTCTGCATCATGCCTCCGCCCGGCGCCAGGACGCGCGGCGCCTCGCCTTTGAAGCGGCGCACGACGATGCGGTGCCGCCAAGGCCCCGGTACGCGCGGGACGATCAGCCTGTCGGCGAGGCGGAAGTACTCCAGCGTCAGCTCCGTCACGACGTGGGCGTTGATGCGCATCACCACCGGAGCCGACTGCTGCGCGCCCCAGCAGAGCATGTCGGGGTTGGCCACGGCGCCGGCGGTCATCAGGCCGTCGGGCCGCACCCACACCGCGCTGCGAGGGCGGCCGATGAACAGGCCGCCACTGAGGGTCTGAAGGCGTCCGGTGTTGTCGGCGAAGTTGAAGCCCGAGTCCCGTAGGACGTCCTGGTTGCGCAGAGCACCCTTGATGCCGTCGTGGCTGTGGAGTCCGGGCAGGATCTGTGACGGTGGCTGGGCGGGGAAGCTTTGCCAGAACAGCACCGGCGTCTCCTGCCAGTCCTGCCGCTGCTCCAGCTCGTCCAGGACCTCGTCGGTCTCTCCATCCCACTGCTTATGCGCAGGCACCAGCGCACCGGCCGGGGCAGCATCACGCGCTCGCAGGCCCTCGTTGACAAGCTGATACACGTCTTCCGAGGGCATGTACACCGTCCGGTCGCCGTGGCGTACAGAGACCGCGAGCCCCTCGGTGAGATTGCCCTTGTCGTTGATCAGCTTTCGGACCAGGACGTACCGTGCGAGCTCCGGGAGCGGTTCCACTTCGAGCACCAGGTAGTACAGATCGGTGCCCGCAGTGCTGCGGCCTGGGTCGCGGTACCAGTGGTGGCTGATCTCCACGCGAGGGCGTAGGTACTCGTTCAGGGTGTCGACGTACTGGACGACGTCCGCCCGGTCCTGTGGAAAGGGATGAAGGCCGGTGGCGACCTCCAGTGCCTGGTTGCTCTTCTTCTCCGCCGTCACACCCAGTACGAGCAGCCCACCGTGGGCGTTGGCGAAGGCGGCCACGTCCTTGCAGAGCTCGAACTTACCCTTATCGGCCGCCAGGTTGTACGGAGCTCGTTTGAAGTCCAGCCACGAGTTCTCGGCCACGCCGAGGAGGTCATCGGGACGGCCGGCGGTCAGCGCCTCGATCAGCGCGGAGCGACTCAGAGATGTCACCCAGCCACCATAGATCGTCGAGTCCCCCTATCCCTGCGTGATTGAGTTGTCGGGCTGATGACGGGGGCGGGCACCGGGGTGCGCCGATCCGATGCGGCACTCCTCGCAGCAGGCGACCATGCGGATGTCGGGTCCGGTGCCGCGCAGCCGGATTCGCCCCGGGGCGCCGCACAGCTCGCAGGTGCGCTCAGAGGAATACTCGGCGGTATCAGCCAGTGCGGCTGCCCGGTCGGCGAACTCGCCGTCGAAGTCCCCTGCGGCGTCGAAACGGTCGGAGACCGTGATGCGCAGGCCGCCGAACTTCGTGCCGAACGACTCGACCCGGTAAGCGGCATCAAGGGAGAGCAGGTCGTGGTGGAGTTGGTGGAGAAGGGTGGCCCAGCCCGGCCCGACGGCGTCGGACCAGGCTGGAATCTGCCGCAGGTCGGGGCTGGTGAGGCCGTTCATGGTCACCATCCTGACGCCGGGGTCTGACAGTCGGCGCCGGCCAGCAGCCCGCGGGGGTTGCTGGAGATGCGGCAGGGGTAGGTATGGTGCTCGGGCCGAGCAGGCCGCACTCGACTCGCTCGGACCGGCCCGCTCGGATAAGGGCGGACTGTTCAGGCGGTGAAGCGGCCGTAGCGTACGCCGTCGACGAGGGCGGCGAAGCGCTCGGGCTCGATCAGCAGGACGGGGCCGCTGGGGTTCTTCGAGTCGCGGACGGCGACCGCGCGGTGAGCGGTGTGGGTCAGGTCGGCGACCTCCACGCAGTTGTTGCCGGATCCGCTGCTGTAGGAGGACCTGAACCAGGTGGCCACACCGTCCAGGGCGGGTGCTGTGAGCGTGCGGGTGTGTGTGGTCATTCCGTGATCTCTCGCGATAGTTGGTGCAGGAACTTCGGGGTGTCCTCAGGCGGGAGGGACGACGCCACCAGGGCGTTGAACTTCCGCGAGAACTTCGCGACTTCGCGCGGAGTGTCGGAGACCGACGAGGCGCCCCACGCGTTGTCCACCTGGACCGTGGTCGGCAGCGTGTCGCCGAGGTGAAGGATGCTGAAGTCGTTCACGCCGACGTACCCGCGCACGGTGTGGGGGAGGACCTGGACGGTCACGTTGTCGAGCGCGGCCAGCCTGGTGATCTCGTCGTACTGCTCGCGCATCACGTCGGGGCCGCCGACGAGGTAGCGCAGGGCCGGCTCGTACAGGATCGCCCACAGCCTGCCGGGTTCTTCGTCGCGGGTGAGGTAGTCCTTGCGCTTCATACGCAGGGTGACGCCCTGGTCGATGAACTCGTTGGTGGTGTCCTCGACCTGTTTGGCGATCTCGTACAGGGCCCGCGCGTAGCGCTCGGTCTGCAGCAGCCCGAGGACCACGACGGGGTGGAAGGCCTGTATTTCGACGGCGGCGGACTCGATGCCGATGAAGCGGGGCATGCCCGAGGGCATCGAGCCTTTGAACTGGGTCCACCACTCGCGGCTGGAGGCCGCGCGCTGGATCGCCAGCAGCCGCTCGACGTCCTCTTCCTCACTCACGCCGTAGCGGCCGAGAAGTTTGCGCAGGTCGCCTGCGTTGCGCAGGTCCTGCAACCCGGTCTCGACGCGGTAGAGCTTGGTGTCCGACAGGGGCAGTCCGTGGACGGCCTCTTCCAGGGTGAGGTCGGCCCGCTTGCGCAGCTCCCTGAGCTCGTAGCCAAGTTCGATGCGCCGTGCTGTTGGTCTGGCTCGTGCTGGCACCCGCTTGCCTCCCCGGCGTATGTGTCCGCTGCCGCTGCGATGTGCGGAGTGTGACACGGCACGCGCCCGCCGAAACAGCGATGCGCTTGCCCTGGCATGTGCCACTTTCCCCGCAGTGACGTTTTCCGTGCGGTTTCACTTGCGGACCCACTATGCCTGCGGCCACGGTGAATGAGCCCCCGGATTCCGGAAGTTGGACACCGGCGGGCACGAAGGAGGCCTGCCTGCCCCGCGCCCTTGCAGGGGCAGGCAGGCCCATCCCGCTGCGGCTGACCCCTCGGAGGCGGCATGTCCTTGCGCTCCAGCTCCATCGAACCGGCAACGCGCTCGTGCCCGGCGGGCAGGAAGCCCACGGCCCCGATAGCCGCTGAGGCCGCCGCCTTCCGCGCGGCCCACGGCCTGCCGGCCGGGTGGAGCGCCGAGGACTTCGAGATCTACCTGGACCTGGAGCGCGTCGGCGCCCCGGCCGCGCAGGGAGGCGACGCGGCGTGAGCGGGCAGGAGACGGCACCCTTCCGGATCGGCGACCGCGTACGCGGCACCTCCTACGTGCCGCCCGAGCGGCGGGGCCGGGAGGAGCCGGAGGAGTTCGAGGGCACTGTGGTCCAGCTCGGCAGCGGCTACGCCGGGGTGGACGCGGACCGCGCCCTGGTGTGGGCGCGGCTGGAGAACGGCACCGAGCACCAGTCCCTCATCAGCGAGACCGAGCTGCTCACGCCGGCTGACGCAGCGGCGGTGGAGGAGTGAGCGCCCGCCACCGCCTGCCCAAGCCGCCGAAGCCGGACGGGGACGGCGTGTTCGCCGGGATCGTCCTGCTCACGGCAAACCTGCTCGGTCTGGGCGTCATCGTCGCCGGCCAGACCCCGCACTCAGCGAGTGCGGCCGTCGCCCTCGACGCCCCGCCCGCCCAGGAGCCCCCGGACGCCGGTCCGGTCACCGCGAAGAAGGACAGCGGACCGGCTCATGCCGCCTCACCCCCGAGGGCGGCGAAGCCCGCGTGCCACGGCGCGGGCTGCACCACCGTCCCGTCCCGCCCGGAGAGCAGTGGCCCGGGCGGGACGGGACGGCACCACCAGACCCGCCCGACAGCACCGTCAACTTCCGTGGATTTGCCGCCCCATACGAGTCGGGATCTGGCTCTTCCAACCGTCCCCGTAACGCGATCACAAATGTCTAGGGTGATGTCATGACTACGGTCCGAGAAACCGATGACACGGCGGCCTCGCTCCGCGCGGCCATGGTGAGCGAGCTACACGAGATGGGCGTGTTCCACTCCGAAGCGGTCGCAAAGGCAGTCGCGACGGTGCCCCGGCACCTGTTCGCGACGGGAGAGCCGCTCCAGGCGGCGTATGCCGCCGACAAAGCACTGGTGATCAAGCGCGACAGGCAGGGCCACGCGCTGAGCTCGCTGTCGGCCACGCACATCCAGGCGGTGATGCTGGAGCAGGCCGAGATCGAGCCGGGGATGCGCGTGCTCGAAGTGGGCTCCGGCGGCTACAACGCCGCCCTGATCGCCGAGCTCGTCGGAGAGGCGGGCACGGTGGTCACCGCCGACATCGACGCGGAGATCGTTCAGCGCGCCCGCGCCTGCCTGGACGCGGCCGGTTACGACCGGGTCCAGGTGGTGCTGGCCGACGCCGAGGGCGGCGTGCCCGAGCACGCGCCGTTCGACCGGATCATCGTCACAGCGGGAGCATGGGACATCCCGCCGGCATGGCGGGAGCAGATGTCCGAGCGGGGCAGGATCGTCGTCCCCCTGCGCATGCGGGGGATCACCCGGTCGTTCGCGTTCGACCACGACGGCAAGGACCTCGTCAGCGACAGCTACCGGCTGTGCGGCTTCGTGCCGATGCAGGGCAGCGGCGCCTACACCGAGCGGCTCCTGCCGGTCACGGACGGAGTCGCTCTTCAGCTCGACGACCAGCGCCAGGAGTTCGACACGAAGGCCCTGGCCGACGCTGTGCACGCGCCGCGGCTGGAGGTCTGGTCCGGTGCCGCCTTCGACATGCCCGATGAGCTGGAGCTGTTCCTGGCGACCAGCACGCCCCAGATGGTGATGCTGCACGGCAGCAAGGACCTGGTCGACCAGGGCGTACTCGCGCCGTCGGTGACGCGCGGTGTCCCGGCTCTGGTGGCCGGCGGCAGCTTCGCGTACCGGACCAAGCGGCCCAACGAGGAGACCGGCGGCTTCGAGAGCGGGGTGTTTGCCCACGGGTCCGACGCTGAGACGGTCGCCGCCCGGTACGCGGAACTGCTGCGTCGGTGGGCGAGCGATCACCGGCGCCGCGGTGCCGCCCGCATCCGCTACGTCCCGATGCCCGAGGGAGCGGCTGAGCCGTCCGCGAAGGTCGTGGCGAAGCGGCTCGGGGCCGTCGAAGTCTCCTGGTCATAGGCTCCCCACCCCCTGGCAGACCGCCCGGGGATGGGGCTGTGTGCACCACCCGACTCTCATGGAGGTTGTTGTGTCCGTGCAGTCCGAGGAAGCAGTGACTACGGTCCCCGCGGCAGCAGGGGGCCTGGAGGGGAGCGTCGACGGCTGGGACCTGGATGTCTCCATCGTCGAGTCCGGCCCCGAGGCCGACCGGCTCATCCAGATGACCGATGACGGCTGCGGTCAGACCTGCCAGTCCGCCTGCTCGACGACCTGCCCGTAGCCGTCCGGGCTTCTGAAGATCTGTGGTGCCCGGCCGCTCGCGGCCGGGCACCACGCGGCGATGAGGGGGTGGCTGGTGTACGAGTCCATTGATGCGGCCATGCTGCGTGCGGCGGCCTGGCCACCGGATCGCCGTATCCGGTTCTGGCCCGACCTGACCGGCGACGGCGACGGCCCCGCGTCGTGGCGGCCATGGCTGGAGCAGACCCTGGAGGTCCCCGGCTTCGCCGCCGCCCTGGGGCAGGCCAGCCCGGTGCTGGCACACCGCGTCCAGCAGATCTGTCAGGGGCGGCAACTGCCCGAGCCGGCCGCCCGCAAAGCGGTGGTCGCCCTCATGCGCTATGTACTGCGCGCCTCGAGCCGGGCTACCCCCTTCGGCCTCTTCGCCGGTGTAGCGCCGGCCCGCGTCGACGGCGTGTCGGCAGCCCGCATCGGCACCGGCCACAGGGCCGTCGCCCGGCCGGATGCCACCTGGCTGGCGACGGTGATCGAACGCCTGGAAGCCGACCGGGTACTCCAGCCCCTCTTGACGGTCCAGGCTCATCCGCTCGCGGTGGAGCGGGACGGGTATCTGGTGCTGGAACACCGCCCTGCGGGCAGCGGCGGCGGTGCCCCCGAGCGTGTGCAGGTCCGCCTGACCACACCCGTCAAGGCGGCGCTGGACGCGGCCCGCGACCCCATCCGCACCGCGGATCTCGCTGCCAAACTGGCCGCCGACTTCCCCCACGTTCCCGCACCCACCGTCAGCCGGCTCCTGGCGGGCCTGATCGACCAGCGTCTTCTGGTCACGAACCTCCGCCCGCCGATGACGGCGACGGCCCCACTCGCCCATGTGCTGACCGTCCTCGGCGCCGAGGGCGCCGCCGCGGCGGCCGAGTCGGCGGTGAAGCTGCGCGAGATCACCCGCGCGCTGGCACGGCACAACACCACCACCGACCCGTCGACCGCCCAAGCCGAGCGCGCCGACATCACTGCGGTGATGCGCGACCTCAGCCCGGTGGCCGGGCCGGTGCTGTCGGTGGATCTGCGCCTCGAGGCCGAGGTGACGCTTCCCGCCGCGGTCGCGGCGGAGGCCGCGCGGGCGGCCACCGCGCTCGTCCGGCTCTCGGGCCGTCCCGCGCTCTCCCCCGGCTGGGTGGCCTGGCACGGCTGCTTCCTGGAACGCTACGGGCCGCGCGCCGTGGTGCCGCTCTTTGAGGCGGTGGACAGCGACACGGGCCTGGGCTACCCGGCCGGATTCCTCGGCGGCCCACCCGCCCCGGCCCCCGCCGCCGTGAGCGAGCGGGACACCAAGCTCCTGACGCTCGCGCAGAACGCGGCCCTGCGCCGCTGCCACGAGATCGTGCTGGACGACGCCATGGTCACCGACCTGGCCGAGAAGACCGGCCCGAAGATACGCATCCAGCCGACGACGGAGCTGACCGTACGCATCGGGGCCCGCAGCGTACGGGCCCTGGATGCCGGGGAGTTCACACTGGCCGTCGTCGGGGTGTCGCGGTCCGCCGGGACGACGACCGGCAGATTCCTGAGCCTGCTCGACACCTCAGACCAAGAGCGGATGGCCGCGGCATACGCGGCGGCGTCCACCGCGACCGAGAACGCGCTGAGGGTCCAGGTCTGTGCGCCCCCGCTGTATGCGGGCACCGGGAACGTCGCCCGCACCGTGCAGGTGATGCCCGCCGCCGCCCGCCTCGGCGAGTGCCACGACCCTGACGGCACGGATCTGGTGCCCGTGGAGGACGTCGCCGTCACCGCGGACGCCCACCGCCTGCACCTGATATCCACCTCGCGGCGCCAGCCACTGGAGTTCGTGACCATGAACGCGGTGGAGCCGACCCGCCGCACCCATCCGCTGGTGCGGTTCCTCACCGAGGCCCCCAACGCGCTCAGCATCCCGTGCACCACCTTCGACTGGGGAGCAGCCGCCCGGCTGCCGTTCCTTCCCGCGCTGCGCTACGGGCGCACGATCCTGTCCCCGGCCCGCTGGCGGCTCACCGGCACCGACCTCGCCGACCCCGCAGCCGACTGGCGGCAGTGGGAGCGGTCCCTGTGCGCATGGCGCGAGCTGGCCGCAGTGCCGAGCACCGTCTACCTGGGCGACGGCGACCAACGCCTCCGCCTGGACCTGGCAGAACCCTCCCACCGGGCCCTGCTGCACACGCAGATGCGGCGCGACGGCACGGCGGTCCTACGGGCCGAGAGTGCCGCCGACGCGGGCTGGATCGACGGCCGCCCCCACGAAGCCGTCATCCCCCTCACCACCACCAACAGCCCCGTCGAGGCGCCGCACTGGCTGCACACCAACCCTGTGGCGGAGCGCGAGCCGGGCCGCCTGCCCGGCTGCGACGGGCAGTTCTTCATCAAGCTCTACGCACACCCCGACCGCCACACCAGCATCCTCACCCGCCATCTGCCCCATCTGCTCCACCAGCTGGGCGACGAGGCGCGGTGGTGGTTCCTGCCCTACCGCGACCCCGACGATCACCTGCGGCTGCGCCTGACCGTCCCCGACAGACAGGCCGCCGACGCCGCCGCCGCGATCGGTGCCTGGACGAGGCGGCTCCGCGAAGCCGGGCTCCTGGCCCGGGTGCAGTGGGACACCGACTTCCCCGAGACCGCCCGCTTCGGAGGCAAAGAGGCGTGGGAGGCCGCCGAGGCGTACTTCGCGGCGGACTCGATGACCGCCGCCGCGCAACGGGCCGCCTGCGCGGCCAAGGACGGGCCCGACCAGCGGGCCCTGACCGCAGCCAGCATGCTCGACATCACCATCGGGCTGATCGGCGAGGCGGGCGAGGCCATGCGGTGGCTCATCGACTGCGCCCAGACCACCGGCACCGCACCCGACCGCGGCCTGTACGACCAGGCGATCACCCTGGCCAACCCCCACGACCGCACCGCCCTGACCGGGCAGCCCGGGGGCGAGGAGGTCATCGCTTGGTGGACGAGGCGGCGCGAAGCGCTGGCCGCCTACCGCCGCGCTCTCGTGAACACGGGAGGGGGCACGGCGACCGTCGTGCTGCCGGAGCTGCTGCACCTGCACCACACCCGCATGGCCGGCCTCGACATGGAAGCCGAGCGCCGCTGCGTGCACCTGGCCCGCGCCGCGGCCCTCAGCTGGACCGCCCGCGCAACCAGGAGAGCATCGTGAGGCCGATACCGCAGGCGCTGGCCCTGGCCGACACGCTGGCCGCGGAGTTGTCCGACCCGCTCACCGCCTGGGATGCGGCACCGCCGGGCGGACGAGCGTGGCCGCAGTCGCTGGCGGGCGGCGCCGCAGGCATCGCCCTGCTCCACATCGAACGCGCCCACTGCGGCCGCGGCGACTGGGACACCGTGCACACCTGGCTGGCCTCGGCCGCCGCCGGTGACCTGACCGCCGCCGCGAACGCCAGCCTCTACATGGGAGCCCCAGCCCTGGCGTTCGCCATGAACGCCGCCGCAGCAGACTCCAACCGGTACCAGCGCGCTCTGAAGAAGCTGGACGACGCCACGATCACCGTCACCCGCCGACGCCTGGCCCACGCCCACGCACGCATCGAGAGCGGGCAGGCCCCGGCGATGAAGGAGTTCGACGTGATCCGCGGCCTGGCCGGGCTGGGCGCCTACCATCTCACACGTCACCCAGACCACCCGATCACCTCCGACGTCCTCGCCTACCTGGTACGCCTGACCGAACCCCGCCCCCAGGAGCACGGACTACCGGCGTGGTGGACCGGTGTGGCACCCGACGGCGACGTCAGCCCCGACTACCCAGGGGGCCACGGGAACTTCGGCATGGCCCACGGCATCGGCTCCGTCCTCGCCCTGCTCTCCCTGACCCTTCTCGACGGCGCGGCCGTCCCCGGCACCCGCGAGACGGTGGAACGGATCTGCGCCTGGATGGACCGGTGGCTCCAGCACGACACCACCAGCCCCTGGTGGCCCGGCTTCATCACCCTCGACCAGGCCCGGCGCCACCAGGTCGATCCGGCGCTGCGGCCGAGGCCCTCGTGGTGCTACGGCATCGCCGGCACCGCCCGCGCCCAGCAACTCGCCGGCATGGCCCTCGGCGACCGCGCCCGCCAGCAGACCGCCGAGCACGCCATGCTCACCACCCTCCAAGACCCACACCAGCTCGACACGCTCGCCGAGACCGGGCTCTGCCACGGAACCGCAGGGCTGCTCCAGGCCGCCTGGCGCATGGCCACCGACGCCACGACCAGTGCCCTCACGACCGAACTGCCCCGCCTGACCGGGCGGCTCACCCGCCAGATCACCCACCTCACCCAGCGCGACCCGGAACTCCTGGACGGCATCGCCGGCACCGCGCTCGCCCTGCACACCCTCGGCACCAACACACCCCCGGAATCGGGCTGGGACACCTTCCTCCTCCTGGCATAGACGAAAGCGGAGCCGAACGGACATGGACACCTCCTGGCGGCAGATCAACATCGCCTTCCCCGACTGGGACAGCGCCGAGCACACCGCCCTCACCCACCTCGTCCCGCTCCTGGACACCGCCGAGACCGCCCGCCTCATCGGCCCGTGGTTCTTCCTCCGCAAAGCCCCCCACTGGCGTATCCGCTACCAGCCACCCGGCGACCGGCCCGCGGCCGAGAACCACCTCCTTGACACCCTCGGCCCCCTCCAGCACGCCCGGCACATCACCGCCGTCACCCCGGTGATCTACGAACCGGAAACCCACGCCTTCGGCGGACCAGAGGCCATGACCTGCGCCCACCGGCTCTTCCACCTCGACAGCCACCACCTGACCGACCACCTCACCCGCCACCCCGGCCGGCCTCGCCGCCGCGAGCTGTCGATCCTGCTGTGCACCGCGCTGCTCCGCGCCGCCAGCCTCGACTGGTACGAACAGGGCGATGTCTGGGCACGCGTGGCCGACCACCGCGACCCTCCCCGGCCACAGCCCGACGGCCGCCTGAAGACCCTGCAAGGCGGTCTGCGTCATCTGATGACCGCGGACATCGCCCAGCTCACCCGCGAAGGCGCCCCGCTCACCGTCCCCGCCGCCTGGCCGCACGCCTTCACCACCGCGGGCCGCGAACTGGCTGCCCTCGCCGCCGACGGCCGGCTGCACCGCGGACTGCGCGCGGTCCTGGCGCACCACCTCATCTTCGCCTTCAACCGGCTCGGGCTCCCGCACGCGACCCAGGCCACCCTCGCCGCAGGCGCCAAAGCCGTCGTCTTCGGCCCCGACCCGACCAACGAGCACCAAAGCGCCCCGGGGGGCCCGGCATGAACGACCGGCTCCTGGCCTGGTTCCCGCTCATCCAGCGGCCCCGCCCGCCCGCACTCCCCCTCGACGCCCGGGTCCGCCAGCTGACAGACCTGGCCGCGCAGCCCGCCACCGGCAACATCCACCAGCAGGCCGTCCGCGCCGCCGAGATCTGCAACAAGGCCGCCCTCATCGCCTCCGACTGCGCCCTCCCCGACCTCGCCCGCCACCTGTGCTGGTCCCAGTACGCGGTGTTCGACCAGGCACGTCCGCTTCCCACCTGGGCGGTGAAACTCGCCCTCCAGCCACTCCGCAACATCGCCCGGCAACTCATCCGCGAAGGCGACGGCACCAGCGCCCACGCCACGCTCGACGCCCTCTTCCACGCCGCCCGCGCCCGCACCTCCACCGAGATCGCCGGACGCACCGTGCACCTGCACCGGCTCACCAGCTCCGCCGATGGCCACAAGACCGTCGTCACCCTGGTGTGGGCGGCGCTCCTCGCCGACGGCACCCGCGCCCTCGCCCAGGCCGGCCGCTGGCACGAAGCCGCCGCAGCGGCAGCCGCCCACCGCGGCGTCGGCGCCCGGCTCCTCGACGGCCGCCAGATCACCATCCTCGCCCTCGCCCAGAACCGGCAGCACGACGAGGCGAGGGCACTGATCGAGAACAGCCGGCCCGCCGAGCCCTGGGAAGAAGCCGTCCAGCACCTGCTGAGCGTCGCGCACCGGGACGCCGATGCCGTACCGGCGACGCACATCGACGCCATGCTCACCGCCGTGCTCGCCCTGCAGCAGCAGCCCGCCCCCGGCACGGCCGTCTTCC
This sequence comes from Streptomyces sp. NPDC048389, assembly GCF_040706335.1. NCBI lineage: Bacteria > Bacillati > Actinomycetota > Actinomycetes > Kitasatosporales > Streptomycetaceae > Streptomyces > Streptomyces sp. NPDC048389. The sequence goes on along the minus strand of NZ_JBEZKP010000079.1, from coordinate 7,455 downwards.
GGATCCGGGCCGGGATCACCGCGCTGACCCTGGCCGCAGCCCACACAGAAGAGCGGATACCCCTGCTCCAGGCGGACGTCCTGGCCACGGCCCACGCCGACGGCTACGCGGCCCGGGACGCGCTCACCCACCCGCCGCTCCGACGTGCGATGACGACCGCCCAGCGCCAGGCCCTGACCAGCCTGGTCCGCACCGCAGGACTCGGCGCCGGGACCATACCGGAGCCCCTGCGCAGTGCCCTGACGCGCGCAGTGCAGGCGGGCGAGGAGCGGCTGCGCCACAGCCTCGAACGCGACGCGGTCACCTCACCGACCGCGCCTCCTGCCGGAAACCACGGAAGGTGAAGGCATCGCGCGGGAACTGTCCGCGAGCTGCCGTAGCGTGGAGCGCATGGCCTTGAGTACCGATGAACGTGACCTGCTGCAGATGATCGCCGACTCGCCCAAGCCGCTGGTGATGTCCGACTGCTTCCCCGCCCTGAACCCCGCCGAGCCCGGCATGGACGAGAACCACCCCGGCCACGAGGCGTGGACCGAGCGGCAGATCGCCTGGTACGGCGTCTCGGCGCAGTTGTGGAAGCGGGAACTGGTGCGCGTGGTGGTGCCCGCGGACGGCAGCCACGGCGATCTCGTCGAGATCACCGACGAAGGACGCGGGGCCCTCCACGCCGCGGCGGCCCGCGCGTGACGGCGCCCGAGCCGCGCGCGCTGCCCGGCCCCGTCAGCGCGATCCGCCTCACCTACACCTGCGAGCAGAGCTGGTGGGACACCGGCGAGGACGAGCCGGAGATCTGGCATGTGGCCGCTGACCTCTATGACCTGGAGGGCGATACGCGCGTCGAGCACGTCGGCGGCTTCGAGTTCTACCGCGCCGACCCCTATGCCACCCGTGACCTGTTCGGCGTCCTCGACGGCTACGACGGCGATGTCGGTGTGATCGCCGAGTCGATCCTCGACCCTTCCACCGGACACTTCCGCGACGACCTGGACGAGTACGCCGAGCCGTTCGGCTCCGGCATGCTCCTGCTCAACTCCGCACAGATGACCCGCCCGTGGCGCGGGTTCGGCGTCGGCGCGGTGCTGGCAGGCAAGGCCATCGCCCGGCTCGGGGCCGGGGCCCGCGGGGCTGCCTGCTACCCCTCGCCCCTGGACCGCACCGGCCTCAAGGACGACGCTGCCCACGACCGCGCCGTCAGCGCCCTCCAACGCACCTGGTCCCGCCTGGGGTTCCGGCCATATCGTGACCACGGCGTATACGTCCTGAACCTCGGCACCACAGCTCTGGGCGAGGCCCTGCCGTCGTTGACCGAGCGTATCGAGGCTCTGCCGCAGCCCGACCGTGAGGAGTGGGAGGCGGGACTGGCCCGCGGGGCATCCTGCCCCTGACGATGCCGGTTGGCCCGCCGGTGCGGCGGGGGCGGACCAACCGGTGCTGTCCCGGTCAGCTACACGAGCCGAACGGCGCCGTGCGGTCCCCGGCGCCCGGAAGACGTCGCACGTTGCCCGCCTCGCCCGCCTGGGCGACCTGGCCGCGCAGGCGGGTGATCTCCTCGTGCTGGGCGGCCAGCCGGGAGACGGCCTGGACGCGGAAGTCCTCCAGCTCGCGCAGGGCCGCATCCCGGGCGGCGACGCGGTCCTTGAGCTGGGCGACCTCGGCCTTGAGGCGTTCGATCTGCGCGGTGCGGGGGTCGGGGACCTCCCCGGCGTCCTGCAGAGCCCTCAGGCGGCGTTCGAACTCCTCGCCGAGGTGCTGGTAGGGGCCGGGGCGTTCGGTGCCGTCACGGTTCTTCTTCGGGTAGAAGCCGGTGCGGGTCACCCCGGCCTCGGCCGCGAGGGCCTTGAGATCGCACTTGCCGCCGGGCGGCAGCTCGCCGCGCAGCATCCGGTCCATCGCCGCACGGATGGCCTGCTCGTTGCGCGTGCGGGTCTCGTCGCTGATGCGCGCCATGCTCAGCTCACCTCCTCGGCTTCGTTCTGCGTGGCATGGAGGATCTCGTCCACCACCCGCTGGGCCCGCTCCACCTCGGGCTCGAGCCGCCTTTTCTCGCCCTTGGGGAAGCGCGGGTTTGCCAGGAAGACCTTGCCGGTGCCGACCTGACTCTGCCAAACGGGCAGGTGACAGGGGTGGTGAGTGGCCTGCGGGCAGCGGGCGGAGTCGCACATCCCGCCCAGTGGCTTCGTCGCGTCCGGGGTGCCCGCCAGCTTCAGGCACAGGGCCTTGTGCGGGTCGCGGAACCAGCAGTAGTTCGCGGTCTGCAGATGCAGGTGCTTGGACTGCTGCCGCAACAGGTTCTCCAGCCGCCGCTCGGCCTCCACCACCGCCGCAGTGCCCGCCTCGTGGCCCTTGAGCGAGGCGTCGATGTGCTCGAACGCTTTGATCAGCTCACGGGCCCCGGGGCCCGCCGGCATGCGGCCCGCGCGGTAGTCCTCGAAGGCCTCCCTCGTGAGCTTCAGGTGGTTCTTGTCCTGCTCCCGCTCCACCTCGGCCAGCAGGTTGCCCTGGGAACCGCCGGGCCGCATCGCATAGCCCTCGGTGGTGACCACGGAGACGTGCTTGAGGTGGATCTTCGCGGCCAGCAGCCCGCCGGGGCGGTGGGCCAGCGACAGAGCGAGCGTTCGCCGCAGCATCCGTCCGTTCACCGGCCCGGCCGGGATCGGCATCAGGCCGAGCCGCTGGCCGGCGGAGCTGTTGACCCACTCCCGCATTCTCTTGTGCAGGAAGTCCATGGGCGAGCGGGCGAAAGCCCGCTCGCCCACCCGGGCCTGGTTGAGACGGGCGGCGAGCTTCACCGCCCGCCAGGCCGGTTCCAGCACCACCCATTCCTCAGCGACGCCGCCGAACTCCTGCCCCTTGATCAGCTTGCTCCCCAGCTTGAAGCGCTGGGTGCCGCCGGAGACGGTGACCGGCGGCTGGGGGGAGTCGGCGGTCATCTCGTCCAGTTCCCCGGCCCGCATGCCGCTCAGGGCCGCAACCAGGACCCGGCAGGCCGCCAGCATGACGATCTGCATGCCTTTCAGCTCGTCCCCGGTCAGAGGCAGAGTCCACGGTGCCAGCTGCTGCGGGTCGTCGGCGCGGGGCACCCGGGAGGCGTCCCGGCCGAACATGCCCGCGACCCCCACCTCGGCCACCACGGGCTCCAGGAACGGCCGAAGATCCTCAACCAGGTGGTCCGCGAGCCTCGCATATCTGGAGCCGGTCGCCTGGCCGAAGAACTCGCCGACGTCGACGTTCAGCAGTGGATCATCGGGCCGCCAGCCCCGTTTGACACGCCGCGTGACCTGCCGGGCGTCGATCTCCAGCAGCGGCACCCCTTCGCGGACATGCCACTCGGCGGCAGCAGCGACGCCTGCCTGGTGCTTCGCCGTGACGGCCCTCGGATTCTGCCCGCCCCTGTTCGCCCGGAACTCCAGCATGCGCTCGAACTCCTCGGCCACCAGCGGCCCGAGCGTCTCCACCAGATACAGAGCCGCGGCCACCGAGGGCTGGAACACCTCATCCGCCACCGGCGGGGTCGAGGACATGGCATAGGTCTCCCAGCCCGCGACCTCGCTGACCGTGTGCCCCTCCCACGGCGTGAAGCCGGGCCGGTAGGCATCCACCGTGAACAGCTCGCGGTAGGTGGCCAGGTCCACCACCGGCCGCAGGATCGTCAGCATGGTCCCCGGCGTGATCGGCCCACTGCCCGCCCGCCGCTTGCGGGTACGGCGCGAGCGCAACTCCCGGTACACCTCGCAGTGCTCCTGCATCACCTCGCTCAGCGACGACATGCCCTGCTCGGTCACGAAGTTCATCCACCGCACCAGCTGCACGCAGAAGTTGAACGCCGACTCCGGCTTGTACGGCTCCCGCCGGGCCTCCGGCAGAGCAAGGACACGCTCATGGTCCGGCACGACCAGCGCGAACACGTACTCCTTGGCGGTCAGCCGCAGGGCCGGGTTGGTGATGCCGGTGAAGTCCAGGCGCTTGACGTTGCTCCGCACCCCCTTGGGGAACTTCACTGCCGACAGGTCCCAGAAGTCCTCGTCGAACACGGGACGCGGCCCGTCCGGCCACATGTCCCATCCGGCCTCACGGCACACGTCCAGCCCCGCGAACGGGGACTTCAGGGCCCACTGGCGGGGGATGGGACCAGCGGGGCTCTCGACGACCAGGGCGGTAGCGCGGGTCACTGGGTTCCTTCCTCGGGCCGAAGCGGCAGCTCGGAGTCGATGTCGTCCACCTCGCCGGCCGCCTTCTCCAGCAGGCGGGCGTCGAAGCGGGGCAGGATGTCGTGGTCGAGGCGGTCGGCGTACGGGCCGAACACCGCGAGGAACTGCTGCACGGTGAGCTGCCGCGACTGACGGGCGAAATAGGCCTTCAGCCGCAGCAGATTCGGCGCATGCCGGGGCGTGAAGACCGCCAGCGGGCACAGCAGGCACACCCACGGCCGGGCCGGACACGGCTTGCCCTTGGGGCCGTGGAGTCCAGCGAGCTGGTTGGCGCACGCCGCGGTGAACACGTCCATCTCGCCACCCAGCAGCTCGGCCATCGCCTCGGCGTCCAGGCCCAGGCGGGCCGCCTGCTCGGGCTGCTCGGTGACGAACTCGGCGGCCTCCTCGTCGCCCAACACGATGGGCGGGCGACTGCGCCGCAGGATGTCGGCCTGGGCGTCCTCGATGATTGCCTCCACCGACTCGGCCTGGGCCGGCGTCGTGGTCGAGACGTAGTGGCTGCCCTCCACCGCGGCCGTGTGATTCGGGTCGATCTTCGTACGGCCGGTCCAGCCCCGACGCGCCAGCACGTTGTGGTACGTCGTACGGATCCGCGCCGAGTGCAACAGCAGCGGCTCTCCCGCGTCCGTACGCAGATTCAGCTCCTTCGCCAGCTGACGCCGGGCCTTGTCCCCGCTCCTGGGGGCGGCCCGGGTGGAAAGCGCCGACAACTTCGACTTCGTGCCGTCCGTGCTGCGGTACTCGGTGTCCAGGAAGACGAACAAGTCGCCGGCTATCGATTCCGGAGCCAGTCGCCGCACCGGCTCCGACAGCTCCAGCCAGCGCTCCAGCAGCCGCACGGCCCGAGCGGGAAGGTTCACCGACTCCGGACCGCGGCGCCCCTTGACGTAGTCCATCAGCACCGTGCGGTCCCCGGTCCACGTGAAGTCCTCGAGCCCCAGATCCCGGATACCGTCCGGAACGACGCCGCTGTAGACGCCGAACAGAAGCCGCATGGCCGTCGCCGCCTGCACTGGGGGATACATCGCACCGCGCACGTCCCGGTACTGGCCGCCGATGCCGTCTCGGAAGTAGTCCACGGTCAGCCCCAGAACCTTGGTGGCGTCCGGGACCTTCAGCGGGCCGTGTTCGTACACGAGCCACGCGAAGTTCTGCCGGTTCCGGCCGAGGTCGGAGTTGTCAGGGCCCAGGGCGGCCAGCTCCAGGACCTCACGCTGACGGTCCATGACCTGCTGCAGGTAGTCCCGCAGCCCGGCCTCGATCTGCCGCCACTCGCCGTCGGTGTACGGCTTGAGCGGCTTGCTCCGGGGCGGGCTCTTGACGGCCTTGCCGTCCAGGTAGGCCCGAATGCCGGCGTCCACGCGGTCCCCGCAGCCGGCCAGCAGGCGCCGGGTGTGGAAGACGCGCCTGCCGCCGACGGACATCCAGTACGCAAGGACGTGGCTCGTGCGCAGATCCGCCAGGTTCCCGTCAAAGCCCAGCGCGGCCAGTTCCGCGACCATCCGGCGGATTGTCGATGTGTAGGTCACCGCGCTCTGACGTGCGGTGATGCGGCCCAGCGGGTGCACCATCTGGACCAGGCCGTGGGCGAGGTCCTCCGCCAGCTTCTCGTTGGCCGTGGAGCTCAAGTCGCCCGTCCAGGGCGGATCGTGGGGGAACGTGAACTGGATTCGCAGCGGGTCGTGTTCGACACGGGTCACCATGCGGCATCCTCCTCGTCGAACTCGGCGTCCGCTTCGGCGGCGAACTGGCCACTGTGCTTGCCCGCCTCGTCGTAGAGCTCGCGGTAGATCCGCTGCACGTCCAGGCGCTGGATGTAAATTTCCGTGGTGGTTACGCTGGAATGCCCGAGCAAATCCCGCAGCACCATCAGTGGGTCCGCCTTCGTTAGGTACAGCGACAGCGCGGCATCCTCACCGGCGTCCGCCACCAGGGCCGCCGCCCTCTGATAGTGGCCCTTGACCAGCCTTTCCAGCGTCGCCATCGCAAACGTGTGGCGCAGGACATGGGGGCCGACCGTCGGGAACCGCGGCTCGAAATCCCGCCGGATGCGCTCCGAGGTCCGGCGGAAGGCAGTCGCCCAGTCTGTGAACGGCGTGCCGTCCGACTGCGCCGCGATGATCGCGGGTGTGCCCTCTGGCGTCACCAGCCGCAGCCGCTCGTCCAACGTCAGCTTTCGCCAGGAGACCCGGCGGCCGTTGACCCTCCCGCCCTCCCAGTCCGGCTCAGTGATCACCAACGGCTCACCCAAGCGCGGATCAGGCCGGTAACGGCGGCCCTCCGTCAGCATCGCGCGGTCCAGTTCGATGTACTGATGCACATCGGCCAGGACGTCGTAACTCGCCCACGTCTGGCGGGCCTTCCTGCCCTTCGTGATCTGCGCGGACAACGGGAAACGGACCGGAACCGCGCTGCTGCGGGCAGGCAGGGCAGGCAACTCGTACGTCAGCAGGTGCGTGAACTCCTGGGCCCGCAGACCGCTGGACGCCACGAGCGACCCCATGGCGGCGTTGCGCCCCAGGTGACGGCCCCGGAACGAGTCCGGCTCCCCGTCCGGGCGCAGACCGGCCAGCGCCCGCAGGAACAGCTCAAGGAAGTCGCTCTCCAGATACTTCACCGTGACATGCGGCTTCGCCCGCCGCACCGTAGCCGTGTTCCGCCGCGCGAGCTGCACGCCGGCCTCGGTGTACCGACGGACCATCTGGTAAGTGAACGGCACAGCCGGGCACAGCCCCTCATCCTCAGCCCACACGTAGAAGCGCGCCACGGTGTTGATGTTCTGGTCCCATGTGCCCTCGTCCCAGCGGGCCTCCAGCGGCCCCGCGAACCGGTACTCCGAGAACGCACTCAGCGCCTCCCTCAAGGGCTGCCGCTCCCCGAGCGGATCCACGCCGATCCTGGCCAGGAACTCCAGCCAGCAGCGCAGAGCCTGCGCGTAGTTCTTCCAAGTTCTATGAGATCGAGCGCCGTTGAGAGGGAGTTCGCGTAGCCAGCGGTTGGCCGCCACCGTGGGCCGGGGTACGCCATCGCCCTCGAAGGCCAGGTCCTCGTCGATCAAGACCGGCATGCCTTCGGGGATCAGCGGCTGACGCTCAAGCCCCCAGCTCTCCCAGCCCGTTCGGCTGTAGAAGATCAGATGCATGTCGAGGACCGTACGTTTGAGACTCAGGGGAGTGCAAGAGACTTTGACGTTCCCTTGCTCTCGGGCTGCCTCAAAGAGACACATAAACTAAGCAAGGACTAC
>NZ_JBEZKP010000078.1:0-23646 GCF_040706335.1 Streptomyces sp. NPDC048389 | reverse complement strand
CTTCAGTACCGGCCGGACACCCTCGACGGCTTCATAGCCGGAACCGGCCTGGCCCTCGACGATCCAGCGTCACCCTAACGAGCCGAAGTCAGTAATGGTGCACGAGGTCGAGGTGACATGGAGCCAGGTTCCTTGGAGTTGCCCTCCGACATAGCGAGTGTCGAGGCTGCTGCGGCGTGGGCTGAGAAGGTCTGCATGGCCTATGGGCTGAGTGAAGATGAGCAGTACCGCCTTGGACTCACGGTCAGGGAAGCCGTCGCCAACGCGGTGCTCCATGGCAACCGCCGTGACCCGGCCAGACATGTCCGGCTCAGCTCGGAGCTGCGTGGAGGGCGGTTGCGGGTAACCGTCGGCGACGAAGGGGACGGCTTCGACCGGCCCGAGGCGACCGGCGACGTCAACCTGACGTCTTCTGGCCGGGGGCTTGTCCTGATCGACCATGTCACCGACCACTACGACATCGTGTGCCGAGACGACCCGCCGGGGACCGATGTGGTCCTGGTGTTCGATACGACCACGTAAGGACGCAGATACATGGAGATCACCTCCCGCCAGATCGGCGATGTGACCGTACTCGACATGAAGGGCAAGATCACCATCGGTGTCGGGGATATCAGGCTCCGTGAGGCCATCGCTGAGGCCCTGGAGGGCGGCGCGACGAACATCCTGCTCAACCTGGAGGGTGTCAGCATGGTCGACAGCTCCGGGATCGGCGAGCTTGTCTCGGGCTACACGACCATCACCAACCGCGGCGGGAGGCTCAAGCTGGTCAACCTGCCCCCGACGGTCAATGACACCCTGCAGGCTACCCAGCTGATCTCGGTCTTTGAGGTCTTCGACAGTGAGCAGGAGGCTGTGGCCAGCTTCTGATCCGAGTCCGCCTCGACGGGGACGGCGCTGCCCAGCCGGCCCGTCGGGGTGCTCGGGCTGGTCGTGGGCAGCAGCCTGCGGGAGCAGATCGTCTGACGGAGCCGATCGGTTCCCTGGTTCCCGCTCACCGGGGCCGGGCGGCCTTCTACGATCCGATGCATGGGTCCCGAGGTGCTGGAACGCATCACCGCGCGGCGCGCGGAACTGGACGAACTCGAAGAACATCTGGCCAAGCAGTTAACGCGGGTGCGGGCCGAGCGCGACGAAATCGCCGTCGCCGAACGGGTCCTTGAACGGGTGAGCGAACAGATCGCCGGCGAACGTGCCTCGGCCGCACCGACGCCCGGGCACGTGGGCGGACGGGCGGTGACGCTGATCCCGCACCGCACGTCAGAGGTGGAGGAGACCACACTCCCGCCGGACTACCAGCGCATCCTCGCCATCGTGCGGCAGGTCGCCGGACCGGTCATGACCCGGCAGGTCGGCGACGCGCTCGGGGTGGACGTCAGCGTGCGGGCCAAGCTGGAGCCACTGCGCGGGAGGCTGGTCAGACTCGCCGATCGCGGCTGGCTGCGGAAACTGCCCGACGGCTGGCTCACCACCCGCCTATGACCGGGGACACTGCCGCCCGGAACTGTGCGACGCGAGCGTAACCGGGGTGCCCCCGGCGGCCGTTGGAAATGTGTGACGAAAATCAGAGAACGCGCCGAGGACACCTGTCCGCTTGTCTACCAGTGCCGTCTGCCGCTGACATCCTGGCCCACCTGCGCGCCGCCGGCCTCGCCGACCTCGTCAGCCCGCCGTCGGGGGCGCCCCTGCTCAGCGGGCTTCTCGACATCGGCGGCTTCCGCCATACCGACCTCGACGCCGTGCCCGAGAGGATGTTCACCCGGCCGACCATGTCGGCGACCACCGGTCTGGACTTCGCGGAGGCCGCTCCCGACACCGTCGTACGGGTCGGCAACGCCGACGCCGCCCCGCACATCGCCTTCTCCACGGACAACGGCGCCAACTGGTTCCAGGGGTCGCAGCCCGCGGGGGTGAGGGGCGGCGGCACGGTTGCCGCCGCGTCGGACGGCAGCGGCTTCGTCTGGAGCCCGGACGGCGCCGGTGTGCACCGCACCACCGGCTTCGGCAGCTCGTGGACGGCATCCAGCGGCATCCCGGCAGGGGCGATCGTCGAGTCCGACCGCGAGAACCCGAAGAAGTTCTACGGCTTCAAGGCCGGCACGTTCTATGTGTCGGCCGACGGCGGCGCCACCTTCACCGCCGGGGCGTCCGGACTCCCGGAAGAGGGAAATGTCCGCTTCAAGGCGGTTCCCGGTGTGGAGGGAGACGTCTGGCTCGCGGGCGGCACGGCGGACGGGACGTACGGGATGTGGCACTCCACGGACTCCGGAGCGACCTTCGTGAAGGTCTCCGGCGTGGACGAGGCGGATGCCGTCGGCTTCGGCAGGGCGGCGGCCGGCGCCTCGTACCAGACGCTCTTCGCCAGTGCGAAGATCGGCGGTGTCCGCGGCATCTTCCGCTCCACGGACGCGGGGGCGAGCTGGACGCGGATCAATGACGACGCACACCAGTGGGGCTGGACCGGGGCGGCGATCACGGGCGACCCACGGGTCTTCGGCCGGGTGTACGTGGCCACCAACGGGCGCGGCATCATCTACGGCGAGTCGTCGGACGGGGACGGTGGCGGCAACCCGGGCCCGGGTCCGGGCCCCGGCCCGGAGGAGCCGCCCGCGGGCACCGGCTGCAGGGTGACGTACACCATCACGAACGAGTGGTCGGGCGGCTTCCAGGCCGATGTGACGCTCACCAACACGGGTGACGCGGCTCTGGACGGCTGGGAGCTGCGCTGGACCTTCCCCGACGGGCAGAAGGCCGGACGGATGTGGAACGCCACCCACCGGCAGACCGGGGCCGAGGTGACGGTCGGCAACGTCTCCTGGAACGGCACGGTGGCCGCCGGTGCTTCCGTGGGCTTCGGCTTCACGGGGGACTGGTCGGGTGAGAACGACAGCCCCGACGCCTTCACCTTGGGGGGCGAGGGCTGCACCGTCGGCTGAGACGGACCGCGGCCGGCACCGCGGGGTTCCCCGGCCTGCGCCGGGAGCCTCGCGGTGCTTTGGTGTAAATGTCCGTTATGAATAATTTGGCCGAACTGTACTGAAGGTGAATTCCGGGCGATTGTTGCGAGTTGGCGCAGGGGAGACGGTCGGGCGGGGCCCGCGGTTGCGCGACCGGCCCGTGATGTCAGTCACCTGGCGCTGAGCAACGGCAATGTCACTCGACCCCCCACTCCCCTTGGGCGAAAGGGGGTTTGAGTTTCTTGACGCGGTAATGACAATAGGAAATCACCCCTGCGGAACCGCCTTTCGGATTGTGATCCACAATTCGGCACTTGTTTCGCCGGGACGCTCTCGCTTACGGTCACCGTCAATCCGGGTGGACCGCCGAATCCTGCCGCCGTCCGGAAACCAGACCGCAACGACTCACGTACGGCAGGAGCGGGGGAACCAGGTAAGCCGCCGATCCGGAATACGGAACGGCTCGGGGTGAAGTCGCATTCCCGTGCGGCCGGGCATCTCCAGCCCGAACCCGACAGCTCACCTCGCAGGCGACGGAGAGGAATTCACCATGCCCACAGAGGGTAAGCACCGTCGTACCAGGGCCCGTTCGCTGACCCGCGGAATCATCGCCGTGAGCACGGGCGGCGCGGCCCTGGCCCTGCCGCTCATCGGCGCCACCGCTGCTCAGGCCGCTCCCGCGGCACAGCCGGCCGCCGTGACCGCTCCGGCCGCCGCCGAGAAGTCCGACCCCGTCGTCTATTCCGTGGTCGCCGGCGACTCCCTTTCCAAGATCGCCGCCGCGCATTCCCTCGACGGCGGCTGGAAGCAGCTCTACAAGGACAACCGGAAGGCTGTCGGCGACAACCCGTCGCTGATTCACCCGGGCCTCGAGCTGACGATCGGCGCCGCCTCCGAGGCAGAGGCGAAGGCCGCGCCCAAGAAGGCCGACCGTGCCGCCGAGACCGACCGTGCGGACCGCTCGGAGCGGAAGAGCGCGCCGGTGGCCAAGGCCACTGCGGTGAAGACGGAGAAGGTCGCCGCGAAGCCGGCCTACGCCGACAACCTCGACGGCTGGATCAAGGAATCGCTGGACATCATGGCCCAGCACGGAATTCCCGGAAGCTACGAGGGAATTCACCGCAACATCATGCGGGAGTCCTCCGGCAACCCGATGGCGATCAACAACTGGGACATCAACGCCATCAACGGCACGCCTTCGAAGGGCCTGCTGCAGGTCATCCAGCCGACCTTCGACGCTTACCACGTCCCCGGCACGTCCTACGACCTGTACGACCCGGTCGCCAACATCACCGCCGCGTGCAACTACGCCGCCGACCGGTACGGCTCGATCGACAACGTGAACGGCCCTTACTAGACAGAACCTGCGCGACGGCTGATCCGTCGCCCTCGGTTCACCGGGCCGGTGCCCGGGGCGCGCCCCACGCGCCCCGGGCACCGGCTTTGCCGTGTCCGGCCGTTCGAACACATGGAACGAGGAGAGCCGCGGCGCGACGGCGGCCCCCACACCGCACCATCGCATGCACGGTCTCGTCGGCCGTCCGGCCACGGCGACCGCACTGCCGGCGGCGCGACGGTCCTGAGCGCGTCGGCCGGCGCCACCAGCCGGTTGCACCGCTTCGGCGGCCGCACCGCGCGCCGTCCGGCCCCGTCGCCCCGCGGAGCGCCACGGCCACGGCCCCGCCGGCCGGTACGGCACCGACCGCGCCGACGCCGACCGGTGCCAGGCCGTACCGGGACCGGCCGATGAACGCTCACACCCGGGCGAAGCCCGCGAGAAGGTCGCCCCGCGGCGGCGTGGATTTCCGTGTGGGCGTCGGACACCCGGTGTCCGCAGTCATGGCCGGAGGCTGCGACGATCACCCGGCCGGACGGCGGGGATCGGGCGCCCGACCACGAGTTCCGGCGCGGGGTCCGGCGGACGCATTGGTCTCGTACGGCTTCGTCGTCCATACTGCCCGCCGTGGAGCAGCAGATAGATCCGAAGCCGAAGATCGACATCGCCGTGGGGACGGACCCGGCGTTCGTGCCGGGCCTGACCGGGCCCCCGCCTGCAGTGAAGGAGGGGAACGAGGAGGCCGGCAAGAGGTCCGCCGCCGAGCCGGAGGGCAAGAAGCCGGAGCCGGCGGCAGCCGGCGCCGCCGAGTCGGACACCACCACGGGCGCCGACGCCGACACCCGCAGCGATTCGGACGCGCAGGAAGAAGCGTCGAAGGAAGCGGCGTCGAAGGAGGCAGCGTCGAGGGAGGCGGCGGACGGCCCCGCCTTCGAGGTCAGTGACCGCCGTGGGTCGATCGCCGCCGACCGGTCCGGTATCCGCTTCACCCTGGACGACCAGGAGGCGGAATTCGCGTGGGACGAGATCGGGGCGGTCGAGGTGAAGCCGGCCCGCTTCGGGCGCCGGTTCGCCGTCACCGTCCATGTGGCGGCCAACCGCTGGTTCAACGCGGACGTCGAGGCGCCGGCCAGGGGGCGCCTCAAGGAGTGGACCGAGGAGCTGGACGCGGTTCTCGACGTCTACTTCGAAGACGCCTGAATGCCGCACTGAGGGCTGCAGGGCCACGTCTGGGTGGGCGCGACACACACCCTCCCAGGCGTGGTTTGTGCCGATTCGGCCGCGAATGTGCATAGCTTCGGTTTATGACAAAGCGACAAATGACCCTGCTCGGATGCGCGGCTCTGCTCGCCGTGTCCGGCCTCGGCGCGGCGGCCCCCGCCCGCGCCGCCGTCACCCACCAGGTACTGCCGGGCGAGTCCATCCAGGCCGCCGTGGACGCCGCGCAGCCCGGCGACACGGTCGACATCGCCGCCGGTACCTTCACCGAAAGCGTCCGGATCACCACCTCGGACCTGACCCTGCGCGGCGCGGGCAGCCGGACGGTGCTGAAGCCGTCCCCGACCGCCGCGAAGGCCGGCTCCTGCGCGGCCGCCGGCAACGGCATCTGCGTGCTCGGCACCGAGAAGCAGCCCGTCGAGGGCGTCGGGATCGAGTCCCTGACACTCAGTGGTTTCGCGAAGAACGGCGTCTGGGCCGCCTGGACCGACCGGCTGACGGTCCGGCAGGTGACAGCCGAGAACAACGGCACCTGGGGCATCGCCCAGGAGCGGTCCACCCGGTCGGCCCTGCGCAGCAACCTCGTACGGGGCAACGGCGACGCGGGCATCTTCGTGGCGAACACCGTCAGCGAGGAGGCCGGGGCCACCGACACCATGGGCACGGTCGTCTCCGGCAACCTCATGGTCGACAACCGCATCGGCACCACGATCCGCCGGGTGCGGAACCTGACGGTCCAGGCCAACGAGATCACCGGCAACTGCGCGGGCGCGTTCCTCGTCGGTGACGAGACCACCCCGCGCGCCGGCAAGCTGACGGTTCGTTACAACCGCGTGCACGAGAACAACAAGCACTGCGACAAGACCGCGCGGCTGCCCGAGATCCAGGGCACCGGCCTCGTCCTCACCGGCACCGAGGAAACCCTGGTGGAGCGGAACGTGATCCGCGGGAACGTGGGCGCCGCCCCGATGTCCGGCGGGATCGTGCTCTTCAAGTCCATCGTGGGCGCCGCCGGCACCGACAACGTCATCAGGAACAACGTGGTCCTCGGCAACGGGGCCGCCGATCTGGCCAACCGCGACACCAACGGCACCGGCAACCTCTTCGCCGGAAACATGTGCCAGTCCTCCGAGCCCGCGGGCCTGTGCTGACCGCCCGGACGGAGCCGACCGGCCCCGGCCCCTCACGAAAGACCGATGCCGCATGACCACTGCAAGCGCAACCACCCCGCCTGCGATGCGGATGCGGGAGCTCGTCTTCGGCGCCGCCTGTGCCGCCGCCCTGCGCGCGGCGGCCCGCCTGGGCGTCGCGGACGCGCTCGGCGAAGCACCGGCGACCGCGGCTGAACTCGCGGCGGAGGTGAAGGCACAGCCCAGGGCCCTGAAGCGGCTGCTGCGCGCCCTGACCTGCTACGGGATCTTCGAGGAGGACGAGGACGGCAGGTTCGTCCACACGGAGATGTCCCGGCTGCTGCGCGAGGACGACCCGCACAGCCTGCGGGACATCGCCCTGTGGTGCACGGAGCCGTGGACGTGGGACGCCTGGCCGCTCCTCGACCGGGCGGTCAGGTCCGGCGGCAGCGTCTTCGCCGACCTGTACGGCAAGGAGTTCTTCGACTACCTCCATGCCGACGCGCCGGAGTCGGCGCAGGTGTTCAACCGGGCGATGACCACCTCCAGCACCCAGTCGGCGCGGGACGTCGCCGAGGTCCTCGACCTCGACGGCGTGAAAACGGTCGCCGACATCGGTGGCGGCCAGGGCCATGTCCTGGCCGGACTGCTCGAGAAGCACCCGCATGTCCGGGGCACGCTGCTGGATCTGCCCCGTGTCGTCGCGGCCGCCGATCCGCGGCTGCGCGAAGGCGGCTCGCTCGCCGACCGGGCCGAGATCGTCGCCGGCGACTGCCGGCAGGCCATGCCGGTCTCCGCCGACCTGTACGTCATCAAGAACATCCTGGAGTGGGACGACGAGAGCACGCGCAGGACGCTGGCCAACATCATCGCCGCGGCTCCTCCGGGCGCCCGGGTGGCGGTCATCGAGAACATCGTCGACGACACCCCGTCATGGAAGTTCACCACCGCGATGGACCTGCTCCTGCTCCTCAACGTGGGAGGTGCCAAGCACACCGAGGAGAGCATGATCAGCAGGATGACGGACGCCGGTCTGGTCGTCGGCGACGTCCGCCCCGTCAACGCCTATCTGCATCTCTTCGAGAGCGTGGTCCCCGGCTGAGGCCGCGCCACGGGCAAGCCGTCGGCCCCGCGGGCAACCCGCGGGGCCGACGGCTGTCGGCCGACCGGAACCGGTCAGTCGCTCTGCCACGAGTAGAACTGCTGGGCCATCGCGTCCTTCGGGCTCCGCCAGGTCTGGGGGTCGTACGGACTGACGAAGGCGGAGAGCCGCTCGCTGATGCCCCGGAACTCCGGGTGCTCCGTCAGCTTCGCGATCGCCGGGCCCGGCGGGCGGTCCGACTCGATCAGGTGCAGATAGACGTCGCCGAACTGGAAGAGGCTGCGCCGCTTCACCCCGACGAGATGCGGCAGTTCACCGCTGTCGGAGGCCGCGAACACGTCGGCGATGTCGGGGGCGGAACCCGGGGCCATCCGGGCGACGATCAGGGCGTGGTGCATCGGGGCGTCCCTTCGGATGCCGTCACAGGACCGGGCGTTCAGAGCGCGTCGACGGACGCGGTGTCCTTCGTCTCCCGGCCGTGCCGGGCGCGCTGTTCGATCTTGTTGCGGATGAGGTCCATCTGGATGGGGGAGTTGCGGTCGATGTTGGCCGTCATCCACTCGTCGTCGACCGGCGCGTCGGGCTTCATGGCGAAGTCCTGCGTCCAGCGCATCCGGACACCGCGCGGGGTCTGCTCGTACTCCCAGCGGATGTTCATGTACTGGAAGGGGCCGGTCTCGACGCGGCGGGCGGTGACCGTGAGGGCCTCGCGGTCGGCGACGCGCTCGGACACCCAGCTCCAGACCCGGCCGTTCTCGTCCGGGTACATGGTCAGCCGGAACTTGGTCCGGTTGCCTTCGCGCTCCAGCACCTCGACGGAGGCGTACTCGCTGAACAGCTGCGGCCAGTGGTCGAGGTCGTTGGTCACGTCCCACACCAGGTCGAGCGGGGCGTCGATGGTCACTTCGTTCTCGGTGTGTCCGGGCATGTCAGGCTCCAGCCATCAGTGAGTTGTTGACGAGGTCGAGGAACTCGCGCGGGGTCTTGCAGCGGTCCGCGTCGGGCGGCAGGGGCCGGGCGTACCGGTTCTCCAGCTCGCCGACGATGCCGAGCAGGCCGAGCGAGTCGAGGCCGTAGACCTCGAAGGGTGTGTCGGGCCGCTGCTCCATCTCGTCGGGGTCGACGGTGATGCCGGCGCCCTTCTTCATCAGGGCGGCCAGCTCGGTGATGTTCAGCCGATCGGTCATGGCGACGTTCTCCTTACCTACGAGGGGGTGTCGGCGCCGCGCCTCAGCACGAGCGCCGAGTTCGAACCCATCAGTCCCCGGCTCAGTACCAGGGCCGTGCGCAACTCGGCGGGCCGGGCGGTCCCGGTCACCAGGGCCAGGTCGTGGCACACGTCGTGGACATGGGGGGTGGGCGGCACCAGGCCGTGCTCCAGGGCCAGCACCGCGGCGGCCGAGTCGAGGACCGGAGCCCCGCAGTACGCCCGGCCGGTTCCGGTCTTGGGGGCCGTCACCGGCACCCGCGAGCCGTGCGCGCCGAGCGCGTCGGCGATCGCCAGCGCCTCGGCGCGGTCGGCCTCCGGCAGACCCAGCGCGTCCGCGAAGACCACGTCGACCTCCTCGGGCGCACAGCCCGCGGCGTCCAGTGCTCCGCCGATCGCGCGCGCCAGTCCTTCGCGCGACTCCTCCCAGCGGGAGGCCCCGGTGAAGGTGGCGGCGTGCCCCGCCACGGTCGCGCGGACCCTGGCGCCCCGCCCGCGGGCGGTCTCCTCGTCCTCGACGACGAGCATGGCGCCGCCCTCGCCGGGTACGAAGCCGCACGCCTGCGGTGTGAAGGGCCGGTAGGCGCGGTCCGGGTCCTCGCAGGTGCTGAGCTCCCGGTAGCCGAGCTGGCAGACGATCGAGTACGGGGCCAGCGGTGCCTCCGCCGCGCCGACGACGACGGTCTCCGTGCCCCGCCGTACGGCGCCCGCGGCGTGCGCGAGGGCGTCGAGACCGCCGGCCTCGTCGCTGGCGACCACACCGCAGGGGCCCTTGAAGCCGCCGCGGATGGAGATCTGCCCCGTGCTCGCCGCGTAGAACCAGGCGATGGACTGGTACGGGCCGACATAGGTCGACCCCTGCCCCCACAGGCGCTGCAGCTCGCGCTGGCCGAACTCGCCGCCGCCGGACCCGGCGGCCGTGACCACACCGACGGCGAACGGCTTCTCGTCGTAAGCGCCGCCGGTGATGCCCGCGTCGGTCAGCGCCAGGTCGGCCGCGGCCATCGCGAAGTGGGAGAACCGGTCGGTCTGGACGAGGAAGCGCTGCTCGACCATCGACTCGGGGTCGAAGCCGCGGACCTCGCCGGCGATCCGCAGCGGCAGATGTCCGCAGCCCTCGCGGGTGACGTGGTCGAGGACGCTGATGCCTTCGACGGTCGATTTCCAGAACGTCTCCGCGCCCACTCCGTTGGGGGCGACGACGCCGATGCCGGTGACGACAGGGGGCCGTCCGCGGCGGTTGCCGTGGCTCATCATGCACTCCCGCCTGGTCGGGTGAGGACGACCGCGGACTGGAAGCCGCCGAAGCCGCTTCCCACCGACAGCACGCTGCGCAGCTTCAGAGAGCGGGCGGTGCGCGGCACGTAGTCCAGATCGCACTCGGGGTCGGGGGTCTCGTAGTTGGCCGTGGGCGGCACCACCTGCTTGTCCAATGCCAGCACGCAGGCGACGAGTTCGATCGCGCCGATGGCTCCCAGCGAATGGCCGACCATCGACTTGATCGAGCTCATCGGCACCTTGTACGCGTGCTCCTTGAGGGACCGCTTGACCGCGGCCGTCTCGTGCCGGTCGTTCTGCTGGGTGCCGGAGCCGTGGGCGTTGACGTAGTCGATGTCCGTCCGGTCGAGCCGGGCGTGGTCCATCGCGTCGTCGATCGCCCGGGCCATCTCCAGTCCTTCACGGGTGAGACCGGTCATGTGGTGCGCGTTGCCGTAGGTGGCGTAGCCGCCCACCTCGCAGTACACGCGCGCACCGCGGGCCCGGGCGTGCTCCAGCTCCTCGAGGACCAGCACGGCGCCGCCCTCGCCCATCACGAACCCGTCGCGGTGCGCGTCGAAGGGGCGGGAGGCGTGTGCCGGGTCGTCGTTGTTGGGAGAGGTCGCCTTGATGGCGTCGAAGCAGGCCACGGTGATCGGGGAGATCGGTGAGTCGGACGCGCCGGCTATGCAGACGTCGGCCCGGCCCTCCTCGATGCTGTGGAAGGCGTAGCCGATGGCGTCGAGACCGGAGGTGCACCCCGTGGAGACCGTCTGCACGGGCCCCCGCGCGCCGATCTGTTCGGCCACCTCGGAGGCGAGTGCGCTGGGGGAGAAGGCGCGGTGGAGATGGGGCGCCGCCTCGCTGTGGTCCACGTCCCAGCGCCGGCCCTTGCTGCTGACCCGCACGTAGTCCTGCTCCAGCCGGGTGGTGCCGCCCACGGCGGTCCCCATCGACACGGCGGTCCGCCACGGATCCGGTGTCGCCCCGTCGAGACCGGCGTCGGCCATGGCCTCCCGGGCGGCGACCAGGGCGAACTGCACGTAACGGTCGGCGCGTCGGGCGTCCGCGGCACCGAGTCCATGCGCCTGCGGATCGAAGTCGACCTCGGCGGCTATACGTGAGCGGAATCCGGTCGGATCGAACAGCGTGATCCCTCGGGTCGCCGTCCGCCCGCTCGACAGCAGGTCCCAGAACGCCGGGGCGCCCACACCTCCGGGTGCGACGATGCCGACGCCGGTCACCGCCACACGCCGGGTCACGACACCGACCCCGTTCGCTCCGGCGGCCGCTGCGCACCGGCGTCCTCCGCCGCGGGGGTCTCCTCCGTGTCGACGTGGCCGAGCTCCGGCCGGGGTGCCAGCGGGCCCAGGTGGAAGACCATGCGGGCCTGGGTGCTGCCCACGTTGCGGAACCGGTGCCGCACGTAAGGGGGGATGAGCAGGCCCTGGTCGGGACGGATGGCGAACGGCTCGCCGTCCAGGTCCACTTCGAGTTCACCGGCGACGACGTACACGAACTCCTCCGAGTACGGGTGGTAGTGCTCGCCGATACGGTCGCCTGGCTCGACGAGCGCCAGCCCCATGAAGCCGCTCGTGGCGCCCACCGCGGTGGGGGTGAGCATGGCGCGCAGATCACCCCCGCGCCTGCGGTTGGGCTGGGTCTCGCTCAGGTCGACGATGCGATGGGTCGTGGTCATGACTGGTTCCTCCACAGGGCCTGGGCCCTCTCTTTCCGGCGCGCGGGCTCCGGGGTCCCGCACGGCCGCCGGGCTTCGGGGTGTCGCACGGCTGCCGGCGGCCGATGGCCGGCTGCGCCGTTCAGCGGGCACGACGGTCGGTGATCAGGCGCATCTGGGCGCTTTCGAGCAGTCGGATGACCGCCTTCTCGTCCGAGAGCGAGTCGTCGATGCCGAGCGCTTCGGTGTCCAGCAGCCGCTCCAGTACGCCGGCCTTGCGCAGGCCGTGCGTGCCCATGGCGGCCGCCGGGTCGGAGTCGAGGGGCCCTCGTACGTCGACGAGCCGTACCACGATGTCGTCGCGCTGGAAGACGGTGCTGCTCTCGACGTGGCACCCCGCGCTCTCCGCGGCCGCCTCGTCCTGGCCGGCCAGCAGCTTGGCGAGCGCCATGCCGCACCCAGACTTGGCGGGGTAGAGGAGCGCGTGCCGTTCCCGCCGCCCCTGCTCCTGTCCCGGCGGAGCCAGGTGGTGCACCGCGGGCAGGGCGGCGCGGGTGAAGAACAGCCGTGCCGACTGCGGGTCGTCCAGGTTCCGGTCCTGCTCCAGATACGGGTTGATGGCCTCCTCGACCGCCCTGACCTCGGGCTGCCGGGCCACGTGCCGCAGCGCCGCCAGCAGGTCGCCCTCCACCTCCACGGTCCGCACGACGCGGTTGCCGTGCATGAACAGCGTGGTACGGCGCAGCCGGGTGGTGTCGTCGACCTGCGCCTGCGGCGAGGTGTAGCCGGAGAGGATCTCGGCAACGGTCTCCTCGCTGCCGGGCTTGACGGTGAAGGTGAGGGCGTGGCGGACCACACCGTCACCCACCCGGGGCGAGGGCTGCAGGCCCCCGGGCTTGTGCGCGGGGGACTGCGGCGCGTGCGCACCCGAGGTCTCGCGCAGGACGCTGAAGCGCAGCGAGCGTGTGTCGCGCACGCAGTCGTGCAGCGGCCGCACGGTCTCGACGTGCTCCTCGCTGTTCACCCAGGCCAGGAAGGGCGGTGCGCTCTCCCATTCACTGGTGATGAGCCACTGTGACGGGTTCTCGATCGACTGGCACAGCTGGTCGCTGAGGTGTCCCGGAACGGCGGCCACCTGGTTGCGCATGTGCTCGTACGCCGTGAGGAAGCGCTGTTGGGCGCCGTCCTGGAGATCAAGCAGCAGTACGACCCGGAGCCGGGAGCCGTCGAATGCAGACTGAGACACACGTTCGGACAGCATTGTCATGTTCCACGCATCTCCTTGTCAGTGAGGCCGCCTGCGGCACGAGCGCCGGCCCTCGGGGGATCCGAGCGTGAAGATCCGGCGTATGCGGACGGCAATCCACCTTTGACGCGATGTGGTGGTCCGGCTCCGATCCTGTGTCGGTAACACGGGTGGCGCGAGATCTGTGCACCACGCGAGTGAAGGGGCGGGGCGAAACCCTCGCGCGCGGGCAGGAAACGCGGGCATGGACAAGGCCACATTCCCACCGGCGGTTGGAGCTGGAGCACTCATGGAAGACAACGCCGAACAACATCGCGTACCGGTCCTCATCGTGGGCGGCTCCCTGGTGGGGCTGTCCGCATCCCTGTTTCTGGGCCGCCTCGGCGTCCGGCACATGCTGGTCGAGAAGCACGCGGGCACCTCGGTCCACCCGCGCGGCCGGGGCAACAACCTGCGGACGATGGAGGTGTTCCGCTCGGCGGGGGTGGAGGAACGCATCCGCGCGGCGGCGACCGTACTGGCCGGCAACCACGGCATCCTGCAGACGCCCGAACTCGCCGCGCCGGACGCCGGTGAGTGGCTGGTCAGGCAGATCGACGAGAAAGGCCCGCCGACCCACCGTCTCAGCCCCTCCGCATGGTGCGTGTGCAGCCAGAACGACCTCGAGCCCGTGCTCCTCCAAGCCGCCGTCGAACAGGGTGGCGATCTGCGCTTCGGCACCGAACTGCTCTCCTTCGAGCAGGACGCCGACGGCGTCACCGCCGTCGTTCGCGACCGCGCGACCGGCCGGGACGGCACGGTCCGCGCCGACTACCTGATCGCCGCGGACGGGCCCCGCAGCCCCGTGCGTGCGCGGCTCGGCATCGGGCAGACCGGTCCCGGCGACCTGTTCCACAACGTGAGCATCACCTTCCGATCCCGCGGGCTCGCCGAGATCGTCGGCGACCGCCGCTTCGTCGTCTGCTACCTGACCGGCCCCGACGCGGAAGGCGCGCTGCTCCCGGTCGACAACGCGGAGGTCTGGGTCTTCCACGCGCCCTGGAAGTACGACAGCGGTGAGACGCTCGAGGACTTCACCGACGAGCGCTGCGCCGACACCATTCGCGCGGCGGTCCGTGCCCCCGGCCTGGACGTCACGATCACCGGCAAGGCGCCGTGGCACGCCGCCGAACGCGTGGCCGAGCGCTACGGGCAGGGCAGGGTCTTCCTGGCGGGCGACTCCGCGCACGAGATGTCGCCGACCGGGGCCTTCGGCTCCAACACCGGAATCCAGGACGCACACAACCTCGCGTGGAAGCTCGCCGCCGTCCTCGACGGCACTGCCGGGCCGGCTCTGCTCGACACGTACGAGGCCGAGCGTCTGCCGGTCGCGCGCGCCACCAGCGCCCGAGCCTCCGCCCGGTCGCTGGAGCACAGCCATCCCGGCTACGAGCCGGCGCCCGGTGCGGCGGCCGGGCTCGGGGGGCCGAGGGGCGGGCTGCTGCCCGTCGTGCTGGGCTACCGCTACCCGCGGGGCGCGGTCCTCGGCACGGATCCCGAACTGCCCGTCGTGCCCGAGAAGATGGACCTCTCGGGCGCACCCGGCACCCGGGCCCCGCACATGTGGCTGCGCCGGCCGGGCGGTGGAGGCCGGCTGTCCACGCTGGACCTCTACGAGCGGTCCTTCGTCCTGCTGACCGGCGCCGGTGCCGGCGGCAAGGACTGGTACGCGGCGGCGGAACTCGTCGCCGGGCGGCTGGCCGTGGTCATCGACACCTACCGGATCGGGGAGGGCCCCGAGGCCGACCTGACCCCCGAGGCGGGCGGGGACTGGGCCCGTGTCCACGGCACGAGCCTCGACGGCGCGGTGCTCGTCCGCCCCGACGGCTTCGTCGCCTGGCGGGCGGCGGCCCCGGACCGGGACGCGGACCTGGACCTGGACCCGGACGCGGACCGGGAGGCGGCGCTGTTCACGGCGCTGACGTCGCTGCTGCGGAGGGGGTGACCGGGGGCCGCCACTCGGCGCTGCGCCCGGCGCGCGTCAGTCGCACCCGGACCGTCGGCACGCCGCGTACGCCGCCCGGTGCACCGCCCGTGCCAGCCGCGCACCCCACACCGACCGCGGCCCCGCGAAGGGTTCCGCGTCACCGGACCCCCCGGGCCGCAGCGCCGCGACGCACACCGCGTCCGTGGGGGTCCCGGACGCGTCGAGGCCGAGGTCGCGCAGCGCCTGGACCTTGGCCTCCGTCGCAGTGGCGACCGCGTTGACCAGGGCGGCGTCGGACAGCGCGACGGGGACGGAGACCACGATGCTGATGGTTCCGGCCACGGGCGGCCCCGCTTGCCCGGGGGCGGGCACGGCCGCCCGGCCGCGGACGCCGACGCCCGCCGTCACCAGGGCTTCCACGCCGCCGTCGGAAGCGTGGCACGGATCGCCCACCGGCGCGGCGGTCATCAGACCGACGCCGGGCCCCGACACCCCGGCGGACGCCGCGAGCCGGGCGAGACGGGCGGCCGGGTCCAGGCGGCGGTAGCCGGGCGGGACCTGCGCGTTGAGGACCCACGCGCGTTCGCCGATGCCGCCGCCGAGCAGGGCGCTGGAGACCATGCGCCGCTCCTCGCCCGGGACCCACAGCAGCATCGGCCACCTGCCGCCGTCCTCCTGACGGGACAGCAGGGGCAGTCGGGACAGGCCGGCGAGGTCGGGAGCGGCGACGAGCATGCCGCACCCTGACCCGCGCCGTCCGGCCCGCCACCGCGGGTGCGCCAGGGGTGGTGCCGGCACCGCCGACGTGGCTTCCGGCACGCCTACGGGCCGGTCGGCGCCGGGCGGCCGGTGTACGACACACTGAGGGCCGACGAGTTCGGCAGTGCCGCCACGACCCGACCGAAGTGAACGGCGGACGGGTGCCCGGCCGTACTCGTCGCAGCAGCGACATCCGGAAGGCCGTCGCCGCGCACCGGCCGTCATCCCGCGTCAGGGCAGGAAGGGACATGCTTGTGACACCGTCATCCCCGAAGGACCGGCTTGCTTCGCTCCGCGCCGAGCTCGAGCGGCGCAATCCGGCGCAGCCCGAATTCCACCAGGCGGCACGGGAGGTGCTCGACACCCTCGCGCCCGTGTTCGCCGCGCGCCCCGAGTACGCGCAGGCGGGAATCGTCGAGCGGCTCTGCGAGCCGGAGCGGCAGGTCATCTTCCGGGTGCCCTGGCAGGACGACCGCGGCGCCGTCCACGTCAACCGCGGCTTCCGCGTCGAGTTCAACAGCGCGCTCGGCCCCTACAAGGGCGGGCTGCGCTTCCATCCCTCGGTGAATCTCGGCGTCGTGAAGTTCCTCGGATTCGAGCAGGTCTTCAAGAACGCCCTGACGGGCCTCGGTATCGGCGGCGGCAAGGGCGGCAGCGACTTCGACCCGCGCGGCAGGTCCGACGACGAGGTCATGCGGTTCTGCCAGTCGTTCATGACGGAACTGCACCGGCACATCGGGGAGCACACCGACGTACCGGCCGGTGACATCGGCGTCGGCGCGCGCGAGATCGGCTACCTGTTCGGCCAGTACCGCCGCATCACCAACCGCTGGGAGGCCGGGGTCCTCACCGGCAAGGGACAGAACTGGGGCGGGTCCGCGATCCGCACACAGGCCACCGGCTACGGCAGCGTGCTGTTCGCGGCCGAGATGCTGAAGACGCGTGGCGAGGACCTCGAAGGCCAGACCGCCGTCGTCTCCGGCTCCGGCAACGTCGCCCTCTACACCGTGGAGAAGCTTCTGCGCAGCGGCGCCCACCCCGTCACCTGCTCCGACTCCGCCGGATACGTCGTCGACGAGAAGGGCATCGACCTCGAACTGCTCAAGCAGGTCAAGGAGGTCGAGCGGGCCCGCGTCAGCGAGTACGCGGCGCGCCGCGGCGGCTCCGCGCGCTACGTCCCCGGCGGCCGGGTCTGGGACGTGCCGGCCGACCTGGCGTTCCCGTCCGCCACGCAGAACGAGCTGGACGAGCAGGACGCGATCACCCTCGTGCGCAACGGCGTCAAGGCCGTCGCCGAGGGCGCGAACATGCCCACCACCCCCGAGGCGGTCCGCGTGCTGCAGGAGGCGGGTGCCGCCTTCGGACCCGGCAAGGCGGCCAACGCGGGCGGCGTGGCCGTCAGCGCCCTGGAGATGCGCCAGAACGCGGCCCGCGACAGCTGGCCGGCGGGCCGCGTCGAGGCCGAACTCGCCACGATCATGCGGGACATCCACCAGGTCTGCCACGAGACCGCCGACCGCTACAGTGCCCCCGGCGACCTGGTGACGGGCGCCAACATCGCGGGGTTCGAGCGGGTCGCCGACGCGATGCTCGCCCAGGGGCTCGTCTGACGACCTGCCGCCCGGCGGGGTGTTCCGGGGATTTCGGGCACGGAGAGCACCGGGTTTCCGGGCATGGAGGACTCCGGGCACAGAGCACTCCGGGCTTCGGGGCACGGAGAGCTCCAGGGGTCAGGGTGTGAAGAGCACCTTGACCGCCCCGTCGCGCTTCTTCTGGAACATCTCGTACGCCTGCGGCGCCTCGGCGAGCGGCATGCGGTGGGTGGCGAACCGCTCGACGCCCAGCGGATCGCCGTCCGCGACGAGCGGCAGCAGGTCGTCCACCCACCGCCACACGTTGGCCTGCCCCATCCGCAACTGCACCTGCTTGTCGAACATGGTCAGCAGCGGCATGGGGTCGGCCATCCCGCCGTAGACGCCGGAGAGCGAGATCGTGCCCCCGCGGCGTACGAGCTCGATCGCCAGATGGAGCGCGGACAGGCAGTCGATGCCCACGCGCTCCATCATCCGGGCGGCGAGCGTGTCGGGCAGCAGGGTCGTCATCTGCTGCGCGCCCTTGGCGACGGGGGCGCCGTGGGCCTCCATCCCGACGGCGTCGATGACGGCGTCGGGACCGCGGCCGTCGGTCAGGTCGCGGACCGCGTCCACGATCTTGTCGCCGTACTCCTCCATGTCCAGGGTGTGCACACCGTGCTCCCCGGCCCGCGCGAGGCGTTCGGGCACCAGGTCGATGCCGATGACCAGGCCCGCGCCGCGGTGCGCGGCGACCCGGGTGCACATGTCGCCGATCGGGCCGAGGCCCAGCACCGCCACGGAGCCCCCGGACGGCGCGGCGGCGTACTCGACCGCCTGCCAGGCGGTGGGCAGCACGTCGGACAGGTAGACGAACCTGTCGTCCGGCGGGCCGTGGGGGACGCTGATGGGCAGCGTGTTGCCGAACGGGACGCGGAGGTACTCGGCCTGGCCGCCGGGCACCTGCCCGTACAGCCTGGTGTAGCCGAACAGCGACGCGCCCTTGCCGTGGTCGCGCACCTGTGTGGTCTCGCACTGCGAGTGCAGGCCCTGCCCGCACATGGAACAGGTGCCGCACGAGACGTTGAAGGGGACGACGACCCGGTCTCCCACGCTCACGCGGGTGACCTCGGAGCCGACCTCCTCGACGACACCCATCGGTTCGTGCCCGAGGATGTCGCCCTGATCGAGGAACGGCCCGAAGAGTTCGTACAGATGCAGGTCGGAACCGCAGAGTCCGCTGGTCGTCACCTTGACGATCACGTCCGTGGAATCACGGATCTCGGGATCGGGGACGGAGTCCACGCGCACATCGCGCTTTCCGTGCCAGGTCAGTGCTTTCATCATGCCTCCTCGTCCTCGTCCTCGTCCCGCTGCCGGTCGCGGGAGCCGGGTTCGGCCATACCGCGGTGCGCGGCGGTCGCGCTCGGAGAGCTGTTTCGCCGGTTCGAGGCCGATGCCGCTGGACGCCCCGGTGACGACGGCCAGAGGTCTGGCGCCGGTCGTGCCACCGCGGGTACCCACGCCCGGCCCTTTCACCGGGCCCCGCACGCGCCGGAGTCGCTTTCACGCTCAGTGAGTCACTCGAACGCAGTACGTGAACGAGGTGCACCGACCGGGAGCCGTTGACGCTTGTCGAAGGCTGAAGGTCCCCGGCCGCCGGGTCCGGGACCACGCCGCATCGGCGCCGGGGGAGCGAACGCCCGACCGCCCGGCACCGACCGTAGGAGACCGAATGAACGCCGCCTTCTCACGCAGTTGGAAGCACGCCGTCGTCACCGGCGGCGCCGGTTTCGTCGGCTCGCACCTGTGCACGGCGCTGCTGGACTCCGGAGCCGCGGTCACCTGTGTGGACGACTTCACCACGGGCCGGCCGGAGAACATATCCGGGCTGCGCGACCGCCCCGGCTTCGAACTGGTGCGGGCCAGCGTCTGCGAACCGTTCACCGTCGACCGGCCTCCCGACCTGGTGCTGCACTTCGCGTCCCCCGCGTCGCCCGCCGACTATCTGCGGCTGCCGCTGCACACGATGGAGACCGGCAGCCTCGGCACCCGCAACGCCCTGGCGCTCGCTCACGAGTCCGGTGCCCGCTTCCTGCTCGCCTCCACCTCGGAGGTCTACGGGGACCCGCAGCAGCATCCGCAGAACGAGCGGTACCGGGGCAACGTCAATCCCGTCGGGCCTCGCAGCGTGTACGACGAGGCCAAGCGCTTCGGTGAGGCGCTGACCACCGCGCAGGCCGACGCCCACGGCACCGACACCGGCATCGTGCGCCTGTTCAACACGTACGGCCCCCGGATGCGCGGCCACGACGGCCGCGCGGTGCCCACGTTCATCAGCCAGGCGCTGGCCGGTGAGCCGCTGACCGTCACCGGCGACGGCCACCAGACCCGGTCGCTGTGCTACGTCGACGACACCGTGCGCGGCATTCTGGCCGCTGCCGCCCATGGCCTGCGCGGCCCGGTCAACATCGGCAACCCGACCGAGATCACCATGCTCGACCTCGCCCGGCTCGTCGTCGAGCTCACCGGCTCCACCTCCGAGGTCCGCTTCATCGAGCGGCCGACGGACGACCCGGCCGTGCGCTGCCCGGACATCACGCTCGCTCGCGACAAGCTCGAGTGGGAGCCGCGCGTCAGCGCAGAGGAGGGCCTGCTGCGCACCATCGACTGGTTCCGCGCCCACACGGACTGACGATCCGCAGCGAGCGCCCGGACAGCGAACACCGGATCCCCACTCCCTGTGCCGCCGGCCCTGACGCATCCCGTCGAAAGGTCTGTGACCGACATGCGCATCCTCGGAATCAACGCTCTCTTCCATGACCCCGCCGCCGCCCTCGTCATCGACGGCACGACCGTCGCCGCCGCTGAGGAGGAACGCTTCTCCCGGCGCAAGCACGGCAAGCGGCCGGTGCCCTTCGCCGCCTGGGAACTGCCGGAGCAGGCCGCCGCCTGGTGCCTGAAGCGGGCAGGGCTGCGGCCCCAGGACCTCGACGCCGTGGCGTACTCCTTCGACCCGTCGCTCGCCAGGCCGACCGACGCCATGGGGCTCGACGACCCCTGGGACCATCTGCGGCTCGCGTACGCCCGGGAGGCGCCCGGCTTTCTGCAGACCGCGCTCGTGGGGCTGGACGCCGACATCGTGCGCTTCGTGCCGCACCACATGGCGCACGCCGCGTCCGCCGCGTTCGCCGCGACCGACGCCGGCACCTCGTCCGTCCTGGTCCTCGACGGCCGCGGCGAGCGCGCCTCGCACCTGGCCGCCCGCCGGGTCCACGGGCGGCTGGAGGCCCTGCACGCGCAGGATCTGCCGCATTCGCTCGGACTCGTCTACGAGGAGCTGACCGAGCACCTCGGATTCCTGCGCTCCTGTGACGAGTTCAAGGTGATGGCCCTCGCCTCCCACGGCCGGCCGCGGATGCTGGCCGAACTGCGCAGGTACGTCCACCCCACCGGCGACGGCGGCTTCCGGGCCACCGGTGTGCCCTGGCACCAGTTCTGCACTCCCCGCCGCCCCGACGAGGCGTGGACCCAGGACCACGCCGATGTTGCCGCGAGCGCACAGGCCGTGCTCGAGGAGACCATGCTCGACCTGGTCCGCCAGCTGCACGGACAGACCCACGACACTCTGCTGACCCTGGCCGGCGGCGTCGCCCTCAACTGCGTCGCCAACTCCCGGATCGCCCGCGAAGGCCCGTTCTCCCGGGTCTGGGTGCAGCCCGCCGCCGGTGACGCCGGCACCGCCCTGGGCGGCGCCCTGCTGCTGGCGGCCGACGAGGGCGACGACCCGGAACCCATGAACGGTGCCGACCTCGGCCGCGACTGGTCCGACGCGGAGCTCGGCGCCTGGCTGAAGACCGCCGCCGTCCCGTTCGACCGGCCGGCCGACATCGCCGCGACGGTGGCCGAGGCGCTCGCCGACAACGCGATCGTCGCCTGGTTCCAGGGGCGTTCGGAGTACGGGCCGCGGGCGCTCGGCCACCGGTCGCTGCTGGCCCACCCCGGCCACGCCGGCAACCTCGAGCGCCTCAACGACGTCAAGGGCCGCGAGCAGTTCCGGCCGGTCGCGCCGATGGTGCTCGCCGAACGGGCACCCGAGATCTTCGACGGCCCCATGCCCAGCCCGTACATGCTCTTCGTCCACGACGTGGCCCCCGCCTGGCGGGAGCGGATCCCTGCGGTCGTACACGTCGACGGCACCGCCCGTATCCAGACCGTCGACCCGGCCCGCGAGCCGCTGGTGGCCCGCATGCTGCGTGAGTTCGAGCAGCGCACCGGACTGCCGGTCGTCGTCAACACGAGCCTCGACACGGCGGGCAGGCCCATGGTCGACGATCCGCGCGACGCCCTCGAATGCTTCGGCTCCTCGCCCGTCGACCTGCTGGCCATCGGCCCGTACGCCATCAGGCGCGGCGACTTCTTCCGCCACTGCGACGACGCGGACGACGCGGGGACGGGGGCGGCGCGGTGAACGGGAGCGGCGCGGTGAAGGGAAGCGGGGCGGTGAACGGAAGCGGACACCGGCCCCCGCGCTACACGGTGGTGATACCGACCGTCGGCAGGCCCTGCCTGACCGACTGCCTGCGGGCGCTGGCCGCCGCCGGCGGCCCCGGACCGGTCCGGGTGGTCGTCGTCGACGACCGCCGCGGCGCCCCGCGCGCCCCGCTCCCGGTCGAGATCCCGGCAACCCTGCGACCCGTCACCTCACTCGTCCCGGGCCGCGCCCGCGGGCCGGCCGCGGCCCGTAACACCGGGCTGCGGGTCGCCGGGCCCGTGCCCTGGGTCGTCTTCCTCGACGACGACGTGGTGCCCGGGCCCACGTGGTGCGACGACCTGGCCCACGACCTCTCCGCCGCCGGGCCCCGCACCGGCGGGGTCACCGCCCGTATCGAGGTGCCGCTGCCCGGCCACCGCGCCCCCACCGACTGGGAGCGCAACACGGCGGGGCTGGCCACCGCCCGCTGGATCACGGCCGACATGGCCTACCGGCGGGAGGCGCTGGACGCCGTCGGCGGCTTCGACGAGCGTTTCCCCCGCGCCTTCCGTGAGGACGCCGACCTCGCGCTGCGCGTCCAGGCCGCCGGCTGGTCGTTGGCCGCGGGCACCCGTACGACCACCCACCCGGTGCGCCCGGCGGACCGCTGGGTCTCCGTACGCGTCCAGGCGGGCAACGCCGACGACGTCCTCATGAACCGGCTGCACGGCCGTGACTGGTGGCGGCGCGCGGACGCGCCACGGGGGCGCCTGCCCCGCCACCTCGCGGTGACCGCCGCCGGGGCGGCCGCGATCTCCTGCGCCGCGACGGCCAGGCCGGTCACCGCGGCGGCCTGCGCCGCACTGTGGCTGGCCGGGACCGCCGAGTTCGCCTGGGCCCGGATCGCGCCCGGACCGAGGACCCGCGACGAGATCGTCTCGATGGCGCTGACCAGCGTGGCCATTCCGCCCGTGGCGGCCTGGCACTGGCTGGGGGCGCAGCTGCGGCACCGCACGGCACCACCCCTCCGGCCGCCGCTGACGGCCGCTGCCGCCGACTGCGCCGGCCGGCCCGCCGGAGAGGCGGTGCTGCCATGAGCGGCCTTCTCGAGGCCGGGGCCGCCCGGGATCCCTGGCTGTTCCACAGCCCGCCCGCCTCGCGCGGCAGGACGCTGCCGCCCGATGCCGCGGGCCTGCCCGACGCGGTCCTGTTCGACCGCGACGGCACCCTCGTCGTCGACGTCCCCTACAACGGCGACCCGGCGCGTGTGGTGCCGATGCCGTCCGCCGTGGAGGCGCTCGCCGCCGTCCGGGCGCTCGGGATACCGGTGGGTGTCGTCAGCAACCAGTCGGGCGTCGCACGCGGGATGTTGACGTACCGTCAGGTGGCGGCCGTGCAGCGCCGCGTCGACGCGTTCCTCGGACCGATCGACATCTGGGCGGTGTGCCCCCACGGACCGGACGACGGCTGCCGATGCCGCAAGCCCGCGCCCGGCCTGGTGCTCGCCGCCTGCGAAGGGCTCGGCGTGTGCCCGGCGCGCACCGCCGTCATCGGCGACATCGGCTCCGACGTGGCCGCCGCGCTGGCCGCGGGCGCGCGCGGCGTGCTGGTCCCCACCCCGGCGACCCTTCCCGAGGAGATCGCAGCGGCCCCCGACACGGCACCGGACCTGCTCCGGGCGGTCCGCCTCGTACTGGACCCCGCCGCCCGCTGCCGCGGTACCGCGGCCCCCCCCCCCTACCCCC
>NZ_JBEZKP010000077.1:6210-26301 GCF_040706335.1 Streptomyces sp. NPDC048389 | reverse complement strand
GCCCGCGTTCCGCGCGCGCATACCGCGTGTACCGCGCGCCGCATACCGCGTGTACCGCGGGCCGCCCGCGTTCCGCGCGCCGCCCGCGTTCCGGGAGGCGCCCACCCGTCAGCCCGGTCGTCCCACCAGCTCCCGCAGGATGTCCTCCATCGTCACCAGCCCCTCCGGCCGTCCGTCCTCATCGAGGACGGCCGCCAAGTGCGTGCGGCTGCGCCGCATCGCTGTCAAGACGTCGTCCAGCGGGGTCGTCGCCCGCACCCGCGCGATCGGCCGCATCGCCGACACCGGGAACGCGACGTCCCGCGGCGCCGCGTCCAGCGCGTCCTTCACATGGAGGTAGCCGAGGATGCGGCGCCCCGCGTCCACCACCGGGAAGCGGGAGAAGCCCGACGCCGCGGAGAGCCCTTCGAGTTGTTCCGGCGTCGTTCCTGCCTGCGCGTACACCACACGCTCGATGGGCATGATCACGTCGCGCACGGGTCTGCGGCCGAGTTCGAGGGCGTCCCGGAGCCGTTCCGCGGAGCGGTCGTCGAGGAGCCCGGCCTCGCCGGCGTCCCGGACCAGGTTCGCCAGCTCGTCGTCGGAGAAGGTCGCGGTCACCTCGTCCTTCGTCTCGACCCGCAGCAGCTTCAGCAGACCGTTGGCGAACGCGTTGATCGTGAAGATCACCGGCCGCAGCGCCCGCGCGATCGCCACCAGCGGCGGCCCGAGCCACAGCGCGCTGCGCAGGGGCTCCGCGAGGGCGATGTTCTTCGGCACCATCTCGCCGAGCAGCATGTGCAGATACGTCGCGAGTGACAGGGCGATGAGGAACGAGATCGGGTGGACCACCCCGCGCGGCACGCCCACCGCGTCGAAGGCCGGCTCCAGCAGATGAGCGATGGCCGGTTCGGCGACGATGCCGAGCACCAGCGTGCACAGCGTGATGCCGAGCTGTGCGGCGGCCATCAGCGCCGAGACGTGCTGCAGACCCCACAGCACGCTGCGGGCTCGGCGGTTGCCCGCCTGCGCCTCCGGCTCGACCTGGCTGCGCCGTACCGAGATGAGCGCGAACTCCGCACCGACGAAGAAAGCGTTGAGGACCAGGGTCAGCAGACCGACGAAGAGCTGGATCGCGATCATCGTCGCGCCCCCTCGGCGTCGTCGGACGGTTCGGCCGCCGCGAGCGGCGCGTGCATCAGGACCCGTGCCGCGCGCCGCCCTGAGGCGTCGATGACGTCGAGCTGCCAGCCGGCCATGTCGATGGTGTCTCCCTCGGCGGGGATACGCCCCAGCTCGGTGGCGACGAGTCCGGCGAGTGTCTCGTACGGGCCGTCCGGCACCCGCAGGCCGATCGCGGCCAGCTGGTCGGTGCGCGCGGCACCGTCGGCCGACCACAGGGACCGCCCGTCGGCGTCCTCGCCGGCCGGCGCCAGGTCGGGTGTCTCGTGCGGATCGTGCTCGTCCCGTACCTCTCCGACGACCTCCTCCACGATGTCCTCCATCGTCACCACCCCGGCCGTGCCGCCGTACTCGTCGATGACGACGGCCATGGTGGACCTGCCCTGCAGCCGGTCGAGCAGCCGGTCCACGGTCAGCGACTCGGGTACCAGCACCGGTTCGCGCAACAGCTCGGAGACTCGCATCCGGGGCCGGCGCTCCGCGGGCACGGCCAGCACGTCCTTGATGTGGGCGATGCCGACGACGGTGTCGAGGTTTCCCCGGTAGACCGGGAAGCGGCTCAGGCCGGTCGCCCGGGTCGCGTTGGCGACGTCCTCGGCCGTCGCCTGCACCTCGAGCGCCGTCACCTGTACGCGCGGGGTCATCACGTTCTCCGCGGTGAGCTCACCGAGACCGAGGGTGCGGACGAAGAGCTCTGCGGTGTCCGCTTCGAGCGCGCCCTCCTTCGCCGAGTGGCGGGCCAGCGCGATGAGCTCCTTGGGGCTGCGCGCGGAGGCCAGCTCCTCCGTGGGTTGCATGCCGAGCCGCGTCACCATGCGGTTCGCGGTGTTGTTGAGGTGGGTGATCAGCGGCCGGAACGCTGCGGTGAAGATCCGCTGCGGCGTGGCGACCACCTTGGCGACGGCCAGCGGTGAGGAGATGGCCCAGTTCTTCGGGACCAGCTCGCCGACGACCATCAGTACGACGGTCGACAGCGCGGTTCCGATGACCAGCGCCGCGGACGAGGCGACGGAGGAGGAGAGCCCGATGTCCTCCACCGGCCCGCGGATGAGTGAGGCGATCGAGGGCTCGGCGAGCATACCGACGACCAGGTTGGTGACGGTGATGCCGAGCTGTGCGCCGGAGAGCTGGAACGTGAGGCTGCGTACGGCTTTGAGCGCGCCGGCCGCGCCCCGCTCGCCGCGCTCCACGGCCCGTTCGAGATCGCTGCGCTCGACCGTCGTGAGGGAGAACTCCGCGGCGACGAAACCCCCGCAGATGAGGGAGAGCAGTACCGCCACGGCGAGCAGAAGCACCTCGGTCATCGGTTCACCTCCGTCCCGTGATCGGACAGCGGGAGGAGGGTTGCGCGATGTCGGCTACTGGGAGGCTCGCCCATGGACGGACGCTCACACCTTTCGTACGGGAGGCGGACAGTTCACCCATGCTAAATGAAACGCAAAGGAGCCCCTGCGCCTCGGCGCTCACGCGAAGGGCTTGACCCAGCGGCGCCAGTGGTCTTCGCGCAGGTATCCGGCGGACGCCCACGCCCGCTGCGCCCGTTCGTTGGCCTCGAGCACCATGGCGTCCCCGCGTCGGCCGCCCACCGCGGCGAACCGTTCCTCGGCCGCCGCCAGCAGCGCCGAGGAGATCCCGCGCCGGCGGTGGGAGGGCAGGACCGCCAGCCGGTACAGGGAGCAGCGCCACCCGTCGTAGCCGGCGATCACCGAGCCCATGAGGACACCGTCCCGTTCGGCCAGGATGAGCGCCTCGGGATCACGGGTGATGAGGCGCGTGACGCCGTCCACGTCGTCGGTGATGCTGGTGCCCTCCGCGGCCTCCTCCCAGAAGGCCAGAACGGCCTCAGCCTCCTCGGGAGCGGCATTGCGTATGCGCAGGCCGGTCGCGGTTTCGGTCACGGTGCCGGTCGCAGGGTCGGTCGACGGGTGGTGCGGCGGGTCGGTCGGCGGGTGGTGCGGCGGGTCCGTCAGCAGGCCGGTCGCCGGGTCGGTCACGGTGCGGGTCGGCGGGTCGGTCAGCGAGTCGTCCATGGTCGCGAGCCAAGCACGTCGCCCGCCGCGCCCGCCACCGGCTTCCGCGGTGCGGGACGGAAGGTGGGAGAGAGCCGGAGAGAGGGGAATGCACCTCTTGCGAGTGCTAGCAGCATCGCGCTAGCTTGATGGTGTGGCCAAGACACAGCTGAACGTACGCGTGGACGAGTCCACCGCTCAGGCCGCCCGGCAGCGGGCGCTGCAACGCGGCCTGAGCATGAACCGGTACATCGAGGAACTCGTCAAGCAGGACGCCGGCGAAGCGGGACGCACCTTCGTCGACGCGGCGGCCGATTTCATGAAGCAGTACGAGTCGGTCTTCGCCGAGGAGTTCGGCGACAAGCGTTGACCCTGCGGATCGACCTCGCCTGGCTGCTCATGGTGGCCGAGCACAAGACACCCGGCGACCCTCAGGTCACGGACTGGGGCGCCCTCGTCGCCGCCGTCAGCCGTCACGAGGCGGAGATATTCGGCGTGCCCGTCTACGGAGACCCGGCCACCCGGGCCGCCGCCCTGCTGCAGTTGCTGCTGCACGTGCCGGCGCTGGAGCGCTCCAATGCCATGTTCGCCTCGGCCGTCGCGTACGGCTATCTCGTCGCCTGCGGACTGAAGGTCGTCACCTCGCCCGAGCAGGTACGGGACCTGGCCCGGCTGGTCAAGGACGGCGACGCCGACGTGAGCCGCATCGCCGAGGAGCTGCGGAACTGGAGCGAGTGACGCGGCCCGGCGGCCCGGTCTACCGGTCCGGTTCCTGCGGACGGCGCGCGACGCCCAGGACACACGGCGAGG
The DNA here is from genome assembly GCF_040706335.1 of Streptomyces sp. NPDC048389. Taxonomy (NCBI): domain Bacteria; kingdom Bacillati; phylum Actinomycetota; class Actinomycetes; order Kitasatosporales; family Streptomycetaceae; genus Streptomyces; species Streptomyces sp. NPDC048389. Next base: position 22,321 of record NZ_JBEZKP010000077.1, on the reverse strand, counting down.
TGGGCAGCTGCGGCCCGTGGTCCGGCAACCGGAACCGCCGGTATTCGCCGAGTTCGAACCCGGCCTCCTCGATGGCGGCGACCGTGTCGCGTGCCGTGTGGCAGCCGCCGAAAAGCAGCGGCCACACGGTCCGGTCCAGGGCCCGCTGTGCCGTCGCGAGGCCGCGGCCGCCCGCGAGCCCGTGCTCGAAGAAGCGCAGTTCCCCGCCCGGCCGCAGGACCCTCTTGATCTCGGACAGCGCCCGCGGCAGATCCCGTACGGTGCACAGCACCAGCGAGGCGACCGCCGCGTCGAAGCCCTCGCTCTTGACCGGCAGGGCCTCCGCGACGCCGGGCACCACGTCCACCGGGACCTCGGCGCGCAGCGCGGCCTGCACGGCCGACTCCCGCAGCGAGCGCTCCGGTTCGAGAGCGACGACTTCGGAGACGGCGGCCGGGTAGTGCGCGAAATTGAGACCGTTGCCCGCGCCGATCTCGATCACCCGGCCGGAAAGCCCCTCCAGCAGCTCGGCCCGGTAGGCGGCGATGCCGCCCTTGAGGTCCGCACTGACACTCACCTTCGCGTAGAAACGGGCGAAGAGCGGGTGGTGGACGGCGTCCTTCGGGATCTTCCTGCCGCGTGGAATCATCGGGACCATGGGGGCCTCCCAGGGACGGACTGGCCGGTCACCGTCTTTTTCCCCCGGCCGGTGCGGATCAGGCGTCGAAGGGTTCCACGAAGCAGAATTCGTTGCCCTCCGGGTCGCGCAGGACCTGGAACCGGCCGAAATCGTCGGTGGCGACCGCTCCGAGGCGCTCCCCGCCGAGCCGGACCGCCTCGTCCGCCGCGGCGTCGACGTCACCCGCGTTCAGGTCGAGATGCAGCCGGTTCTTGACCGACTTGCCCTCCGGTACGCGCTGGAACGCGACGCGTGCGAACCCCGGCGGATCGATGTACGACCAGTCGTCGGACCGGTCCACCGGATCGCCGCCGAGGAGCGCGGCCCAGAACCGCACCAGCCGGGCCGGGGCGTGGCAGTCGAAGACGATCTCGTCGATCTTGGCGCGCATGCACTCAGCCTATGGCGGCGGTGAACGCCCCCACGTCCCACCTGCCGCCGAGGCATGGCGCCAGCCAGGCGGGGGCGTCGCGCCTGAACTCGACCGGAGAGAACGCGCCCGCGCCCTCGGGGACGACGCCCACCAGCGGGGCGCCCGCCGCTTGCGGCAGGTCGGCGAGGTTGCAGCGGGCGGCGAGATCGGGCCTGCCCGGCCAGCTCCCCACCACGACCCCCAGCTGCTCCAGGCCCCTGGCGCGCAGGGCCTCCGCGGTCAGGGCGGTCATGTTCAGCGTGCCGAGTCCGGCGGGGGCCACGACGAGCACGGGGGCGGCCAGTTCCACTGCGACGTCGGCGAGCGTGGCGCCGTCGTCGTCGAACCGTACGAGCAGACCGCCCGCTCCCTCGACCAGCACCAGGTCGTGCTCGGTGGCCAGCTTCGCGGCGGCCTCGGCGACCTCGTGGGGGCGTACGGGGGCCAGTCCGGCCCGGCGGGCGGCGGTGGCGGGGGCCAGCGGTTCCGGGAAGCGGGCGAGTTCCGTCCGTGTGACGTTCCCGGCGAGCCGCCGCACGACGTCGACGTCCCCGTCCTCACCCGGCGCGACCCCGGTCTGCGCGGGCTTCACGACGGCGACGGACCGCCCCTGCGCGAGGGCCGCCGCGGCGACGGCCGCGGTGACGACGGTCTTGCCGATTTCCGTCCCGGTTCCGGTGACGACGATCACTGTCATGCGCTTCTGCGCCCTTCCATTGTTCCGACTGCGCTTCTTTCCGACCCGACCCGACCCGACCCGACCCGACCCGACCCGACCCGACCCGACCCCGGCCCGGCCCCACCCCCGGCCCTGCTCTGCTCTGCTCGCCGGCGGGCGGGGAGTTTGCCGGTCCCGTCGGGGCTCCGCCCCGAGCCCGCACCGCCATCGCCGGCGGTGCTGGACCCTGCCCCCTCGCCCGCCCCGCGCCCCGGTGCTCCCGAGCCTCGGCGCCCCCGAGCCCCGGCCGCCCTCGCGTCACCCCGCCGCTGCCGCCGCGCGGACCCCGCGGCAGATGCGGGCGAGATCCGCGTCGCCCGTGACGTACGGCGGCATCGTGTAGACGAGGTCCCGGAACGGGCGGAGCCAGACGCCCTCCCGGACCGCCGCCTCCGTGGCCGCGGCCATGTCGATCTCGTGGTCGAGCTGGACGACGCCGATGGCGCCGAGGACCCGGACGTCCCGTACACCGGGCAGTCCGGCGGCTTCGGAGAGGCCGTCCCGCAGGCCCGTCTCGAGGCGTTCGACCTCCTGCTGCCAGTCCTGGCCGAGCAGCAGGTCGATCGAGGCGCAGGCGACGGCCGCAGCCAGCGGGTTGCCCATGAACGTCGGGCCGTGTGCCAGCACCGGGACCTCGCCCCGCGAGATCCCCTCCGCCACCCGAGACGTGCACAGCGTCGCCGCCATCGTCAGATAGCCGCCGGTCAGCGCCTTGCCCAGGCACATCACATCGGGTGCGATGCCCGCGTGTCCGGCTGCGAACAGGGTGCCGGTGCGGCCGAACCCGGTCGCGATCTCGTCGAGGACGAGCAGTACGCCGTACTCGTCGCACGCCTCCCGGAGCACCCGCAGGTACTCGGGGGAGTGGAAGCGCATACCGCCCGCGCCCTGGACGACGGGCTCCACGATGACCGCCGCCAGTTCGTCCGCGTGCCGGGCGACCAGGTCGCGCAGATGCTGCGCGTACGACTCCTCGTAGGCGGCGGGCGGCGCGTCCGCGAAGAGCTGGCGGGGCAGTACGCCCTGCCACAGCTCGTGCATGCCGCCCTCCGGGTCGCACACCGACATCGGCTGCCAGGTGTCACCGTGGTAGCCGCCGCGCCAGGTCAGCAGACGCTGCTTGGCGGGGCGGCCCGCCGAGCGCCAGTACTGGAGGCACATCTTGACCGCGACCTCGACGGACACCGAACCCGAGTCGCAGAGGAAGACGTGCCGCAGCGGTTCCGGGGTGATCTCGACCAGGCGGGTGGCCAGCCGCACGGCCGGCTCGTGGGTGAGCCCGCCGAACATCACATGGCTCATCCGCCCCAGTTGCGCGGTCGCCGCCTCGTTGAGCACCGGGTGGTTGTAGCCGTGTACGGCCGACCACCAGGACGACATGCCGTCGACCAACTCGCGCTGCCCGTGCACCTCCTCGCCGAGCCGCAGCCGGACACCCGAGGCGGACTCCACGACCAGCGGGTCCGTACGGCCCGGCATCGGGCCGTACGGGTGCCAGACGTGGGCCCGGTCCAGGGCACGCAGCTCGCCGGGGGTGAGGTCAGGCATTGGGGGCGAGGTCCGTCCCGGCGCCTCGGCGGCGCACCGCCACCAGGTCCGTACGGGCCGCCGTCGGCTCGGCGGCCGGCTTCGCCGCCACGTCCGCCGCCGATCCGGCTGCCGACTCGGTCGGTGCGCCGTTGGCGCAGCCGCTTTCGCCGCCGCCGTCCCCGTCACCGCACACGGACCCGCAGGCGCCGCCCGTCGCGCGGTGGCCGGGCAGGGTCGTCGTGTCCGTGCCCTCCACCTCGAAACCGGCGTCCGCGATCATGTCCAGGTCGGCCTGGCCGGCCTGTCCCTCGCTGGTGAGGTAGTCGCCCAGGAAGATCGAGTTGACGAGGTGCAGCGCGAGCGGCTGCATCGAACGCAGATGCACCTCGCGCCCGCCCGCGAGCCGCACCTCCACGTCGGGGCAGACGAACCGGGTCATCGCGAGGATGCGCAGACACCGCTGGGGCGTGAGGTGCCATTCCTTGGCGAGCGGTGTGCCCTCGAAGGGGATCAGGAAGTTCACCGGCACCGAGTCCGGGTCGAGCTCCCGCAGCGCGAAGACGACGTCGACCAGGTCCTCGTCGCTCTCGCCCATGCCGGCGATGAGCCCGGAGCAGGCGGAGAGGCCCGCTGCGTGCGCCTTGGTGACGGTGTCCACTCGGTCCGCGTAGGTGTGGGTGGTCGTGATGTCCCCGTACGTCCCCTCGGACGTGTTCAGGTTGTGGTTGTACGCGTCGGCGCCCGCGTCGCGCAGCCGCTCGGCCTGACCGTCCGAGAGCAGTCCGAGACAGGCGCACACCTCGACGCCCTCGTTCTGCTCCTTGATCGTCTCGATCGTCTTCGAGACCCGGTCCACGTCACGGTCCGTCGGCCCGCGCCCGCTCGCCACCAGGCAGACCCGCTTCGCACCGCCCGCCACACCGGCCGCGGCGGCCTGTGACGCCTCCTCGGGCTTCAGCCAGGTGTACTTGAGGATCTCCGCCTTCGACCCCAGTCGCTGGGAGCAGTACGAGCAGTCCTCCGGGCACAGGCCCGACTTCAGATTGACGAGATAGTTCAGCTTCACCCGCCGTCCGAACCACTGCCGGCGCACCTTGCCGGCCGCGGTCACCACTTCGAGCAGATCGTCGTCGGAGGTCGCCAGTACGGCGAGCGCTTCTTCACGGGTCGGCAGCTCGCGCCGCAGCCCCTTCTCCACCAGCGTGTTCAGCAGGTCCATGGCGCAGATCCTCGCGCACGGCACAGGCCCGGGCCAAGGAGGAAGTCCACAACAGCGCTGTTTGGAGGTGTGTGCATGGCCACACCCGGCACCTGCTCCAGGCGGGCTAGGGTCTGTCCGCTGCCTACAAAAGGATCGGACCACCATGCCGCAGGATCCTTTCGACTGGATCGACGACGAGTCCCGCCGCCGCGAGCACGCGGGTCTGGTCCGCAGGCTGCGGCCGCGTGCCGCCGACAGCGACCTGCTGGATCTCGCGAGCAACGACTATCTGGGGCTCACCCGGCACCCGGAGGTCACCGAAGGCGCCGTGCGGGCCGCCCGCCGGTGGGGCGCGGGGGCCACCGGTTCCCGTCTCGTCACCGGCAGCACCGAGCTCCATGCCGAACTGGAGGGCGAGCTCGCCGACTTCTGCGGTTTCGAGGCGGCCCTCGTGCTTTCCTCCGGGTACGCGGCCAATCTCGCCGCGGTCACCGCGCTCAGCGGCCGTGACGCGCTCGTCGTCTCCGACGCGGGCAACCACGCCTCCATCGTCGACGGCTGCCGGCTGTCCCGGGCGGAGACGGCCGTCGTTCCGCACGCCGACGTGGAGGCCGTACGCAAGGCGTTCGACGCGCACCCCGGCCGTCGGTCCCTCGCCGTCACCGACTCGGTCTTCTCCGTCGACGGCGACGCCGCGCCGCTGCCGGGTCTCGCCGACGCCTGCCGTGAGCACGGCGCGGCGCTCGTCGTCGACGACGCGCACGGGCTCGGTGTCCTCGGTGCCGGCGGCCGCGGCGCCCTCGACGCCGCCGGGCTGGCCGGTGCGGCGGGCACCGTCGCCACGCTGACGCTGTCCAAGTCCCTGGGCAGTCAGGGCGGGGCGGTCCTCGGCCCCGCCCGCGTCATCGACCACCTCGTCAACACCGCGCGGACGTTCATCTTCGACACCGGTCTGGCGCCCGCCGCGGCCGGTGCCGCGCTCGCGAGCCTGCGGGTGCTGCGGCGTGAACCCCGGCTCGCGGACCGGGCGCGCGAGGTGGCGGCGACACTGCACCGCCGGCTGACCGACGCCGGGCTCACGGCGGCCCCGCCGGACGCCGCGGTGGTCTCCGTTCAGGCGCCGTCACCTGAGGCGGCGCTGAGCTGGGCGGCGGACTGCCGGGCGGCCGGGCTCGTGGTCGGGTGCTTCCGTCCGCCGTCCGTGCCCGACGGGATCTCCCGGATCCGCCTCACCGCCCGGGCCGATCTCGCCGAGAGGCAGATCGACGCGGCGCTCTCCACGATCATCGGGACCGCCCCCGGCCGCTGACCCCGACGCCGCCAGAACCGCTGCCGGTACCGGTTCCGGCCCCGCCGGTACGTTCCCGGACCCGCCGGGACTCTCGGCCCTGCCCGGCTCGGACTCTCGGCCCCGCCCGGATCCTCGCCCCTGCCCGGACCGTCGCTCTTGCGCCGCCCTGCCCTGCCCCTGCCCTGCCAGGCTCGGGACCCTTGCCCTGCCGGAGCCCTCTGCCCGGACCTCAAATACGTTCTGCCGTAGCAGAGTTCACCGCTTCGAGCGACAGATATGTACGGATCTTGGAGGATCCCTGCTTCTCAAGCACGATAAGTGGCAGTCTGACGCGAAACCGTAATCCGTGGCCGTTCCTGCGTTTCATCCGCTACGAGTCGGAGCCCGGCCGCGGTGGGAAAGGGACAGCGCCGCCATGGCAGATCATCAGGAAACATCCCTCACTCTGCCCAGCGAGCCGGCGTCGGTCTCCGCCGCGCGGAGACATGTCACGGACGCCGTGTGCGCGTGGGGGCTCGAGCCCGACGCCGAAGCCGTCGACACCGTCCGGCTGATCGTGTCCGAGCTCGCCACCAACGCCGTTCAGCACACCTTCGGCCAGTCGCCGACGTTCACCGTGGACGTGTGGCTGGAACGCGACGAGGAGTTGTGCATCGGAGTCACCGACAGCCATCCGCGGTGGCCGCAGCGGCTGCCCGCCGCCGTCCGCCAGGACAACGGCCGCGGCATGGTCATCATCCGCACCCTCACCGCCGAGTACGGCGGACGGATGTCCGTCACGCCCACCGCGGAGGGCGGCAAGACGGTCTGGATCGCGCTGCCCTGGTCCGTCCCCGTGCAGAGCTGACCGCACCGCGGCCAGGACGTGTGACGGCAGGCGACCGCCCCGTCGACGGCAGGCGACGCCGTCACCACGGGGCCGGCCCGGGACGGGCACCCCGCCCTTCGAGCGCGCCGCGTATCAGCGCCGCGGTGCTGCCGCGCACTCCGCTGCCGACGGGCGTCGACGTGTTGTCGGGCGCTGATCCGGTTCCCGACAGTGGCGCTGCCGGTCGACCGGCTCGGCCCGTGGCCGCCCAGGCCGTGTCCGGTGGTGCGCCGACCGTGCTCGGCGCCACGCTGCTCGTCCAGCCGACGGCATACCGACGGCGCGCCACCGCAAGGGAACTGCCGGGGCGTCAGCGCACCCGGCCGTACTTGACGCTCCGCGTCCAGATCTTGGCCAGCCGGACCACGTCGCCCGTCTTCGGGGAGTGCCAGATCCTCCCGTTGCCGGCGTAGATGCCCACGTGGTACACGGCACCGCCGGAATGGAAGAACACCAGGTCACCGCGTCGGCGGTCGGATGTGGAGACACGACGGGTCCGGTTGTACTGCTGCTGTGCCGTCCGGGGCAGTATTTTCCCGGCCTTCTTGTACGAGTAGAACGTCAGCCCGGAGCAGTCGAAGCTGTTCGGACCCGTGGCGCCGTAGCTGTACGGCGATCCCTGCTTCGACGCCGCCACCTTGAGCGCTTTGCTCGCGTGGCTGCTGATCGCGTGGGCCGGGGCGATGCCGCCCGGGGTGAGGAGTGTGCCCCCCACGGCGGCGATCGTCAGTGCCGATACGGCACCCGCACGGGAGAAGAGGAGCGGGAGATCAATCTGCGCAGTCATGCGCAACCCTTCGTCAGCCGCCTGTGAAGGATGACCTGTCGGGTTCGGACCGGCGAAGACGCCCGGCCGCCGCAGCGGCTTCACCCCAAGGCGTGCCCGGGGTCGCCGGTCACGCCGTACTGCTCGGGTCCTCCACTCCTGCCGATGCACTTCCGTCGACCAGACGTCCGGTGCGGCGGCAGGACTCAGCGTCCGCCCGGACCGCCCCGTCGAGGTGACGGGGGCTTGTCGTCCCACGGATCGTTACCCACTCATGTCCGATTTCCGAGCCGAAACGGCTTTTGTGAACCTGATCACGACTGGCCCTTTCGGGTGGACAGGCCCGTCGAGCCCCGTGTCCCATGACCCGGAGGCATGGCCGTACCAGCGAAGAAGCAGTCGATTGCGCCAGATCGGTGGTCACGCCGCGCAAGTCCTGTGACACGCGACGACTTCGGCGAAGCTCCACCGAACGAGGGACGAACACCGTTACCCCGTCGGCGGTTGACAGCAGCGGAGTGATCGTCAACTCGTCGAAACCGGCGGCATGGTCACCCGTTTCGCCCTGCGTTCGCCGTCGAGCACGCGCAGCGCTTCGGTGAGCGTGTGCGTGTACGCCTCGTTCTCACCCCCTATGTGCTTGAGCGTCAGGGCTTCCTTGAGTGCGGTTGCCCGCCCGACCAGGGCCTGCGTGGCGCGCAGAGCCGCGCGACGACGGCGCCGTATACGAGTCGGTCCTTGATCGCGGCCCTGGCGGCGGCCTCCTCCTCGTCGCGCTGGACGTCGAAGGCGTCGCCGTGTTCTTCGAATCGCTGCTCGAGCCGACCGGTGACCGCGGTGGGAGCCGCGGCACGGATGAGGCCGCGGTGGGACCCGCGACACGGATGGGCGGGCCGCGCGGCGCGGTCCGGGTGGCCGGACGGTCGAAGCCCCCGGGGCCGGCTCCACCGCGACCGGGCCCGGCACGATCACCGCGATCAGGTGGCGGTGGGGGCAGCGGTCACGAGAGGCCCGTGGATCCGCGAACCCTGGATCCGCGAATCGGAGATCCGCGAACCGGAGATCCGCGAACCGGAGATCCGCGAACCGGATGTGCGGGAACGGGACGTGGGGGAGCCCGGTGCGGGGAAACCAAGATCAGTTAACGCATCGGAAAAGTGCCGGAAAAAACCGCGCCGTAAGGTTCAACGCCTGGTCGTGGAACACCCGCGCACGAGTCAACAGAGCGTTGAGGCGCGCTACGGTCATCACGGTCGGCGATCACGAGCCGGACGACATTGAGGTGGACGCGTGCAACTCTCCCCGCACGAGCAGGAACGGCTTCTCATCCATGTGGCCGCCGACGTGGCGCAGAAGCGCAAGGCGCGCGGTGTGCGACTGAACCATCCGGAAGCCGTCGCCCTCATCACCGTGCACATCCTCGAAGGCGCCCGCGACGGCCGCAGCGTCAGCGAACTCATGGCCTCCGGACGCAAGGTGCTCACCCGCGACGACGTCATGGAGGGCATCGCCGAAATGATCCATGACGTCCAGGTGGAGGCCACATTCCCCGACGGGACCAAGCTCGTGACCGTCCACGACCCGATCCTCTGAGGGGCGTGGCGCTCATGATTCCCGGAGAGATCCTCTGCGGTGACGGCCCGGTGGTGCTCAACGAGGGCCGCGAGACCACCCGCCTCACCGTCGTCAACGCCGCCGACCGCCCGGTTCAGGTCGGCTCCCACTACCACTTCGCCGAGGCCAACCCCGGCCTCGAGTTCGATCGCGCCGCCGCGCGCGGCAAGCGGCTGAACGTCGCCGCCGGCACCGCCGTCCGCTTCGAGCCCGGCATCCCCGTCGATGTGGAACTCGTACCGCTCGCCGGCCGCCGGATCGTGGCCGGGCTGCGTGGAGAGACCGGAGGGCACCTCGATGGCTGAACTGCACCGCGCCGTGTACGCCGACCTGTTCGGCCCCACCACCGGCGACCGCATCCGCCTCGCCGACACCGACCTGCTCGTCGAGATCGAGGACGACCTCTCCGGCGGCCCCGGCCGCGCGGGTGACGAGGCGGTGTTCGGTGGCGGCAAGGTGATCCGCGAGTCCATGGGCCAGGCCCGTACGACACGGGCCGAAGGCGCGCCCGACACGGTGATCACCGGGGCCGTGATCCTCGACCACTGGGGCGTGGTGAAGGCCGACATCGCTCTCCGCGACGGGCGGATCAGCGGCATCGGCAAGGCGGGCAACCCCGACACCATGGACGGCGTCCACCCGGCCCTGGTCATCGGACCCGAGACCGAGATCATCGCGGGCAACGGGAAGATCCTCACCGCCGGGGCCGTAGACGCGCACGTCCACTTCGTCTCGCCGACCCTCGTCGAGCAGGCGCTCGCCACCGGGGTGACCACCCTCGTCGGCGGCGGCACCGGACCGGCCGAAGGGACCAAGGCCACCACGGTCACACCGGGCCCCTGGCACCTCGCCCGGATGTTCGAGGCGCTGGACACCTGGCCCGTCAATATCGGCCTGCTCGGCAAGGGCAACACCACCTCACGCGACGCCATGCACTCCCAACTGCGCGGCGGAGCCCTCGGGTTCAAGATCCACGAGGACTGGGGTGCGACTCCCGCGGCCATCGACGCCTGCCTGGGCGTCTGCGACGAGACCGGCGCCCAGCTCGCCATCCATACCGACACATTGAACGAGGCGGGATTCGTCGGCGACACCCTCGCCGCCATCGCCGGCCGTACGGTCCACGCCTACCACACGGAGGGCGCGGGCGGCGGACACGCACCCGACATCATCACCGTCGTCTCCGAGCCGTACGTGCTGCCCAGCTCGACCAACCCGACCCGGCCGCACACCCTCAACACCATCGACGAGCACCTCGACATGCTGATGGTCTGTCACCACCTCAACCCGGCCGTCCCCGAAGACCTCGCCTTCGCGGAGTCACGCATCCGGCCCTCGACCATCGCGGCGGAGGACGTCCTGCACGACCTCGGAGCGATCTCGATCATCTCCTCCGACGCACAGGCCATGGGCCGGATCGGCGAGGTGGTCATGCGCACCTGGCAGACCGCGCACGTGATGAAGAAGCGCCGGGGCGCTCTGGCGGGCGACGGGCGCGCCGACAACCACCGGGCGCGTCGCTATGTCGCCAAATACACCATCAACCCGGCGGTCGCCCAGGGCATCGACGGGGACATCGGCTCGGTGGAGACCGGCAAACTCGCCGATCTCGTACTGTGGGAACCGGCGTTCTTCGGCGTGAAACCGCAGCTCGTCATCAAGGGCGGTCAGATCGCGTACGCCCAGATGGGCGACGCCAACGCCTCGATCCCCACGCCGCAACCGGTCCTGCCCCGCCCGATGTTCGGCGCGCTGGGCCGGGCGGCGGCCCGCAGCTCGGTCAACTTCGTCGCGCAGGCGGCGATCGAGGACGATCTTCCCGAACGGCTGCGGCTGGACAAGGAGTTCGTACCGATCCGCGGCACACGGCGGGTGACCAAGGCCGACATGCGGGAGAACGACGCACTGCCCCGGGTGGAGGTCGACGCCGACACGTTCACCGTGACGATCGACGGCGAAGCCGTCGAGCCGGCGCCCGCCGCGGAACTCCCCATGGCCCAGCGGTACTTCCTCTTCTGATGACGACGACCGGAACCGCAGAGGCCCGCCCCGAACGCCCCGGCCCGCCCTGCGGGAGAGGCGGGTGGGCGGCATGAGCCGCACCGCGCTGCTCGTCCTCGCCGACGGCCGTTTCCCCGCCGGAGGCCACGCGCACTCCGGCGGCGCGGAGGCCGCCGTCCGGGCCGGGCGCATCAAGGACGCGGCGGACCTCGCCGCGTTCTGCCGGGGCCGCCTGCACACCACCGGGCTCACCTCCGCGGCCCTCGCCGCCTGCGCCGCCCTCGGCCACGACCCGGTCGAGCTCGACGCCGCCGCCGACGCCCGCACCCCCTCGCCGGCCCTGCGGGCAGCGGCCCGCAGACTCGGCCGGCAGATGATGCGCGCTGCCCGTGCCACCTGGCCGCATCCGGTGCTCGACGCGCTCGCCGCCCTGTTCCCGCGCGGCACCCACCAGCCCGTCGTGCTCGGCACAGCCGCTCGCGCCGCCGGCCTCGGTGCAGAGGACGCCGCGCACTGCGTGGCGTACGAGACGATCAGCGGCCCGGCGACCGCGGCCGTACGGCTGCTGAGTCTGGACCCCTTCCAGGCCACCGCCGTCCTCGCCCACCTCGCACCCGAGACCGATGACGTGGCGGCGCGGGCCGCGGCCGCCGCGCGGGACGGCGTCGACGCTCTGCCGGCCGCCTCCGCGCCACTGCTGGAGATCACCGCGGAGGAGCACGCCGCCTGGCCGGTGCGCCTCTTCGCCTCCTGACCGCGCCAGGCCCCCCACACCGCACTCGTACCAAGGAGCCACACCATGCACCTCGACCACCACCACGAGGCGGCCCAGGCCGTCGGCGCCGACGCCGCACGCCCCGACGGCACGCGGCGGGCCCTGCGGATCGGACTCGGCGGGCCGGTGGGCTCCGGCAAGACCGCCACCGTCGCCGCCCTGTGCGCCGCGCTGCGCGACCGGCTCTCCATCGCGGTCGTCACCAACGACATCTACACCCGCGAGGACGCCGAGTTCCTGCTGCGCAACGCGGTGCTGCCGCCCGAACGCATCCAGGCGGTCGAGACCGGTGCCTGCCCGCACACCGCCATCCGCGACGACATCTCCGCCAACCTGGAAGCCGTGGAGGACCTCGAGGACAGTGTCGGTCCGCTCGACCTGATCCTCGTCGAATCGGGGGGCGACAACCTGACCGCCACGTTCTCCAAGGGGCTGGTGGACGCCCAGGTCTTCGTCATCGACGTCGCCGGCGGCGACGACATCCCGCGCAAGGGGGGCCCCGGCGTCACCACCGCCGACCTCCTCGTCGTCAACAAGACCGACCTCGCGCCGCACGTCGGCTCCGACCTCGCCCGGATGGCACGCGACGCGAAGGAGCAGCGCGGTGAACTACCCGTCGTCTTCACGTCGTTGCGCGACGACGACGGTGTCGCCCCGGTCGCCGCATGGGTACGCGCGCAGCTCGCCGCCTGGACCGGCTGAGCGCCCCATGGGCATCGAGGCAACGGCCCGGATCGTCGCAGAAGGCACCGGGCTGCCCGTCCTGGCCGGCGACGGGCCGATCGCGCTGCGCCGCACCCGCTCCCACGGGACCGGGCTGCGGGTCACCATGGTCGGTGCGATGAGCGGGCCCCTCGGCGGCGACCGGCTCGCCGTCGACGCCACCGTCCGCGACGGTACGCACCTGACCGTCGACTCCGCCGCCGCCACCATCGCCCTGCCGGGCCACGGACCCGGACCTGCCCGTTACGACATCGCACTGGACGTCGGCGAGGAAGCGGAACTGCGCTGGCTGCCCGAGCAGTTGATCGCCGCACGCGGCAGCGACCTGCGGACGCACACCCGGGTCCGTCTTGCCGCCGGCGCGCGATTGCTGCTCCGCGAGGAACAGATCCTCGGACGGTACGGGGAGGAGCCCGGCACGCTCACCACCCGCCTCACCGTCCACCGCGCCGGCCGGCCCCTGCTCGACACCGAACTCGCCTGCGGGCCCGGCGCCCCGGCCGGCTGGGACGGCCCCGCCGTACTCGCCGGCCACCGGGCGGTCGGTCAGCTCCTCGTCGTCGACCCGGCGTTCGACGACAAGCCGCCCGAGCCCCGTCTCCTCGGGCTCACCGCGGTGATCACCCCGCTCGCCGGCCCCGCCGCACTGGTCACCGCACTCGCACAGGACGCTCTCGCCCTGCGCCGCGTGCTCGACGAGGCTCAGGAGGGCCTGCTCGGCGGCCCGCACCGCTGAGCGTGGGCGGAGCGCGCACCGCCCACGCCCAGCGGTGCGCGAGACTGCCGCAACGGTCGAGGGCGGGTACGAGGGGCCGGCTCCTCGTACCCGCCGGAGCCCCTCGTACGCCCGAGAGCCGCCGCCCTCCGTCAGCCGCCCCGTGTCAGCTGCGCCGCCGGGGGAAGCGGGCTGTCCTGGCGCCGCGCTGCCCCTGCTCCCGCTCCTGCTGCTCGGCCTTGACCTCGGCGGCGTAGCGGTCGACGTACTCCTGGCCGGAGAGTTCCAGGATCGCGTACATGATCTCGTCGGTGACCGCGCGGATCGCCGCCTTCTCGTTCTCCAGGCCCGCGTAGCGCGAGAAGTCCAGCGGCTTCCCGAAACGGACGGTGACCCGCTTGATCTTCGGGAGCACCTGCCCGGGCGGCTGGATCTCGAAGGTCCCCACCATCGCGCACGGCACCACGGGCACACCCGCCCTGAGAGCCATGACGGCCACTCCGACCTTGCCCTTGTAGAGCCGGCCGTCGTGCGACCGGGTGCCCTCCGGATAGATGCCCAGCAACTCGCCCTTGCCCAGTACCCCGAGCCCCTCGCGGATGGCCGCCTGACCGGCGTCCTTTCCCGAACGGTCGACCGGGATCTGCCCGGCGCTGTGGAAGAACGCCGCAGTCAGCCTGCCCTTGAGGCCCGGCCCCGTGAAGTACTCGGCCTTGGCGAGGAAGGTGATGCGCCGCTTGATGATCGCCGGCATCAGGAAGTGGTCGGAGAAGGAGAGATGGTTGCCCGCGACGATCGCCGCGCCTTCTGCGGGGATGTGCTCGAGCCCTTCGATGCGCGGCCGGAAGAGCAGCCTCAACAGAGGCCCGAGGAGGACGTACTTGAGCACGTAGTAGAACACGGGGTCTCCAACTCTGCCGGGTCGGCTCTCAGCCGCGTTCTGCCGGATCACGGCATCTGGGCGCGTCATGTCTCGTCGGGCGGCGCGCGGGACGCGCCGGAGTGGGGGTGGTGATCGATCGTAGCCGGGCCCCCGGCGGCTGAGGAGGGCGGACGACGACGAAGGCGGGTTTCGTGCCCACCGCGGTGTCACGTCAGCTCGCCGCGTATGACGGACTGCGCCCGGCAGAGCGCGTCACGCGGGGCCCCGCCGGCCGTCCGGCCGGGCCAAGGGGGTCCCGCGCCCACGACCTGGCCGCCCTCCGCTTCCGGGGCTCGCCCGGGCCCCGGACCGGCAGGACACAGGGCGGGAGGGAGCGGTGATCCACCGCGCCGGTGCGCGCTCAGGACGGGGCGTGTCGGCGCCGAGCCGACGGGTACCCGGCGGTCGGCAGGAGGTTCCGACCCGAATCCTGGAGGTGACAGCCACGCAACGCGGAAGCAACCCCAAGAGCCCCGCGAGGACGACGAGCTCAAGCACCAGTTGCAGGGCTACCTGAAGTCCGGGCAGCACACGCACACCGAGGACGCGAAGGACCCCGAGCCGGTGGCGGACGACGACCTCGGGAGCGACAGCAGTCGCCAGGCACGGTCACGCTCGCGCAAGGCCGAGGACTCCGACGTCGAAGGTTTCAGCCGGGACGGCACCGCCCACGTCGCCGGGCGGCAGGCGTACCCGTTCAACGAGGCTGCGCCGGGTTCTGCGGTGTTCCGTGCGACGGCGGGTTCACGGACGGGCCCGCCGTCGCCGGGGAGATCTTCGAGCCGCCGCTCGCTCCCGCCGCCCGTTCGGGCGTGACGCTGTCGGGCGGGCCCGGCGACGGGCTGCCGCCGGCCGCCAGTTCCTGCAGTCTCGCCTCCATGGTCTGCGTCACGAGCCCTGCGCTTCCTGGCCTGCCGCGGGTCGTACTTCTTGCTGCCGGGCTCGGGTATCGCGATCACCTCCAGTGCACGCGGGCGCCCTGCGCAATCCTGCTCAAACCGGTGCTTGTCTCCGCGGGCAACACGCCCTGGATCTCAGAACGGCGGCTCCCCACTGCCCGTGATCAACAGGATTCCGGTGCCGAAGTAGCGACGGCTCACCACGAAGCCGCTCGTCCGGCCGTCCGGCATCCGCAGCCGGTGCGCTTCGGCGTCCATGACGTTCCAGGCGCCGTCCTCACCCGCCAGGATCTCGATCTTGCCGTTCCAGTCGGTCAGCCCCGGTGCCTCCTCCGGCAGCGGAGGCGAGTCCTCCTGCTCGCCCCATGAACGCAGATCCGCCGTTGCCGGATACTCGGCACCGTCGGCGATCACCGTCACGTCGCCCTGGTACTCGCCCATGGATCCAGTGTGCGCCGCCGCAAGCGCGCGCCGCCACGCCCGGCCGCGGCACCGGGGCTCACCCGCCCGTACCAAGCTGTCACCCTCTTCGTCACCCTGGGCGCGCAACGAGCCACAGAGAGTGCGGAGATCCAAAGCCGCTGGCAGATCGGCGTGGCGCGATGAACTGGAGCGACCCGGTCGGGAACTGATGGAGTGACGGACGGCCACGCAAGAACCAATCCGAGTGGTGAACCCGGCGCCGCGGGCTGACGGTGGAGCATGTCGCCGCTACGGACCCACGAGCCGACGGGATGTCAGCCGACGTAGTCGCGACGAAAGGATCTCGCAATGCGCTCTGCCCGCATTCTTCTCGCCTCGGCCACAGCCACGGCCGCGCTCGTCATCACCGCGCCCGGCGCCTACGCCCTGGCCGCTGCCGACTCCGGCAAGGACGACTCCTCGTACAGCAGCAAGGACCACGGCAAGTCCGACAAGGACTACGACAAGGGTGGTAAGCCGCACGGTGGTATGCACACCGGTGGTGGCGCGCTGGCCTCGGTGTCGGAGGACCACAAGGACTGGGACAAGGACGACA
>NZ_JBEZKP010000077.1:0-6111 GCF_040706335.1 Streptomyces sp. NPDC048389 | reverse complement strand
GGTAAGCCGCACGGTGGTATGCACACCGGTGGTGGCGCGCTGGCCTCGGTGTCGGAGGACCACAAGGACTGGGACAAGGACGACAAGGACAAGGGCTACGACAAGGGCGGTAAGCCGCACGGTGGTATGCACACCGGCGGTGGCGCGCTCGCCACGGTCACCAACGGCGACTGGGAGAAGGACAAGGAAGAGTCGGGCAAGTCGGAGAAGTCGGAGGGCTGGAAGAGCGAGAAGCCCAGCGGCGGCATGCACACCGGTGGCGGTGGCCTGGCCTCCTCCGGCAGCGGCATGGCGGCGGGGAGCCTGGTCCTCCTCGGCGGCCTCGGCGCCGGTGCCTACATGCTGCGCCGGCGTAACGCGAACGGCACCGCCGCCTGATCGCGCCCCCTCCCAGTGACGTGACTGCGGCCGCCGCCCGGCTCGGGCGGCGGCCGCAGCTTCGACAGCAAGGTGTAAAGGACTCATCGCATGACTGTTCGTTGGACCGACGCGTCGAGGGCCTTGCGGATCACCGGCGCATCCCGTCGTGCGGTGCCGTGGTTGCTGTGGCCGCTGGCGATGGCCGTGCTGGCGCTGACTCTGGTGGCCACGATCGCGACGCCACCCGCCCCTGCGCCGGGCAAGGCCGGCGACCCGCCCCGGTCCGCCGTGCCCGCGCCGGTGGCCGGCCCCTCCGACGTGCCGAAGCCGTCCAAGGAGGCGAAGGCTGCCAAGCCGTCGCATCCGGCACTGCCGCGCTCGGCCCCGACACGGCTGGTCATTCCGCAGATCGGCGTCGACGCGCCCTTCACCGACCTGGCCATCGGATCCTCCGGTGCGCTGGACGCGCCGCCTGCGGACGATGTGAACCTCGTCGGCTGGTTCGCTGCCGGTGTGTCCCCGGGCGAACTCGGCACCAGCATCATCGCCGGTCACGTCGACACCCTGACCTCGCCGGCGGTCTTCGCCGAGCTGAGCGAACTCAAGAAGGGCCACCGCTTCCACGTCCGTCGAAAGGACGGCACGACGGCGACGTTCGTCGTCGACTCCGTCCAGAGCTTCCACAAGGACGGTTTCCCGGACAAGCGGGTCTATGCGGACACCCCGGACGCCCAGGTCCGGCTCATCACCTGCAGCGGCAGCTACGACCGCAAGGCCAAGGACTACACCGAGAACCTTGTCGTCTTCGCCCACCTCGATGCTCCGAAGTGATGCTCCGCCGTCCCGTCCGCCCCGTGATCGGAAAGCGCCGTGACCGTGCCCGTACCCGTCGTGCTCGACTGCGATCCCGGACACGACGACGCCCTTGCCATCATGCTGGCCGCCGCGGACCCGGCGATCGACCTGCTCGCGATCACCACCGTGGCGGGGAACCAGACCCTCGAGCGGACGACCCTGAACGCCCGCCGGGTGTGCACCGTCGCCGGCATCACCGGTGTGCCGATCGCCGCGGGCTGCGCGCGGCCGCTCGTCCAGCCGCTGCTGGTCGCGGAGGACGTCCACGGCGACTCGGGCCTGGACGGGCCGCGATTCCCGGAACCGACCGTGGACGTCGTGCCCGAGCATGCGGTCGACCTCATGCACAGGATCCTGGCGGAGCACGCGGAGCCGGTCACGCTCGTGCCCACCGGCCCGCTGACCAATGTGGCGCTGCTCCTGACCCGCCACCCCGACAGCGCCCGGCACATCCGCGAGATCGTCCTCATGGGCGGCTCCGCCGGGCGGGGCAACACGACACCTGCCGCCGAGTTCAACATGTACGTCGACCCGGAGGCCGCGGGCATCGTGTTCGGCAGCGGACTCCCTGTCACGATGTGCGGTCTCGACGTCACTCACCAGGCGCTCGCCACGCCCGAGGTGCTGGGCCGCCTCGAGCGCCTGGACACCGGACTGTCGCGTACCTGCGTGGAGTTGCTGACCTACTTCGCGTCGGCCTACCGCCGGCTGTGGGGGTTCGCCGCGCCTCCGCTGCACGATCCGGTCGCCGTGGCCCGGGTGATCGATCCCGGGACCGTGCGCTGTGTCGAGGCGAACGTGGTCGTCGAGCTGCACGGGCGGTACACGCGCGGGGCGACCGTGGTGGACCTGCACCGGTACACGGACCGTCCGGTGAACGCACGGGTCGCGGTCGAGCTGGATGTCGAGAGCTTCTGGGACCGGGTGGTCGCGGCGGTCGACGCACTCGGCAGGCAGGCATCCTGACGTGTTGTCAGTTCGCCGTGCCGCCACCTCACTCGTCTCACGCGCAGCGTCGCCCGTATGCCGCCGTCCCGAGTGATGGGGCGGTGGGAACAGGCCGACGGTGAATCACGTCGCTCCCATGTCGTCGCCGTGAAAGGTACGCACCATGGTCCAGGAGAAGCAGCAGTCGAAGGAGCCTCCCGGCACGCGTTCGTTCGGGCGTGCCCTGCTGTGGCCACTTGCCGCAGTGGGGCTGGGTCTCCTGCTCATCCACAACTCCGTCGGCACCCCCTCGGACGCCAAGCCCTTGGCGGGTCCCGTGATCGCGGCCCCGGCCTCACCGCCACCCGCCGCCGCCACGGCCCGGGCCCACGGCGCGGGCACGACGCTCCCGCGTGCAGAGCCGACGCGCCTGATCATCCGGTCCATCGCGGTGGACGCGCCGTTCATGCCGCTGTCCATCGGTGCGTCCGGACGGCTCGACTCGCCGCCGCCGAACGACAACAACCTCGTCGGCTGGTTCCGGGAGGGCGTGACACCGGGTGAGCCGGGCGCCGCGATCGTCGCCGGGCACCTCGACACGAAGAGCGGGCCCGGTGTGTTCCTGTATCTCGGTTCCGTCAGGCCCGGCACGCTGGTGGACGTGGTGCGCGGGGACGGGTCGGTCGTCACCTTCGCCGTCGACTCCGTCGAGAGCTTCAGTAAGGAGAACTTTCCCGACGACCGGGTCTACAAGGACACCCCGGACCCGCAACTGCGCCTGATCACCTGCGGCGGTGAGTACGACAAGAAGGCGAAGGACTACAAGGAGAACGTGGTGGTCTTCGCGCACATGGTGGTGGCGCGCCAGGGGTGAGGACGGCGCGCCTGCTGCGGTGTCAGGGACGGCTGCACGGGTACCCGCGCCGGTGCGAGAGGAAGACGTGTGACGGGAAGATGCCGGTGTGCCGGGAAGAATCCCGCGCGGACGAGGAGGCGATGATGGCAGGCGACATGTGGGGCTACCCGGAGACCGCCCGTTACGTACCGGGCGCGCTGCTCGTCGGGTACTCCGTCGAGGCGTCCGACGGGTCGATCGGGAAGGTCGACAAGCACACCGAGGAGGTCGGCCGCTCGTACCTCGTCGTCGACACCGGGCCGTGGATCCTCGGCCGGCGGGTGCTGCTGCCCGCGGGGCTCGTCTCGGAGATCGACACCGAAGCCGAAGTCGTCCGGGTGGGCTGTACCAAGGCCGAGGTCAAGGACTCGCCACCCTTCGAGAGCGGCAGGCACGAGGACGACGCGGACTACATCCGGCAGATCGAGAGCCACTACGCCAACCGCCACATGTAGCGGCTCGGCAGGCCGGGAGCCGGTTACGGTCCCAGGCCCGGGGCCCGGCTCCTGACCGATGACCTCTGACCGATGACCCTGACCGACCGGGCACCTCGGTCCGCTTCTCTGCTGCGCTCGGCTGTGTCTCAGCTCTCCTGAGGCTGAGCCTCCTGGGGGCGCTCTCTACTGCGGGCCCTCCTCCATGTCGTCCGCCCCGTAGCCGGCGCCGGGCTCCCGGCGCAGCTCCGCCTCGCTGCGCGACCGCAGCCGCTCGGCGCGGTACCTCAGCCGCTCCGACTGCTCCGGGTCCTCGGCTCGGCGGGCCTGGTCGAACAGCTGCTCCGCCTTGTCGCGGTCGTGCTCCGCGTGGATGCGATGACCGTCGTGCTCGTGCATGACGTCCTCCTGCCATCTGTGGCGTCTGTTTCCCGAAGCGCACGCGTCCGGACCCCCGTCAAGGGCCCGACTGCCCATGCCGTACCAGGGCAAACACCTCACTCGATGTGCGCACCGGGACGTGGGCGGCGGTGCACGCGATCTGCGGCGCCGTACGGGCCAAGCGGCGCACCCGTACGCGCGATGGGGCGGCGCGGCGCATTGCGCCGCGCCGCAGCCGGAGAGTGCTCTATGCCTCGCCCCGCCCGCGCCGGTCGAGAGCCGGCCTTCTCCCACCAGGAGCGCCCGATGTACCGCAGTGCCACCCTTGCCGCCGCCGCCCTGTTCGCCGTCGCCGTGCCCGCCGCGGCGTCGTCGGCCTCTCCCACGCCGGACGTGCCGGCCTCGCCGGACCGAACCGTGCAGACCGCCGCCGTCGAGCGGTCCGACGCCGTCGACCGGCCGGGCAAGGCGGCTCCGAAGCGCGGGCTGTTCCTGACCGTGTCGGGCGCCGAGAACACCTGGATCAGAGGCGTGCTGCTGCACTGCAGCCCCGTACCGGCGGGGCCCCATCCGGAAGCCGCGGCCGCCTGCGCCGCGCTGGACACCGCCGGTGGTGACCTGGACCGGCTCCCGGGGGACCGGCAGCCGTGCACGCACGCATTCGACCCGGTCACGGTCAGTGCCACCGGCGCCTGGCGGGGACGTCCGACCGCATGGCACAAGACCTTCGCCAACGCCTGCGAACTCGCCGTCGAGACCGGAGCGGTCTTCCGCTTCTGAGCGGCGCGGGGCGTACGGGCCGCGGCCGGCCTCAGCTGCCCTTGGAGGCGACCACTCCGATCGTCACCATCCCGAGCACCACCCAGCCGAACCAGAGCCAGCCGTTGCTGCCGAGTGCCGCCGTGTACGCAGTCACGGCCACCAGGGTCGCGACGGTCAGCACTCCCATCGTCTTCGTGGAACCGGACATGAGCGCCCTCCTTCGACGGCGGGGGGCCGTCGGGAACCATCGTCACCCCTGCACGGTCCCCGGCGCTACCGCCCGGTGACAAGCAGCCGGCGGCTACCCGCCGCGGGCCTGGAGCGAGGCGAGATACGCGTTGTACGCCTCGAGCTCCTTGTCGCCGTCCCGGTCCGCCGCCCGGTCCCTGCGCTTGGCCAGCCGCTGGTCGGAGCGGTACCACTGGAAGACCAGCGCGATCAGTACCAGCACGGACGGGATCTCACTGAACGCCCAGGCGATACCGCCCGCCGCGTTCTGGTCGGAGAGCGCGTCGATCCCGAGCGAGGCCGGCGGATCGCGGTACGCGCGCACCATCGGCTCGGAGGCCATCATCAGCGCGATGCCGAAGAAGGCGTGGAACGGCATCCCGGCGAAGAGCTCCAGCATCCGCATCACGTAACCCGGCCGGTGCGGCCCCGGGTCCACGCCCATGATCGGCCAGAAGAACACCAGGCCGACCGCGAGGAAGTGGACCATCATCGCGATGTGCCCGGGCTTCGAGCCCATCAGGAAGTCGAACAGCGGCGTGAAGTACAGCCCGTACAGGCTCGCGATGAACAGCGGGATGGTGAACGCCGGGTGCGTGACGATGCGCATGTAGCGGCTGTGCAGCAGCATCAGCAGCACCTCGCGCGGCCCCTTGCGGCCCCGGAACGCGACCGGCAGGGCGCGCAGCGCCAGCGTGATCGGCGCGCCCAGCAGCAGCAGGATCGGCGACAGCATGCTGACCACCATGTGCTGCACCATGTGCACGCTGAACATGACCATGCCGTAGTCGTTCAGCTTGGTGCACATCATCAGCGCGACGCTCAGCACACCGGCGGTGAACCACACGGTGCGGCTCACCGGCCAGTCGTCGCCGCGGCGGCGCAGTCGCACCACACCCCAGCCGTACAGGCCGAGGGCGAGGAGGCAGCCGACGAGGAAGAAGGCGTCCGGTGAGAATTCCAGGCCCCGCCCCAGCGTGAACGGCGGCAGATCCATCGTCATGCCGTGCCCGCTGTGATCCATCTGTCTACTCCCGGGGGCTGCCTGATCCGCGCCGATCCGTACCGGCGATTCGCGCGGGTTGTCCGCTTGCTCGCACCAGAGTAGAACCGCCCCCGGCCGCAGCTGCGACCGGGGGCGGTTCGTACGGATCCGTGCGGACCCGCGGGCGGGTCAGAGGACCGTCTCTGCCTCGTCGTACCGGTCCACGGGTACGGTCTTCAGTGTCCTGGTGGCCTCGGCGAGGGGCACCATCGTGATGTCGGTGC
>NZ_JBEZKP010000076.1:0-27045 GCF_040706335.1 Streptomyces sp. NPDC048389 | reverse complement strand
GCCCCAGCCCCCCCCCGCGCCCCCCCCGGCGGCGTTGGTCGCCCCCCACGGGGCCGCGGGGTAGCGGGCCGCGCCCGGGGCCCGGCCCCGGGCGGCGGGCCGCGGCGGCGAGGCGCATGCCCTGCTCTGCGAGGCCGCTGCCCGCCCCACCGCCTGGCTGCCGGCGCTCGCCGACGCACTGCACCGCTCGGGCCTCGCGGCCGACTGGGCCACCCTCCTCTGGGAGGCGGCGTCGCAGCCGGCCTTACGGCTCGCGGCCGCCGCCGACGCGCTTGCCGCCGCCGGCCGGGGCGACGACGGCCGGCAGCTCCTGCGGCAGGGCGTCTTCCGTTCCGCCGACGAGATCGCGGCCGCGGCCCTCACTCTCGAGGCCGACGGCACACCCCATCGCGCCCGCTCCCTGCTGTCCGCGTTCGTGCAGGTCCGTGCCCCCGCGGACACCGCCGCCGTGGCCGCGGTCGACCCCGTCCGGCTGGTGCCGCTGCTGCTGGGCGCGGCCCGTGCCGCGTCACCGGCGCGGCAGCGGGACGTCGTCCACGCGCTGCGTGTGGCCGGACACATCCACAGCTGAATCCGATCGTTGTCGACCGCACGGGTGCGAAACAAGATCGACTCAGCGGGTTCACGACGATGGTCTTGCCCCAGTGTGTGACGAGGCTTACGTTCTCCATCTACGTACCCGCGTCTACGTGCGTAGAGGCTCTCTGGCGTCCCGTCGAAGGAGCAGCTCATGGCCACTGTCGTACGCGCCGCGCTCGTCCAGGCCACCTGGACCGGCGACACCGAATCCATGATCGCCAAACACGAGGAACACGCCCGCGAAGCGGCCCGGCAGGGTGCCAAGGTCATCGGCTTCCAGGAGGTGTTCAACGCTCCGTACTTCTGCCAGGTCCAGGAGCCCGAGCACTACCGCTGGGCGGAGCCCGTCCCGGGCGGCCCGACGGTCCGGCGGATGCAGGAACTCGCCCGGGAGACCGGCATGGTGATCGTCGTCCCGGTCTTCGAGGCCGAGGGCGCGGGCTTCTACTACAACACCGCCGCCGTGATCGACGCAGACGGCAGCTATCTGGGCAAGTACCGCAAGCACCACATCCCCCAGGTCAAGGGCTTCTGGGAGAAGTACTACTTCAGGCCCGGCAACGCCGGCTGGCCCGTCTTCGACACGGCCGTCGGCAAGGTCGGTGTCTACATCTGCTACGACCGCCACTTCCCTGAGGGCTGGCGCCAGCTCGGCCTCCAGGGGGCGCAGTTGGTCTACAACCCGTCCGCCACCCACCGCGGTCTGTCGTCCCACCTGTGGCAGCTGGAACAGCCCGCCGCAGCCGTCGCCAACGAGTACTTCGTCGCCGCCATCAACCGCGTCGGCATCGAGGAGTACGGCGACAACGACTTCTACGGCACCAGCTACTTCGTCGACCCGCGCGGCCAGTTCGTCGGCGAGGTCGCCAGCGACAAGGAGGAGGAACTGGTCGTCCGCGACCTCGACTTCGACCTGATCGAGACCGTCCGCCGGCAGTGGGCGTTCTACCGCGACCGCCGCCCCGACGCATACGAGGGACTGGTGCAGCCGTGACCGACCTGTACGAGCGGCACCGGGCCGTCATCCCCGACTGGGTCGCGCTCTACTACAAGCGGCCGATCGAGATCACCCACGGTGAGGGCCGCCACGTCTGGGACGCGGACGGCAACCGCTACCTGGACTTCTTCGGCGGCATCCTGACCACGATGACCGCGCACGCCCTGCCCGAGGTCACCAAGGCTGTCAGCGAACAGGCCGGGCGGATCATCCACTCCTCCACCCTCTACCTCAACCGCCCCATGGTGGAACTCGCGGAGCGGATCGCGGCACTGTCGGGCATCTCCGACGCCCGGGTCTTCTTCACCACCTCGGGCACGGAGGCCAACGACACCGCCCTGCTCCTGGCCACCGGCCACCGCCGTTCCAACCAGATCCTGGCGATGCGCAACAGCTACCACGGCCGGTCGTTCTCCGCGGTGTCGATCACGGGCAACCACGCCTGGTCGCCGACCAGCCTCTCGCCCCTCCAGACGCTGTACGTGCACGGCGGCGTCCGTTCCCGCGGCCCCTTCGCCCACCTCTCCGACGCGCGGTTCATCGAGGCGTGCGTCGCCGACCTCGAGGACCTGCTCGGCCACACCCACGACGTGGCGGCGCTGATCGCGGAGCCGGTGCAGGGCGTCGGCGGCTTCACCTCGCCGCCCGACGGGCTGTACGCGGCGTTCCGCGAGGTCCTCGACCGGCACGGCATCCTGTGGATCTCCGACGAGGTGCAGACCGGCTGGGGGCGCACCGGCGACCACTTCTGGGGCTGGCAGGCGCACGACCAAAGCGGCCCGCCGGACATCCTCACGTTCGCCAAGGGCATCGGCAACGGCATGTCGGTGGGTGGTGTCGTCGCCCGCGCCGAGATCATGAACTGCCTCGACGCCAACTCCATCTCCACCTTCGGCGGCAGCCCGGTCACCATGGCCGCCGGTGTCGCCAACCTCTCGTACCTGCTGGAGCACGACCTCCAGGGCAACGCCCGCCGGGTCGGCGGCATGCTGCTCGAGCGGCTGCGCTCCATCGCCGCGAGCGTGCCGGCCGTACGCGAGGTACGGGGCCGCGGGCTGATGATCGGCATCGAGCTGGTGAAGCCCGGCACCGACGAGGCGGACCCGCAGGCCGCCGCGGCCGTCCTGGAGGCCGCCCGGGAGGGCGGCCTGCTGATCGGCAAGGGCGGTGGCCACAGCACCAGCGTCCTGCGCATCGCCCCACCGCTCTCACTGACCGTCGCGGAGGCCGAGCAAGGTGCTCTCGTTCTCGAACAGGCCCTGCACAGCCTCTAGTCGCACCGCGAGGAGACCATGAGCAACCGCACCCTGATCCGTGGTGGACTGGTCGTCACCGCCGCCGACGAGATGCACGCCGACGTGCTGGTCGAGGACGGCCGGATCGCGGCGATCGCCGCCCACAACTCGCCGGTCTCGGAAGGCTGGACGGCCGCCCGGACGATCGACGCCACCAACAAGTACGTCATCCCGGGCGGCGTCGACGCGCACACGCACATGGAGCTTCCGTTCGGCGGGACGTTCGCCTCCGACACCTTCGAGACCGGCACCCGGGCCGCCGCCTGGGGCGGCACCACCACCATCGTCGACTTCGCCGTCCAGCCGATGGGACGGGCGCTGCGCGAGGGACTGGACGCCTGGTACGCCAAGGCCGACGGCAACTGCGCCGTCGACTACGCCTTCCACATGATCCTCTCCGACGTCAACGAGCAGTCGCTCAAGGAGATGGACCTGCTGGTGGAGGAGGGCATCACCTCCTTCAAGCTCTTCATGGCCTACCCCGGCGTCTTCTACAGCGACGACGGCCAGATCCTGCGCGCCATGCAGAAGGCCGCCGTCAACGGCGGCCTGATCATGATGCACGCGGAGAACGGCATCGCCATCGACGTGCTCGTCGAGCAGGCGCTCGCCGAGGGCCGCACCGACCCGCGCCACCACGGCGAGGTCCGCAAGGTGCTGCTGGAGGCCGAGGCCACCCACCGGGCGATCCAGCTCGCCCGCGTAGCCGGCGCCCCGCTGTACGTGGTGCACGTCTCCGCCCAGGAGGCCGTGGCGGAGCTGGCCGCCGCCCGCGACAAGGGACTCCCCGTCTTCGGCGAGACCTGCCCGCAGTACCTCTTCCTGTCGACCGACAACCTCGCCGAGCCGGACTTCGAGGGCGCCAAGTACGTGTGCTCCACCCCGCTGCGGCCGCGCGAGCACCAGGCGGCCCTGTGGCGCGGGCTGCGCACCAACGACCTCCAGGTCGTCTCCACCGACCACTGTCCGTTCTGCTTCACCGGCCAGAAGGAGCTGGGCCGGGGCGACTTCTCCAAGATCCCCAACGGACTGCCGGGCGTGGAGAACCGGATGGACCTCCTCCACCAGGCCGTCGTCGACGGCCACATCACCCGCCGCCGCTGGATCGAGATCGCCTGCGCCACCCCGGCCAGGATGTTCGGCCTCTATCCGAAGAAGGGCACCATCGCCCCCGGCGCCGACGCCGACATCGTGGTCTACGACCCGTACGTCGAACAGACGCTCTCCGTGGAGAGCCACCACATGAACGTGGACTACTCGGCCTACGAGGGCCGGCGCGTCACCGGCCGGGTGGAGACCGTCCTGTCCCGCGGCGAAGTCGTCATCGACCGGCGGACCTTCACCGGCCGCGCCGGCCACGGCGTCTACACCCCGCGCTCCACCTGCCAGTACCTCGACCACTAGAAAGGGCCCGCCGTGGACTTCGGACTCGTCCTGCAGACCGATCCGCCCGCATCGGAGGTCGTCGGGCTGATGCGGCGCGCGGAACGCAACGGCTTCCGCTACGGCTGGACCTTCGACTCCGCGGTGCTGTGGCAGGAGCCGTTCGTGATCTACAGCCGGATCCTCGAACACACGCAGAAGCTCACCGTCGGACCGATGGTCACCAACCCGGGCACCCGGACCTGGGAGGTCACCGCCTCCACCTTCGCGACGCTCAACGACATGTACGGCAACCGCACCGTCTGCGGCATCGGGCGCGGCGACTCGGCCATGCGGGTGGCCGGCCGCAAGCCGAACACCCTGGCCAGGCTCGGCGAGGCGATCGACGCGATCCGCGACCTCGCGGAGGGACGGGAGACCGAGGTCGACGGACAGCCGCTGCGCATCCCGTGGGTGCAGAACGGGAAGCTGCCCGTCTGGATGGCGGCGTACGGGCCGAAGGCGCTCGCCCTCGCCGGGCAGAAGGCCGACGGGTTCATCCTCCAGCTCGCGGACCTGTACCTGACGGAGTGGATGGTCAAGGCCGTACGGCAGGCGGCCGCCGACGTGGGACGCGACCCGGCCTCCGTCACCGTCTGCGTCGCGGCGCCCGCGTACGTCGGCGACGACCTGGCGCACGCCCGCGAACAGTGCCGCTGGTTCGGCGGGATGGTGGGCAACCACGTCGCGGACCTCGTCTCCCGCTACGGCGAGCACTCCGACATGGTCCCGGAGGCGCTGACCGCGTACATCAAGGAGCGGCACGGCTACGACTACAGCCACCACGGCCGCGCCGGGAACCCGTCCACCGACTTCGTCCCCGACGAGATCGTCGACCGGTTCTGTCTGCTCGGGCCGCCCCGGGCGCACATCGAGAAGCTCCAGGCCCTGCGCGACCTGGGCGTCGACCAGTTCGCCGTCTACAACATGCACGACGCGAAGGAAGCGACGATCGACGCGTACGGCGCGGAGATCATCCCGGCACTCAGCGGCTGACCGGTCCCGCCTGCCGAAGGCTCACGCCCGAGCCCTCCGACGGCCCGTATCCGACCCGGTGGGCGTGTCGCACTCCCGCCGGGCACCGCCGGGCACCGCCGGCACACCGCCGGCTGGAGCCCGCGCGCCGTCGCCCCGTCGTGGCCGGCGGGGTGCTCGCGCTCGGCGGCTCCCCGTCCGCCCCGGGCAAGGGCGCGTGTCCCGAGGACGGCTTGAACCTCTTCCGTCCCTCGCCGACTACGGGTGGGCGGTGGGCCTCGTCACGTCGCTGGTGCGGTACCCGGCTCTCATGGGCGCCCGGCGGTCGTGCGCGCCGGCGTCCCGCGCCCTCGCCTTGGGCGCCCCCGGGGGCGGGGACGCGCAAGGCGAGGCGGTCTCCTCGGCGGAGCGGCGCGCGGCGGTGCCCCGCGGCACTCCGGTCGCAGTCCCTCGGTGTCTCACCGGTCGAAGGCGTGCGGGCACCGCCGGGTGCCCGGGCCGATGGTGCCGTCGACGCCTGTGCCGCAGCGGGACTGCGCCTCCTTGGTGGCGATCCCGGTGATCCGGCCGAAGATCCCGTCGATCTCCACGTCGAGGTGGCCCGCGCCTTCGCGCAGCACGCACGGCGCGTGCCGGAGGCGGTGCCCGTGCTGCCGCGGCGGATCTCCGGGTGACTCCGCGCCTCGGGGCAGTCGGCCCGCACGGCGGCGCCGTGCGGTGAGGGCGCCGCACCGGCGGCCGGAGCCGAAACTCCCAGAGCCGGCAGCACGACGGCGGCGGCCGACGGCGGGATCGGCTTGACGTTCATGACGACGCCTTTCGGCCCGGATGCCGGATCGGCCGGACGGCTACGGTGGCGGAGCGGGGGCGGGCGCCCGGCCGCCCCGACGGCCAGGTGCTGACGGCACCGGGATCGTCCGCGTCCGGGGCGCCCCAGCGGGCGGTGCGCTCACCCGGGTGCTGGATGTTGACGAACAGGGTCGTGCCGTCGGGCGTGGAGGTGACGCCGGTGACCTCGGCACCACGGGGGGCGGTGAGAAAACGCCGGACCGTCCCCGTGGCGGGGTCCGCGGCGAGCAGGGCGTTGTTCCCGGCATCGCGGTGGGCGGGCAGCGGGCCGTTCAGCTCCTCGCCGGACACGCCTGTGGAGATCCACAGGGTCCCGTCGGGGCCGAACCACAGGCCCTTGGGCGCCGCGAACGCGCCGTCCGGGGATGCCTGCGGCTCACCTGCGGCGAGGAATTCCTCCCAGCGGAACGAGTGGCGCCCTTCGCCGTGCGCTTGGTGCCACCGGATGATCCGTCCGCAGGTGTCGGGCCGCGGAGCGCACCCCTTCGAGGACGGCGCCGCGCCCATGTGTGCGCAGGACGAGCCGCCGTTGCTGTTGGCGAGGGCCAGATACACGGCCCCGGCCGGTCCGACGGCGACGCGTTCGGGCCGGCCCAGCGGTGTGGCGCCGAGGGCGTCAGCGGCGAGCCTGGCGCGCAGGAGGACATCGGCCTGGTCGCGCCAGCCCGCCGCACGGGTCAGCGGGCCCTCACCGTGCCGAAGCGGCAGCCACTCGCCGGAGCGGTCCGGGCGGATCCTCGCCACGTACAGGGTGCCGTGGTCGAGAGGGCTCCTGCCCGCCGCCCGGAGCTCGCGCCAACCGCCGTCGCCGACGTACTTGTAGAGGTACTCGCCGTCCTCGGCGTCCGTGGTATGGACCACCACGCGCCCGGCGGACTCGGTGACCGTCGCGCCGCCGTGCATGAAGCGCCCGAGAGCCGTGCGCTTGACCGGCACGGACGACGGATCGTCCGGGTCGAACTCGACCACCCAGCCGAAGTCGTCCGGCCGTGCCTCGGGGGACGCCAGGTCGAACCGGGGGTCGCTGCGGTGCCAGGGGTGGCCGAAACCGGAGGCGGACAGTCCGTAGCGCGCATCTGCCTCGGTCCGCCGCCAGCCGGGGTCGTCGGTGCCGAAGAAGGCGTTGAAGTTCTCCTCCGCCGCCAGGTACGTGCCCCACGGGGTGACCCCGTGACCACCGCACGCCAGTACGCCGCGCGATGTGCCGTCCACGGTCACCGGTCCGGAGAACCGCACCGGGGTGTCGCCCGTGATCCTCCGGTTGCGCGTCGAGTCCACTGCCTGCCAGCGTCCGTCGGCTTCCCGTACCTCCACCACGGAGATTCCCTGGGCGGCGGCTGCCTTGCCGTCGTCGCCACCCAGCAGCACGCGGTCGGACGTCTCGTGGTTGATCACCAGCAGCCATTCGTCCGTACGGTCTGGTCGGGACCGGCCGCGGAGTAGTGCACCACGAAGCCCGTGCGCTCCGCATTCGATACCTTCGCCACGGACCGGGGCGGGCGTGCTCCCCAGCTCGACCGGGAGATGATTCTGAGCTGCGGGGTCCTGTCGACCGGCTCGGGAACGGGACGGCTTCCCCCCGCCCATTCCGTGGGGTCGATCCTGGACCCCCTCTTGGCGTGCTGCGTCAGGTGCTCGCCCGGACACTTGGTGTTCCAGCCCGCGCTGTGCGGGAGGATGAGGTGTCCGGCCTTCTTGGTGTCCGAGGCTTCGTACCGCAGGTGGAACATGAGGTTTCTCATCGAGTCCAGCATCGCGTTGTTCGGCTGGTCCTCAACGGCCAGCATTCCCTGAATCGAGTAGAACGACGTGTTCCGGCCGAGGCTGGTGCCTCCCACGGTGATGCGGGCGCCGCCGTTGGCTTCGCCGCGTTCATAGCCCCGGCCTTCGTAGACGGTTCCGTGCGGGCAGACCAGGAAGTTGTAGTAGATGTCCCCGGAATCTCTCCAGTGATTCGGGAAGATCTTCTCCGCTATTCTCTTGCGGCAGTCAATTTCCGAGCTCGGGGAGAACGACCCCCTGCTTCCCATGTAGTGGATGAAAAAGCCACCCTTCCAAGGAGTCCACTCCCGGGAGGACTCCATGGGAGGCATGCTGTATCGCGCGATGAACGTGTTGGCGGGGCGGTTCGGGTCGGACATGTTGTGCGTGATGTGCTGGGCCCAAGCGGACCGCTTCTCGATGGTGACGGATGCCATGTGCGGGGATCACACCCTCTCTGGTGTGGGGGAGATGCTTCACCGGGTGCCGTGGACGGGCTCGGGCCCCGGGGGCCGCATCGCGGCGGGGTGGGCGCCCACCCGCGATCCGGTTGCCGCGCAAGCCGGTTGTCCGCCGGGTGTGCCATCGTTGCCCGGGGCCGCCGGGCCCGTCCATACTGTTGCGGCTGAGTGCAAAGGACCAGCTCAGCAGGGGGAACGATGTTGCGGATCCACTTCACAGAGGTCGATCTGGCCAGAACGAGGCTGGCCGGGGCGCCGGACCCGCTCTGGGAACTGGCCGCGAGCCTGCACCGGTTGCAGTCGTCACGAGGCCGCTGGGCCTTCGCCCAGTGGTACGACACGGCGCGCCGCGAACTGCGGGAGAGGGGTGTGGAGCGGGCCGTACGCACCGAGTTGCTGCCCCTGTACTCGAAAGGGGTGTACTTCCCGGACTTCCTGACGCCGATTCAGGCGGCGGAGGGTCTCGAGAGCGGGCTCGCGGCGATTCTCGACACCCGTCCGGAGCGCGTCGTGGCGGAGATCGGCCGGCTTTCGCGCAGTACCGCACCCCCGCGGTGGGCGGCGGAGATCCCCGGCACTCGGGGACGGCAGGAACTCGTGCGGATGCTGCGCACCTACCACGAGGCGGTCATCACACCGCACTCGGAGCACATGGAGGCCCGGATCGAAGCCGAGCGCGTGACGCGCTTCCGCGCTCTCATGACGGGCGGCGTGGAGGGGATGCTGGCCGGCTTCGGCCCCATGATGCGCTGGGAGAGTCCCGTCCTGTACGTCAGGTACCCGGCGGAGGACCGGGACCTGCACTTGAACGGCCGCGGTCTGCGACTCGTTCCGTCCTACTTCTCCTGGGGCGCCCCCGTCAGTTTCGCCGACCCGGAACTGCAACCGGTCCTGTGCTACCCGGTCTTCCAGGAGCCGTCCGCCTCGGCCCTCGACGCCGACGGCGGTCCGCCGGACAGAGCCCTCACGGCCCTCCTCGGGCAGGCCCGGGCCGCTGTCCTGCGGACCGCGGCGAGCGGTGCCACCACGGGCGAGCTGGCCCGCGCCGTCGGCGTTTCCGCGTCCTCCGCCAGCAGGCACGCGGGCGTGCTGCGCGACGCCGGTCTGATCACCAGCAGCCGCAACGGCGCGAGCGTGCTCCACACCCTGACGCCGGTGGGCGCCTCGGTGCTGCGGGCCGCCGTGCGCCGCGCCCGGGAGGGGAGCGCCACTCGCCGGCGGGTCTGAACACGGCGTCCCTGCCCGGATTGCGGGCAGGGACGGCCGCGCGCTCGCCTTCCGGGCCGGCGAGCCGCCTTCCACCCGCGGCGGGGCGGGCACCTGCCGCCCCGGTGTCCGACGCGGGCCCGGCCGACCCGCAGCCGGAGCCCTGATGGACGCACTGCCGCTGCTCACCCGCGGCGCGCGGTGGGCGCGGAGCCGACCGGCTGCCCGGGGCGGTGACCGGCCACCTTCGGGCGGCCTGCGGAACGCCCCGCTCGCTCGTGTGAAGGGGCAGGTCCGCGGCCAGGTCCCTACCCTGAAAGGGTGAACGTCGCGCGCCGGGCCGCCGCGCCCGTCCTGGCCCTCGGGCTCACACTCGGCGTCGTGCCCGCACAGGGTGCGACGGGCGCCGCCCCTGAGCTGTCGGCCACGGTCAGTGACGTACCCCCGGCCAAACTCCGCGCGAGCTACGAACCGGGCTGCCCGGTGCCCCCGTCCCGGCTGCGGCTGATCACCATGAACCACTGGGGCTTCGACGGCCGGGTCCACCGCGGAGAGCTGATCGTCCATCAGGACCAGGTCCGGCCCCTGCTGCGCGTCTTCGAGAAGGTCTTCGACGAACGCTTCCCCATCCGCCGTATGCGTGTCATGGCCGAGTACGGCGGCGACGACGCCGCGGCCATGGCCGCGGACAACACGTCCGCGTTCAACTGCCGCCGGGTGACGGGCGACGACCGCCGTCTGTCGCGTCACTCCTACGGCGACGCGGTCGACATCAACCCCGCGGAGAACCCGTACGTCGACCGTACGGGAAAGGTGCACCCGCCGGCCGCCGAGGACCACCTCGACCGCGACCGGCACACCAAAGGCATGATCATTCCGGGGGACGCCGTCACGGCGGCGATGGCCGACGCCGGCTGGGAGTGGGGCGGCCGCTGGTCACCACCGGACTACCAGCACTTCTCCGCCGACGGCACCTGACCGCGGACCTGGAGGCCGGCCTACCCGGCGGCCCGCGGACCCGGCGGCCCGCGGACCCGGCGGCCCGCCGCGCCGCCGAGCCGCGCCCTGCGGCCCTGGACCGCTCGACCCACGGGCCCTCGGCCCGGAGGCCGCCCGGACAGGCGGAGGCGCCTACGCCAGCGGGTCGGTGACCTTCGCGGGAGAGAGCAGGTCGAGAGAGAGGTCCCAGAGGCGGGCGGCCAGGTCCGTACGGCGGGCGGTGCGGCTCGGCGTCTCGTGGACGGCCGCGCCCGACACGAGCCACCGGGGCCCGTAGAGGGCGCCGCTGATCGGCGACGGGTCCGTCGCGGCGCGCAGTGTGGGCCAGGCTCCGGCGGCGGAGGGCTGTGCGGCGAGCCGGTCGGCAACGGCGAGGAGCCGCGCCTGGACCCCGGTGTCCTTGCCGAGCTCGGTGGCGGCATAGCCGGGGTGGGCGGCCAGGGACAGCGCGCCCCGGCCCTCGTTGCGCCTGGCGAGCTCTGCGGCGAAGAGCATGTTGGCCAGCTTGG
The DNA here is from genome assembly GCF_040706335.1 of Streptomyces sp. NPDC048389. Lineage (NCBI taxonomy): Bacteria > Bacillati > Actinomycetota > Actinomycetes > Kitasatosporales > Streptomycetaceae > Streptomyces > Streptomyces sp. NPDC048389. The sequence continues at coordinate 15,992 of NZ_JBEZKP010000076.1, read as the reverse complement.
ACTGGAAGTAGGCCGTCCAGCGGTTGTAGCGGCCGCGGCGGTAGTTCGGGTCACCGAACCGGATACGGCCCGGACGGTGTCCCATGCTGGTGAGGGTGACGACACGGGCGCCCGGCGTGGCGTTCAGCCGGGGGAGCAGGCGGAGCGTGAGGGCCATGTGCCCGAGGTGGTTGACACCGAACTGGGTCTCGAAACCGTCGACGGTGGTGGAACGGGGGACCGCCATCAGGCCCGCGTTGTTGATGAGCAGGTCGATACGGCCGTCCGGCAGCCCGTCGGCGAATCGGGCGATCGAGGTTTGGTCCGCCAGGTCCAGGGCTTCTGTGCGCAGGCGGCCGGGGGCGACACCGCGCTCGACGAGCGAGCGGCGGGCAGCCGCTGCCTTGTCCTGGTTGCGGCAGGCCATCACCACGGTGGCGCCGCGCTGGGCGAGCACACGGGTCGTGTCGAGACCCAGTCCGGTGTTGGCTCCGGTCACCACGGCGAGGGTGCCCGCGGATACAGGGGGCACGTCTTTCTCGGTCCAGCCGGTCATGGCACATCTCCCTAACCTGAACGTCGGTTCACCATTTATAGTGAACCTGAGTTCATCTTTGGTCAAGCGGAGAAGGGGGCGACCGTGGTCCGGGCCGACTCGGCACGCAATCGGAAGAGCATCCTGGACGCCGCGGGCACGCTGCTCGCCGCACACGGCGACGGGGTCGGGATGGACGAGATCGCCGCTGCGGCCGGAGTGGCCGTGGGCACGCTGTACCGCCACTTCCCCACCAAGACGGACCTGATCGCCGCCGCGCTGGCCGAGCTGACGGAGCGGCTCGTCGCCGATGTCCGGGCCGCGGCGGACCGGGTCGACGGCGGCGCCGACCCGGTGACGGAACTCCGCGGCCTACTGGAGTGGCTCATCCGGAAGCCGGCCTCCGACAAGGCGATCAAGGCCGCGGCCACCGGCCTGGCGGCGGACGCCCTGCAGGAGATGGAGAGCCGCGGCTTCGCGGAGCTCGACCGCATCACCGTCGCCGCCCACGCTCGCGGACTTCTCCGTCCCGACATCAGCACGGCGGACTTCGCCCTGATCGCCGCGACCGCGCCGGACGACTCGCTGCCGGAGGCGGCCCGCGACCGCTGGATCGAGCTGACGCTCCGCTCCGTCCTGGCGTGACCTTGCGGCCGGCTGTCGACTCGGGTATGTCGCCGGGCGCCTGCCGGGCATCGCGTGGCCTGGTACGTCGCCGGGGGTGTGGCCGGGCACGTCGCCGGGCGCGTGGCCTGGTCCCAGGGCCACGCGCCCGGCGTTCGGTGCCTGCGCACGCGGACGGCAGGGGCCTACGTCATCGACGACGCGCGGCCGCGGGGCGGGTGCGTACCCGGAGCAGTGCCACGCCCGCGATCAGCAGTACCGCTCCGGCGGCCGACGGCCACAACCGGGCGCCGGTCTCGGCCAGGCCGCCTTCCACGGCCTGCGGCGCGACGCCACCGGCCGGCACAGGGACGTTCGACTCGCCGGCGGGGGTCGCGGCCGGCGGCGTGGTCGGTGCGGGGGTATCCGCACTGGTCGCGGCCGCCGGGCTCTGCGCGGTGGCTGTGCCGCCCGGCTCGCTGTGCGCGGACGAGGCCCCGGCGGAGCGGTCGGCTGCGGTTTCGGTGGCGCGGTCGGCTGCGGTTTCGGTGGAGGGTTCCGCGGGAGCCGCTGCCGCTTCGGGCCGTGCCGGTGCCGCATCGGGTGAGCCGGGTGCCCGCTCGGTCTCCGTGCGGCGCGTTTCAGCGGCGGCGCTGTCCGTGCGGGGCCTCTCCGCGGCAGGCTCGTCGGCTCCGGCGTGCTTGGCGGCGGCCGCGGCCGGCTCCTCGTGTGCCGCGGGCTCCGGCGCCGGCTCGGGAGCGGGCGGGGCCGGGTGGGCGGGGGCGTCGGGCCGCTGCTCCGCGGGGGCGGGTGCGTGAGGGTCGGTGGGCGCCGCGGTGGCCGTGGCCGGGGCGTCCTTCGGCTCGGGGCCGTTGCCGCCGGGAGCCTGCGCCCCGTCGCCGGCGCCGCAGCGGCGGCCCTTGTTGAGGCAGTTCACCATTTCCCGCATGAGCTTCTCGTCGAAGACGTTGATGAAGTCACCGTGGTCGGTGATCGGCTTGTGCAGCTGCTCCGGGAACGAGTCCAGCGCGTAGACGGCCGTGTCCGCGCCTTCGAAGACCGGCGGTGGGACGTCGTAGACGATCCGCTGGACCAGCTGGGGAATGGGGACGAAGCCGCCCGGGCAGCGGCCGCTCGCGTCCGTGAAGGCCACATGGGAGCGGTGGTTGGCGCTGTCGGTGTTCCGGCCGTCCCAACAGCTCTGGAACCTGAAGCTGCGCACCACCTTGCTGCCGCCGGGACAGACCGGGTACTTGTCCCTGAGCTGCCGGTCCTCGAAGCCTGTGCAGCTCCACGAGGCGTTGGCGTTCGCGTCGCCGTTGACGAATGCCTTCGCGTCACCGGTGATGATCCGCAGGAAGCGCGGCATGGCGGTGACCTTGCCTCGCGGGTTGCCGACGAAGTCGAGCGTCACCTCGGAGGGGGTCAGGATCTCGCCGACGTTCTGGTCCTTGCCGCCGCCGTCCGCCTGGGCGTCGTCCTCGTCCTGACCGTTCTGGAGTCGCAGCACGGGCCAGTAGTACGTCGACCGGTCGCCCTCGTCGCGGCAGGTGGTCTCACCCGACGCGAGATCCTCGTCCGAGGCGAACGCGTCGTTGGCCTGGTTGCCGACGTAGTCGTGCATGTGGTGGGCGCCGTTGGCCACGCCCGGGGCGACGATGACGTTGTCCGGGTTGAACTTGCCGTTCGCGTTGACCCCGCACTCCGTGGTGAACGTGCCGCGGGAGGCGCCGCGCCGGCGCGGAGGTTCCTGGACGTTCGGCGCGACGGTGCGGATGTCGGCGAAGTCGGACGCCTCGGGGCCGTTGCCGGCCTGTCCGCCGTTGTCCACCTTGCCGCCGTCCCCCTTGCCGCCGTCGTCCCCGCCCTGGCCGCCCTCGCCGCCCTGGTCCGCACCGTCGGTCTGCAAGGTGCAGGAAGCCAGCGCACGCAAGCCCTGCGGGCGCTGCCCGTTCACCCGGCCGATGGCCTCGGCGATACGGTCGAGGCCCGCTTCCCGCTTGCTCCGGAGCGGCCCGAGGATCGCGTTCTGCACGAACTGCGGATCCCGTCCGATCTGCTCCTTCTCGTCGGCGAACCGCTGATACGCCTCGGTGATCCCGCTGTCCATCGTCGCCAGTTCGCGGTCGACCTCCGCCCTGGCCGCCTCCGGCACCTCCGGCAGCCCGTTCGCCACCTCCGGGCACTTGACGGTCGCCGGGACGGGCCCTGCGCCGCGGGTCTGCGGCTGTTCCTGCCGGGTCCCGGGCCAGGGGCCTTGTCCCTCACCCGCGGTGGCATATGAGTTGACCGCGATGAGCCCGCCACCGCCGAGTATGAGCGCGATCGAGGCCGCGGCCGTCCGTCTGCCTGCTCTCGGGCGTCTGCGCGTCGTCCGTCCCATGGGGAACTCCATCTGCTTCGTCGTCAGGTGGGCATGACGGTGTCCGGAAAGGAGCACGTCCGGTTCCATACGTGCGCGAGGGGTGATGTGTTCAACGCCGCACGGAAACCGGTATGCCGGCCGCTCCTCGAGGAAGCCCTCTCTCCGTGTCCTCGCCCCTGCTCGTGCTGTTCGTCGCCACTGATGCCGCCGCGGCGAGTGCCGTGCGGGGCCGGGCAGTTGAAAGCCGGCAGGTGGGGCATACGGCTTCCATGAGTGATCTTCTCGCAGCCGCCGGCGGTGATCGCCGCATATGACCACTCCCACCGAACCCTCGGCGCGCCGCCGGCGCAGACCGGCCTTCAGCCTCCGCCGGCTCGTGGTCTTCTTCGGCCTCGTCACCGTCCTCCTGTGCAGCGTGGGACTCTCGTTCCAGCTGATCGTCAGGGCGGCCGGTGGACGGCTCCCGGCCGCCGTGGCCACGGGGGCTGTGCTCGTCGCGGCCGTCCTGGTGCTGCGCAAAGCCCGCCGACGCCGCGCGGCACGCCGTCTCGCCGCCGAGCTCTCGGCCATCACCGAACAGGCCGTCGAAGCGGGTGCGGCGGAACAGGAGCGCGCGGTCGCGTCGGCTCCCGAGGGCGAGGAGGACCAGGACACGTTCGAGGCGCGTGACCTCGCCGCCATGGACCCGGCGGACTTCGAGGAGGCCGTGGCCGCCCTGTGCGAACGGGACGGCTGCAAGGACGTCGAAGTCGTCGGCGGCGCCGGCGACCTCGGTGCCGACGTGATCGCCACCGCGCCCGACGGCAAGCGGGTCGTCATTCAGTGCAAGCGGTACGGCCCGGAGAACAAGGTCGGCTCACAGGACGTCCAACGCTTCGGCGGCACCTGCTTCGCGGTGCACGGGGCGACCGTGGCCGCCGTCGTGACCACGGGTGAGTTCACCCGCCCCGCGGCCGACTACGCCGCGCGGTGCGGGATCCGGTGCCTGGACCACGCCGACCTCGTCGCCTGGACCGAAGGCACCGGCCCCGCCCCGTGGGAGGGGGAGACGCCCCGGGTGCCCGCCGTACCCGAACCGGCTTCAGCCGCACGGGAGCAGGGCGGCGGTGCCGGGAAGTGACGCATGCGGCCGGTTGCTCCGGGCAGGCGGGAAGACGACTCGGACAGGGAGGTCACCATGATGATCGTCGGAATCGTTGGCGTGTGCGTCGTCCTCGCCGTACTCGCCTTCCTCGCGCCGCGCCTGTCGCGCCACCCCCAGCGCGGCACCCAGCGCACGCTCGGCCTGGGGTCCCGCGCCGGCGGCAAGGCGCCCGGACTCCTGGGGCGTATGTTCAGCAAACCCTTCCGCAGCAGTTCCCGCGCCGTGAGCCGAAGCGGTGCCGCGGGTCGCCGCACCCGCGGACGCATGCCGTTCTAGAGCGAGGTGAGAGGCGCGTGTTCACCACCCGGCCGACGCTCCAGGGCACCTTCGGCATGGAGGCCCCCAGCGGAGGGCACTGACCTGCCTCTTCGTCGGCTGAAGCGGTGCTGACCTGCGATGATGTGTCTTTCGCAGGCTTTCAGTTTGGTCAGGGTTTATGCAGCTAAAACTCATGGCCTCCCCGTAGCCCCCGGGAACTCCCCAGCTGCTCCCCAGTGGAGTTCCCGGCGCCATGGCGTTCACCTGCGGATTCACGGTGGATCTTCCGAATCCACGGGATCGCTATAAGGCAACCTCGGCCGCCAGGCGCATGCGCTAGTACTACAGCCGGTGGTTCACGTGACGTGACGTGACGGCGGTCGGCTCGTTGGGCCGTTCGTGGGACTGATGCTGCCGCCAGAGGCGGTTGGAGCCGGCGGGTTGGATGAGGCCAGAATCCGGGCGCTGGAGGGTGAGCTGGAGGCGCTGTGCGTCTTGGTCGACGACGTGTTCGCCCGTCCGGCCTCGCGGGAGAACCTGCGATGGTGCGCGGGCTGCTGAGCGAGGTGCCGCGGAAGAACATGTGGCAGCTCGCCGAGTTCGCGGGCCACCCCAACCCCGACCGGCTGCAGGGCTTCCTGGCCAAGGCCGCGTGGGACGCTGATGAGCTGCGTGACCGGGTCCGCGCCTACGCCGTCGCCGCCCTGGCCGATCAGGACGCGGTGCTGATCGCGGACGAGACCGGTGACATCAAGAAGGGTGCCAAGAGCGCTGACGTGCAGCGGCAGTACACCGGCACGGCGGGCAGGGTCGAGAACGCCCAGGTCAGCGTGCACCTCTCCTATGGATCCCGCCGGGGCCGCACCCTGATCGACCGCGAGCTCTACCTCGGCAAGCACTGGGCCGGTACCACCGCTGACCACGAACAGCGCTGCGCCGAGCAGGGCATCCCGCCCGAACGCGCTCTCGCGGTGGCCACCAAGCCGGAGCTCGCCCGGCGCATGCTGGAGCGCGCTGTCCAAGCGGGGGTGCAGTTCTCCTACTTCCTGGCCGACGAGGTCTACGGGCAGTCCCGTGCCCTGCGCGCCTGGCTGGAAGAGCATCGCGTTCCCTACGTGCTGGCGATCCCGAAGGACGAGGCCCTGCCTCTGCCGGACGGCCGCACCCGCCAGTCCCGCGAGCTGTACGCGCTCACCCCCGAGGTAGCTTTGGAGCGCCGCTCGTGCGCCGACGGCGCCAAGGGCCCGCGTGACTACGACTGGGCCACCGTCCAACTCGCCTCCACTGCACAGCAGTTGGGGCGCCACCTGCTGATCCGCCGCTCCACCGCACCCAACAAGAGGGACAAGAAGACCGGCGAACTCGTCTGCGAGGTCGCCTACTTCCTGTGCCACACCGACCCCGGCGCCACCCTGACCGCTCTTGTGACCGCCGCCGGGCAGCGCTGGATGGTGGAGGAGTCGTTCCAGGTGGCCAAGGGCCAGGTGGGGCTGGACGAGCACGAGGTGCGCAAGTGGTGCTCCTGGTATCGGCACACCACTGTGTGCATGCTCGCCATGGCCTTCCTGGCCTCCGTCCGGAACCGGCTAATACCCCGTCAGCCACCGACGCCCGACCTCCGACCGTGAACGAGATCCGCCGTCTGTACGACCGGATCGTCCTCGCCCCCGCCCGCGTCGCACGGACCTGGCTGGCCATGCACTGGCACCGCTGGCGCACCCGCCACCAGATCCGGGCCCGAGCCAGCCACTACCGCGCCCGAGCCGCACGAGCTCACTCACCGTGAAAACACCGGCTGTAGTACTAGGCCGAGCAGTACTGCGTTCCCATCGCGGATGACTGCTACCTGGGCACGATCACCGGCCGTATCGACGGCCACCCGTGGCGCGAGCGGCCCATCACCGTCGCCGAGCTGCTCCGGCTGATCCGCGTGTTGGTCGCGGCCTGTTTCGTGGTGAGCGGCTACCTGACAGGTGCCCGTCCCGGGGAGGTCTTGTCTCTACGCCGCGGTTGCCGGGCCATGGACGAGGAGACCAGCGAGCTGCTGATCCACGGCCGCCGAGGAAAGGGCTACGACCGCACGCCATTGGATCCCGTCGACCCCGCCCCTGGGTGACGGTGGAGCCCGTTCACGACGCCATCGGCATGCTGGAATCCCTCCACCGGGCTAACCTGCTCTTCCCGGCCGGCCTGATCAAGAACTCGCGCCGGGCACTGTGCTTCGCGCCTCGAACACCGCAGATGAACAGGGACATGGAGACCTTGCTGGCCTGGTCAACGCCGCATTCGCCGCCGAGGGCGCGGGGCTGGCCATCCCGCCGGATCCCACCAAGCATCTGCACGGTTCCCGGTTCAGAAGGACGCTCGCGTACTTCATCGTGCGCCGGCCGCGCGGCCTGATCGCCGCCGCGCTGCAGTACGCACACGTGTCCACCAAAGTCACCCTGAGCTACGCCGGGGAAGGCGACACGTCCTGGCTGGAGGACCTGGTCGTGGAGAAGCTGGAGATGGGGCTGGAGCAGAAACGAGGATGACTGGGCCCGCGTCCGCGACGGCGAGCACGTCAGCGGACCGTTCCCCGCCGAGTACCAGTCCCGGCTGGGCGGCTGGTCAGAAGTGAGGGGCGGTCGGTCGACCCTTCCGCCACCAGTACCAACCCGTGAACGGCGATGAGGAACGACGTACGACACGGCTTCGCAGCCTGCTCCGAAGTCAGACGGCGCTATCCCGCTCATCGTCCGCCTCGATCCTGGCTAGGCCGTTTCTGATGGCTCTTGGTAGGCGGGGTGGATCTCGTGGTTGGCCGGGCAAGACGCCCGTATGGTGCGGCGACACGAGTTCACGGACGCGCAGTGGCGGAATATTGAGCCTCTGCTGCCTGGTAACGGCAAGCCGGGTGGGCAGTGGGCGGATCACCGCAGGGTGATCAACGGGGTGCTGTTCCGGGCCCGGACCGGGGTGCCCTGGCCTGACCTGCCAGAACGGTACGGTCCCTGGCAGACCGTCTATGAGCGTCATCGCCGCTGGTCGGCCGACGGCACCTGGATGGCCATCCTCCAGGAGTTACAGATCGAGGCGGATGCCGGCGACCCTGATGGGGCGCTCGCCCACCAGGCGGAGCGTCAGGAGTGGGCCGTGAACATCGACTCCACTTCCTGCCGTGCGCATCAGCACGCGGCCGGGGCGCCCCGCAAGCCTCCGGCCGACCACCCGCAAAAGGGGGCGGGGCGCGTGAGGAAGCAGATGGGCGCGAGGCGTTGGGACGCTCACGGGGCGGGCTGACCAGCAAGGTCCATCTGCTTTCCGACGACCGGGCCCGCCCGCTGCACTGGCTGGACCTCGCCCGGTCAGCGGGGTGACAGCCCGATGTTCGCCCCGGTGCTGGACGGCTTACGCATCCGGCGCCGCGGTGCGGGCCGCCTGCGCAGCAGGCCGGACCGGGTGCGCGGCGACAAGGCGTACTCCAGCCGGGACAACCGCGCCTACCTGCGGCGACGCGGGATCAAGGCCACCATCGCGCAGCCCGATAATCAGCGGGCCCACCGCAAGCGCCGGGGACAGGCCGGTGGCCGGCCGCCGGCCTTCGACAAGGCCTAGTAACGCCGTCGCAACGCGGTCGAGAGAGGCAAGCCGCAGTGCTGTCATACCCGCGGCTTGGTTCCATCGCCGTCGGTTCCTTCCTCTCGCGTCTCTTCGTTGTCGGTGTTCATGCTGGCGGCCTGATTCTTCAACCAGGGTCGCCGGGTGTGCTGGCCTCGCGGAACGCGGTGCAGAGCGCGTAGGCGTTCGACCTCTGCCGGGTCGGCCCGGACGATCCTCAGCCCTGCCTGCGGGTGCAGGTAGCCGGTGGCCCAGCCGCGCCGGACCCAGGCGTCCAGAGTGATCTCTGACATGTCCAGGTGCTCGGCGAGGTCGCGCAGCCACCACTCGTGTTCGTCCAGGTCGGGGCGGCGGCGGTGCTGCTTGCGGGAGCGCTGGATGTTCAGGGCTCGCAGCAGGTCGTTGACCGCGTTCCTGGTGAACCTCTCACAGCGCTTGGGCGGGCGGAACCCTCGGCATTGAGCCGTTCGGCGATCTGCGCGGTCGTGCAGCCGGCTTCGACCAGCTCGGCGGCGCGGTCGCGGAGCCGGGGGTAGTAGCTGAGCTGGGTCAGGCAGGCCACGGGCCGTGCCACCTGCGCATCGGTGAGGTGGCCTCCGGCCCAGCGGACAGCCACGTTCACCAGTTCGCTCGTGCCTGAGGTTCCCCCGTTGATCGGGAGGTGCTGATCAGCTGGTCAGGAGGGGTTGACGGGGTCTCAGGTTCGCTCGTTCGGCCGTTGCCTGCTCGGCGTAGTGCTTCTCCTCGAACTCGATGGGGCTGAGGTAGCCGAGCCGTTCCTGGATGCGCCGACTGTTATAGAAGCCGTCGATGTACTCGAAGAGCGCGAGGTTCCCCTCGGCCCTGGTCGCGAAGACGCGACCCCGGACGCACTCGGTCTTGATCAGCATCCACAGATTTCCTGCGAGGGCGTTATCGTACGAGTCCCCGACCGACCCCATGGATGCCCCAATTCCCGCCCGTACCAAGCGAGTTGTGAGCTTGATGGACGTGTACTGGCAGCCGTGGTCGGCGTGGTGGATGAGCTTGCCGGGCTCGACCTCGCGGGACGCGAGGGCGTACTCCAGACTGGACAGCACCAGGTCGGCGTCCGCGCGGGCGGACGTCTCCCAGGCCACCACCCGGCGCGAGAACGCGTCCCGGATCGCCGAGAGCCACAACGGCCCCTCCCCGGTGGCAATCATCGTCAGGCCAGTGACCCACAACCGGTTCGGTGCCGGTGCCGTGAAGTCACGGTTGACCAGGTCCGGGGCGAGCGTGGCCTTCGGATCCCGACGCGTGAAGCCCTTGCGGCGCGGGCTGATCCCGGCGAGATCGGCCTCGCGCATCAACCGCTCGACCCGCTTGCGCCCGACGTGGACGTCCTCGCGTTTGAGGGCTGCGTGCACGCGCGGCGAGCCGTAGATCCCGCCGGAGTCGGCGTGGATCTGCCGGATCTGTTCGGTCAGCTCGACGTCCCGGCGGCGCCGTTCGCACGGCTCACGCTCGGCACGACGCCAGCGGTAGTAGGTGGAGGAGGCGATGTGGAGTTCCCGTAGTACGCACTCGACTCCCAGGCGGGGATGCTCGTCGAGGAGCGCGGTCACCTGGGCCGGGTCGGGTCGAGTTGCGCCGCGAAAAACGCTGAAGCTGTCCGCAGAACCTCGTTCGCCCGCTTGAGCTGGACGTTCTCCTTACGCAGCGCGGCCAGCTCGGCCCGCTCATCAGTGGTCAGCCGGTCGTCACGCTCGCCGGCATCCGCCTCGGCCTGACGGATCCAGCCACGCAGGGCCTCCGGGTGCACGCCGAGATCGACGGCGAGCTTCTTGATCTGGGGCTTCGGATCGGACGTGCGGTACATCCGTACCGCACGCTCACGCAACTCCAGCGAGTACTTTCTGGGTGCAGCCATGGTCGATGTTCCTCTCATGAGAACCATCTGACCCTCTGTCACCATCCGCCGCATCTCGGGGGAACCTCAGACAGCCACGGATCTTCTGCTCATGGCAGTCCACCCAGAACTGTCGTATGTGTCCTTCAACCGGTATGAGGAAGCTCGGATCGGGTCGGACTGGCTGTGGTGGTTCGTGGATTCGGCGTCGCACGAGGCGTTCGGCGTGCTCGTGCAGGCGAAGAATTTGAAGAAGAAGGGCCAGCGCTGGCACATCGACTACAACTACAAGAACGGCGACCAGCTCGGCTCTCTGTTGCGGGCCGCGGATCTGCTGCGCGTCCCTGCGGTGTATGCCTTGTACTGCGGTGATCCCGTCTACCGGCAGGAGTTGTGGTGCGATCAAACTCATGACGGCGTGATGTGTACGCACCACCCGCGAGCGGGCGTCAGCGTGCTGCCAGCCATGCTGGCCGCCTATCTCAACGGGCTGTATCCGAAGGGCCTGGCTGCGGCATCCTTGCACGCTGCGGTTCCGCTCGAGGATCTGACGACGTGGGAGGGGCAGCCCTGGTTCCATGCTGGTGTGGTGCGGGACGACGCCGTGCGGGACCTGCTGACGCGGCCGCAGCATGGAGCACGCCTTGTAGCCAGGCGACTGCTGAAGATCCTGACGGACTACCGAGCGCGTCAGTACGCCGTTGCCACGGACCATCTCCAGTCCCGCCTGGACCTGGATGACGCCGTGTTCACCGGCGGGATTCCGGATGGCCGCGGCCACTATCTGCGCCCTCACTTCCCGCATGTTCTGCGGGGGATGCGGCGCTCGCTGCCGCCGTACGTGCGTGAAACGTTGGAGACACACCGCCCTCCCCAAGGACCGGAGTTCAGGGATCTGGCCGGCATGGCTGTGGCCCTCATCCCTTGATGCGGGCCGCTGAGATCACACACCGCGAGAACATTTGCCATGAAAGTCCGGTAGGGAGGGATAGCATCCAGGGCGGCGCCCTCGGACCGTGTTCCCGGTCCGTCGGCGGACGGGGTGTGGAGGACGGTCATGGGGGAAGCGCCCGCAGGGCGCCGCGTGGTGAATCGGTTGGGTCCATGAGCAGGGGGCGGTTGACCAGGTGCGCGGGTGTCGGGGGGCGGCTGTGCTGTTCGTGCTCTTATGCGGGTTTCTCGGCGGGCAGGTGCTCCTGTGGCCGGCCGTCGGTCGGGCCGAAGGGCTGCCGGCCGTCGCGCGGGCGGACGGCGTGCTCGCCCCGCCCGACTGTGCCGAGTGGGGGCTGAAGGGTGCGACCGGGCGGGCCCGGGTCGCGTTCGACCACGAGGACCGGACGTACACGAAGGTGACCAGCGATCTGACCGTCACCGTTCCGATGTCGTGGACGCATGCCGACAAGCTGCTGTTCGGGCCGCTGAGCGAGGGATACCGGCTGGCGATGCGGTGTCTGGTACGGGGGGACTGGCGGTTCGACACGCGCTGGGAGGAGTGGCGGTCGCACGAACCCGTCGTGAAGCCCGGCGCCAGGTCGGTGACCGTGGAGATCCGTACCTACGCCTGGGTGGACCAGCGGCGCAAGCTCCTGGTCGGGCCGTGGACCATCGACGTACGGCCGGCATGGTGGGGAGTGCGGTTCACACCCCCAAAGATCCTTGGTGCTGTGCGCTGGCAGAGCGTCGTCGTGGACCCCGGCGGGCCGGGAGCCTCCATGGCGACGCCGCGTGCCACCCGGGGTGACGGCGCCCACGGGCTGGTGTGGACCTCCGTGGTGCCCAAGCGGCCCGTCACCGTACGCGTCGAGCCGTCCTGGCCCCGGCGCTGGTCCGCGCAGGACGACAACGCGCCCTTCGGGGTCGTCAACGCCGCTGGGTACTTGCTGTGGGACCTCCTGGTCGCCGGGTCGCTGTGGCGGGCGGCGTTCCTTTACCGGAGCCGGCATCGGCTGCTCGACCCGGCCGAGCAGCGGGTCACGGCCAACCTGAGCAATTGGGGGGCGGCCCTGTTCTGTCTCTCCCTGTTGGCCAACGCGGACCAGATGGTGTTCGCCGCCGCAGGCGCGTTCGAGGACCCCGACGAATGGGCCCAGCAGGCAGGTTTGGCCGTGCACGCGTGGTGGCTGACGGCGCTGGCGGGGGTGGTCCTGCTGCTGTTCGCCGGGGCGCGTCGCCGTCTGCGCGTCGTCGGCATCGTGCTCGCGGTGGTGGCAGCGGTGCCCGGGATACTGCCGAGCGCCGTCGGACTGCACGCCCCGACGTTCGTCCGCCCCGAGGCGCACGGCCATGCCTGGTACACCGTGACGTCCGTCGCCGCGGCTGCCCTCGCGTCGTTCACGCTCCTGGTGCTGGGCACGTGGGCCGCTGCCTGGCGGCTGCTGCGCGACGGCAGCCTCCTCCGCGATCCAGGTGCGGACTTCCCCCTCCGCAGGGCGCTAGCGTTCTCTGTCGGCGGTGTGCTTTTGATCGGTGCGTGCCAGGCCGTCGCGAAGGAGCGCGACTGGCTGAGGGGCAGCTGGCCGAGTGCGTTCGTCGATCCGACGTATGTGCTCCGTTGGAGCGACGGCGCCTTCATTTCCCGGCAGGCGGGGTACGGGGCCTGGCACCAGGCCGAGTTGCGCAGCGGTCTGCTGTGGTCCGCCGATCAGGCGCAGGACTGGTGGACGGGCAAGCTGTGGGTCCTGACGGCCCTGGCCATGCTCGCGTTCCTGCACGTGGCCTCGCGCCGGCGAACAGACTTCTCGGCGCCCGCCGGCCGGCTCCCGGTGCTACTCACCGAACCGGGGCCCGTGGAGCGGTGGTTGCTGATGGTGTCCTACCCGGCCGTCGTGGTGCTGTTCCTCGGGATCTACGCGGCAAACAGCGCGCCCGCGCTGCTGTGGTTCTTCGTGGACCTGGCCTCCCTGGCCGTGTGCCTGCGCGTGGGGGCGCGGCGGGCCGTGCTGTACCGGCAGGCCGGAAACGGGCCGCGGCTCGGGAATCTGGTGACACCGGCGGACCGCGCCGTTTTGCTCACGGCGGCGCGGGGGCACCGGGAGAGGCTCGCCAAGCTCCGCCGACTCGACCAAGGGCAGTCCGACGAAGGCGTGGTTGACCGCGAGCGGATCGAAGAGGAGCTGAGGAACCTCCGTCAGTGGCAGAGCGGGCCGGGCGGGACAGCCTCGGAGCGTGAACTCCCGCCGGGCGTCACGGTCGTGGACGCGATCCTCGCGCTCGGACCCCGGGACACCTGGTGGGGCAACGCAATGCGGGCCGCCCGCTACGCCGCGCTCGTTTCCGCACCCTTCGCGGGGTTCCTGACCTGGGCGCAGACACTGCGCGGCGATGCGCTCAACGGCACGCTGTACGACCCGTTCGGCTTCCCCGAGGTCGTGTGGTCCGTCGCCTCCTGGGTGTTCGCCTTCGCCTGGGCGGGCTTCCTCCTCGGCGCGCTGTGGCGCCAGCTCCCCGGTCGGCGCGGCCCGGTGAAGGCGCTGCCCCTGGCCGTCGCATACGCCGTGCCGGTCGGCCTCTTCGCCGTCGGCAACCATCTGCTCGGCGAGGAACAGGACATCCTCGCGCTCGCGGCGGCGGCGGTCCTGCTCGTCCTCACCCTCACGGCCCTGGCGATGGACCTCGATACCTTCCGCGCGGAGCGTGCCTTCTGGCCGTCCCGGGCCCAACTGCTACTGTCCGTCTACCAGATGCGGTTCTTCTCCTTGCAAGTCGCGTGGATCCTGGCGCAGCTTGTCGCAGTGGTCACCCTCTGGCAGTTCTTCACCAGCGCCGACGCCCCGCCGTCCGGGGGCGGCTCGGTGACCAAGTGACCCAACCACCGTGGCACCGAAACTCCAGACGGCAACGGGCACCGGCCCGTGCCGCGTCCGCTGCTGCCACGTGCACGTGGAGTGGAGCGCCAGGCTGATCGAACACGGCCTGGACCGCCCGTCGGTCGTCCCACCGCACCGATCGGCAGCTGCGAGACCTCAAGCGCTACCGCACCGCGGGAGGCGGCACGGCCGCCCCCACCCGCAGCACTCCCCGCTGCGTTCCCGGGGCCTGTCGATGAATTAGTGGGTTTCTTGCGGTAGTTGGGCTCGTTGACAGGGTATGGGGCGCTTCGATGAGTTGATCGGTCCGCTGGCGGAGAAGCTCGGGGCGGTGGTGCCGTACCTGGACGAGCGGCAGCGTCGGATCCTGTATGCCGCGGAGGCCCGCCAGCTCGGGCACGGTGGGATCGCTGCGGTGGCGCGGGCTGTCGGCGTGTCGAAAGGCTGCGTTCGCCGCGGTCTGGCCGAGCTGGAGGAGGAGTGGGCGCCGGAGGGGCGGGTGCGCCGCCCGGGTGCCGGTCGCCCCGCCTCGCGAAGAAGGACCCGGGCCTGGTTCCGGCCCTGCTGGCGCTGGTGGAAGACAGCACACAGGGTGATCCGATAGGGCCGCTGACCTGGACGACGAAGTCGCTGCGCCGACTGTCGGACGAACTCGCCGCCCAGGGCCGGAAGGTAGGACACGATACTGTCGCCAGCCTGCTGAAAGCGGCAGGGTTCAGCGCGGCAACGCCCGGGTACTGGCCGGCAGCCATCACCCCGACCGGGACGCCCAATTCCAGCACATCAACAACGCGGTGCAGGGCTTCCTCGACGCGGGCGACCCGGTGATCAGCGTGGACACGAAGAAGAAGGAACAGATCGGTCTCTTCGCCCGGCCGGGGCGGGAGTGGACGCCGTCCGGGGAGCCGGTGAAGGTCCTCGACCACGACTTCCCCACCCACGCGAGCGGCACCGCGATCCCGTACGGCATCTACGACGTCGCCCGCAACACCGGCTACGTCGTCATCGGCACCGACCACGACACCGCCGCCTTCGCAGTGGCCTGCCTGCGCCGCTGGTGGACCGAGGAAGGACGAGACGCCTACCCGCACGCGAAGCGACTGCTGATCACCGCGGACGGCGGCGGCTCCAACAGCTCCCGCGCCAAGACGTGGAAGGCCAACCTCGCCCTCCTGGCCACCGAGACCGGCCTGGAGATCAGCGTGTGCCACCTGTCTCCGGGCACATCGAAGTGGAACCGGGTCGAGCACCGCCTGTTCTCCTTCATCTCGATGAACTGGCGCGCCCATCCCCTCACCAGCTACGAGACCGCCCTCAACCTGATCGCCTCGACCACCACCCGCACCGGGCTGTCGGTGACCGCCCGCCTGGACACCGGCTGCTACCCCACCGGCATCGAGATCAGCCAGCAGCACGCGGCCACCCTGACAATCCGCCCCGCCGACTTCCACGGCGAGTGGAACTACACCACCCTGCTCCAGCCCGGCATCCCCGATGTCCCCCTGCACCCGCCAGGCCCCCGGTCCCACCCCCGACACGCGCACACCTTCGGCTCGACCCTGGCCACCCACCCCCTTCTTACCGGCCTGGAACGCCACGACCTGGACCGACTCACCATCAGCATCCGCGACCGCCTCGACGCGCTGCCGCCCAAGCAGCGGCCCCGACACCGCAAGCTCACCACGGAGAACATCATCTGGGCCGCCGTACTCGACCAGCGCGGCCTGTCCTGCTCGCTACTGACTTCGGCTCGTTAGGGTGATCCGTCTCGAAGTGCCTGATGATGCGGCGCGGTTGGTTGTATTTCCTGGCGTGTGAGATATGCGGATGGG
>NZ_JBEZKP010000075.1:0-29707 GCF_040706335.1 Streptomyces sp. NPDC048389 | reverse complement strand
ATCGTGGACACCGCCCGCCGACCAGCGCGAGCACGGAAGGACGCCCGCACACCAGACCCGTGACCTGCAACTTCACGATGCACACCGCTCAATGGTGATGAACAGGAAGGGGAACATCGACCCGGCGAACACCGGGCCGGCTCCGGTCGAGGCGAATTCGGTCACCGGCTCGGCCTTGAGCACCGGGGCGGCGATCACGACGCCGACGGCCATCAGCGCGATGGTGCCGACCTTCATGAACGTCGACAGGTAATCGCGGGGCGCCAACAGCATCCACACCGGGAGCACGGAGGCGACGAAGCCGTAACCGATCAGGCAGAAGACCAGGGTCTCGGGGCTCCAGATGAAGTACTCGGCCAGCGAGGAGTCCGCGACCCAGCCTCCGCCGAGGATGGCGAGCAGCAGCAGCACCACACCGATGACGCTGGTCTCCACGACCTGGCCGGGCCGCAGGTAGCGCAGGTAGAAGCCCATGAAGAGGGCGATGGGGATGGTCATGGTGACCGAGAAGGTGCCCCAGGCCGACTCCGCCAGGGCGTTGACGACGACCATGGCCAGGACGGCGAGCAGGATGATCATGATGGCGAACACGCCGATCAGTGCGGCGGCGCCACCCACCTTGCCGATCTCGTCCCGGGCCATCTGCCCCAGGCTCTTGCCGTCCCGGCGCATGGACAGGAACAGGACGATCATGTCCTGCACCGCACCCGCCAAGATCACGCCCACGATGATCCAGACGGTGCCCGGCAGATAGCCCATCTGGGCGGCCAGGACGGGCCCGACGAGCGGGCCGGCACCGGCGATGGCCGCAAAGTGGTGGCCGAACAGCACCCGCTTGTCCGTGGGATGGTAGTCGACACCGTCCTCCAGCCGCTCCGCCGGAGTGGCACGGGTGTCATCGACCTCCAGAACCCGGCGGGCGATGAACCGCGAATAGAAGCGGTACGCGATCGCATACGAGCCCAGGGCCGCCATCACCAGCCAGACAGCCGAGATCTCCTCACCCCGGGACAGAGCCAGCACACCCCAGCCGGTCGCCCCGGCCAAGGCGACCGCCGTCCAGATCAGAATCGAACGTAGTGGCGGGCGGGCGCGACGGGACGGCGTACGGTCCCCGGACGGCGCGGGCAGGCCGGCTCTGGGCGCAGCGGATTCAGGCATGGCGGCTCCTCATGCGACAGCTGGTGATCGACGAAAAGGTGTGGTGCGGTGCTTGGAACGGGCCCCGGATCGGCAGGACCGGTGTCACCCCCGGGGCAGGGGAGACTTCCGGTGCGGCAGACACACGGCCGGCGGCGCCAGGGCCGCAGGACCCGGGCGAGCTGGTACCAGAAGAAGAGCGGCACCCCGGTGAGACCCGAACCCTCACCGGTGCACCACGCAACCCACAGCAGGCCGTCACACGGGTCAAAGGACCCGTGTGACGGCCACGGCACGTCGTCCCCGGGGTCACCGGTACGCGCCGAGGCAGCCTCCCTTTTCCCGCTTCGTGACCAAGAGTTGCCTGACCGCCGGAGTCGGTTGACAGCTGATCCCCAGAAGATTCCCGTCGGTTCCCCGCCGGTTCCCCGCCGGTTCCCTGTCGGCCGGAACGGCCTCTCGTGCGACTTCCGGCGAGGGGCCGTGACTCCAACGCGGGAGTCCGACAGGTCCGGGCGGTGTGGCGCCGGTGATCACCGCGGGAGACGCTCGCGGTGCTCGGCGAGAGCACGTCGCCGGCTGTGCCGGCCGGTTCCAGTTGTGGCACGGGGCTGATACGCACCAGCACATCGTCCGTACCCCGACTGCACAGCCTGAAGGGAAAGCGCCCGAAACGCCGACCATCCGCCCCTCCAGAGCCGTGACTTCTGCAAGGACGTCGTCGCCGAGGGCGCCTTGGCGGCCGGGACCATGAGTCCGGGCTGGGCGAGCAACCGTTCCCCCCACGAGATCGTCACCAGCGATGTCCCGCCGATGCAGTTCAAGTTCCGAGCGGTTGTGTTTCCGGACTCCTCCCCGGCCGACGGAACGCCGGTGAAGTTGCAGCGCACCGACGGGTTCTGACAACACATCGGCCAACGTGCCCAACCGCTTGCACTCCCGATGCAGCGCCGCCAGGGCCGGGTGCCCGGCGCTCGACAGGCCACCTCCCGTTCGGCGAACGGCCCGGTGGCCCGGGCGAGAACACTTCAGGTGCCGACTCGATCAGATCGGCCTCCTCCCGTGCCCCGGCCGCGAGATGCCGTGAGGCGGAGCGCCGTCAGGTGGAGCCGACCGCGGCGATCACCGAGCCGGGACCTTCGCCGCCGTGGTCACCGGCGACGGTCCCGCACCAGCGCGACATCGCAGGCGGGGCGGGTCGGCGGTGCCTTCGCGACACTGACGCCGGCCGCCTGACTCTGCGGGCGTGCGGCCATGCGTCGGGCGAGCGCGTTGGCGACGGCACTGCCGTGTTCCTTGCGGAGCCGGTGGAGGCAGGCGTCCACACCGGCAGCGGTACCGGCGCCGGTGACGACCGGATCCTCGTCGGCGTACAGCACGTGGGAATCGCCCCGGGCCAACGGGTCGGCGGCAGGCGAGTTCCTCGGCCGGAGAGCCGCAGGCGCCTCCGCCTTGGAACACGGGGGCCGTGGCCGCCGGCTGCCCTGCCCTCGCGCGGTGGCCGTCAGAGAGGCCCGATGAGGTCGAACGCGGCTGTGCCGTCGCGTCCAGGGCCGAGCTGGCCGTGAGTGTGGTGGAAGACGACACCGGGTCCGGACGGGTTCTGGTTGAGGACCCACAGGCCGATCAGGATGGCGAGCGCGAAGACGACGGTGATCAAGGCGGTGAGGACGAGACGGCGGCGGCGTTCACGGCGCAGCCAGTCCCCGCGGGCCAAGCGGTAGGCGTCGGGGGTGGCGTGCACGTTGCAGGCCAGGGCTCCCAGGGCCTCACGCAGTTGCTGTTCGGTGCGGTCGCGGGAGGTGTCGTTCATCGCCGGGCCTCCATCGCCTGGGTCAGGGCGGCGATGCCGCGCGATGTGTGTGTCTTGACCGAGCCCGCGGAGATGCCCATCGCTGCGGCGATCTCGCTCTCCTTCAGCCCGAGCCAGTGTCTCAGAACGAGGGCCTCACGCTGTCGCGCGGGCAGTCGTTGGAGGGCGCCGATCAGCACGCGCTGATCGGCGCGGAGCAGGGCAGAGCTCTCGGCCGAGGCGACGACATCGGCGGGCGGGATCTCGGCGTGCCTGCGCACAACCTGCAGGTGGCGTATGCGCATGCGGGTCAGATTGCACACGGTGGAGCGTAGATAGGCCTCCGCGGCCTCGGTGTCCCGCAGCTTGCGCCATTTCCGGTAGATCTGGTAATACGCCTCGGCGACGATGTTCTCAGGATCGTCGGCGCCGAGCAACGCGGCGAGACGGAGCATCGAGGAGTAGTGCAGATCGAACAATCGGGATACGGTCACCTCCCGTTCGAGTCCGTCCGGGTCGGCCGCGGTCTGCGCGGAGCCACCAGTGGTCACGTCAGCGGAGGCGCTTCCGCTGACGGTTCCGCCGTCGGTGGCGGCGTCGGTGGATTCCGGTACGGGCGGCCTCGGGACCTGTGCGGCGGGGTGCAGTGTCGCGTGGCTGTCGTGTCTGCGTCTCATGAGTTGCTCGTTCCCGTCTCGGGGCGCCGCCGGGCAGTCAGGCGCGACGGCAGTTCGGTGGTGTCGGTCCCGCGAGGCGCGCCGAGGCGTTCGAGCGCCGCGGTGGTGACCAGCGCGACCGTCAGGTTGATCAGGAGAGCGGCAAGTCCGGCATAGATCTCCACGTGGTGGTCGGCGGGTCCGAAAGGCACAGCGGGGGAGAATCCCTCGCGCACGACCATGACCGTCCCGACCGCCATGCCCACCGCCCATCCTGCGAGCAGGGCCTTCGGGTGCAGCCGGCGAGTGAACAGCCCGATGGCCACCGCGGGGAATATCTGCAGAATCCATACGCCACCGAGGAGTTGGAGGTTGATGGCGTCCTGGTCCCGCAGACCGAACACGAACGCGACTGCTCCGACCTTCGCGGTGAGCGACACGAGCCGGGCGACGCGCACCTGCCGTTTCGGCGTGGCCGTCGGATGAACGTATTCGACATAGACGTTGCGTACGAAGGATGTGGCGGCTGCGATCGACATCACGGCGGCCGGGACCAACGCCCCCACGGTGATCGCGGCGAACACCAGCCCGGCCAGCGGCGCGGGCATGAGCCGGTCCACCAGCATCGGAACGGCCGACTCGGCGCCGCCCGCCGGGGCGCGTACGCCCGCAGCCAGCGCGACGATGCCGAGAAGACCGAAGAGGGCGAGCAGCGCGGTCCATGCGGGCAATGCGACCGTGGCCTTCCGCAGAGCGTCGGGGCCGGAGGCGGCGAAGCCGGCGACGAGCACGTGCGGGTACATCAGCAGGGCCAGGGCGGAGCCCAGGGCGAGCGTGGCGTAGGCGGACTGCTGTCCGGGAGCCAGAATCAGTGAGGCGTCGCCGGCCTCGGCGGCCCGGAGGGCAGCCCTGTCGAAGACAGCTGCCGGGCCGCCGAGACCCTTCAGGGCCAGCCAGCACACGACGCCTACGGAGGTGAACACGGCGACCGCCTTGAGGGCCGCGATGACCGTGGGGGCGCGCAGCCCGTAGCGGTACGTCGCCACCGCGAGCCCGGCGAAGAGCACGACCATCACCAGGTCGCCGGCGGTACCCCGTGGGTAGAGGCCGCCCGCGACGAGCACGGCACGAATGCCGACCAATTGCAGCGCCAGGTACGGCATGGTGGCGAGGATGCCGGTCAGTGCGACCGCGAGGGCCAGAAGCGACGATCCGTAGCGCCCGCGGACGAAGTCGGCGACGGTGATGTAACCGTGGCGGCGGGACACGTTCCAAAGGCGCGGCAGCAGGACGAAGGCGAGCGGGCAGAGGATCACGGTGTAGGGCACCGCGAAGAACGCAGGGGCGCCGACACCGTACGCCAGTCCCGGTATGGCGGTGAAGGTGTACGCGGTGAAGATCGTGCCGCCCAGCAGGAACCACGTCCATACGGGCCCGAGGCTGCGGTCGGCCAGTGCCCAGCCCTCCAGGGACGGCAGGCGGTCGGTCGGGTGGAGGCGGCGCGCGGTGACGGCGACGAGTGAGGCCCCGCCGATGACGGCGAGGAACGGAGCGACCATGGCGGCATCCGCCATCGCTCACCTCCGTGTGTAGACCAGCCTCTGAGGGCGAGTTGCGTGGATCGCCGATCCGGATGACAGAAACGGGCGGGAAATCTTCTGGAGATTTGCTGTCAACCGGTTGCGGCCGGTCGGCAACTCTTGCACAAACCCGCTGATGAAGGCGAGAGGAATGTGTGATGTGACATGGTTTGCCCCTTCCCGGCTGCGGCGCGGCACAGCGGCCGTTGTGCTCCTTACTCCTGCGGCAGGACTGTTGTGGGTCCCGTGGTACGGCGGTGCGCGCCCGCGGGTGGCAGGAGTGCCGTTCTTCTACTGGTACCAGCTCGCTTGGGTGCCCGGATGTGGTCTCGCCCTACTCGCCGCGTATCTCCTGACCAGGAACACCCGTCACCGTCCTGACCCCGGCTCCGGCCGCCGGCGTCACCGGCCCGGCCTCTGATCCGCAGTACGGCACGCCGTCACGGAACACACCGGAGTGAGGGCCGCCCGACCCGAGCCCACCGAGCCCGCTGCCACGGGCCAACCGTTGGGAGCCGTACGCCTTCCCACGGGTGGTTCACGGTCACCGCGCTCGGCTCGATCGGCGATCGGCTGGGGAAAAGCGTCTGACTGGGTGGCCGGGGGCGGTTCCTGGGGCTGCTGCGTCTGTCGTGAGGGTCCGCCTGCGATCCGTCGCTGTGCTGGTACGTCACCGGATCGCGGGGAGGGGACAGGGATGCCCGAGGCCGGATCTGATCACGGCGCACCATCAGGCGTTGCCGGTCGTGCCCCGGGTGCGTGAGCGGAACGTGAACCTGCCCGCCTACGACGCGACGTATCGCGCCGGCGGAGGGGCTCCTGGTGCCGCTGGTCACCCGAGACGCCAGGATTGCCCGCTCCGGCAGCCCTCGATGCATGGCCGAGGTGTTCTGAGTCCCGACGGCCGCCTGGCCGTCCGGGGGTGCGGGAGCGTTACTGGCGCCGCTGGCCGAGGATGCAGAACTCGTTGCCTTCGGGGTCTGCCAGTACGACCCACGACTGGTCACCCTGGCCGATGTCGACACGCTGTGCACCGTGGGCCAGCAGACGGGCCACCTCGGCCTCCTGGTCATCGGGTCTGAAGTCGAGATGCAGTCGGCTCTTGGCCTTCCTGCTCTCAGCGAGCCGGACGAAGTCCAGCCCCGGCAGGCGGTCCGGCGCCGGGCGGATCTCGAACTCGTCGTCGGAGGAGTGGACGACAACCCAGCCAAGTGCCTCCGCCCACCACTGCCCCAAGGTCGCCGGGTCTTCCGAGTGGACGATTACCTGTTCCCATTCCAAGGTCATCCGCCGAGCTTAAGCACGCCGGGCGTCGAAGGCCATTGAGTTGTATGCATGGCGCAGTTGTAGTTGCAGGTCACGGGCATGGTGTGCAGGGGCTTCGAGGCGCTCGTGCTGGCCGGGGCGTATGACTCCCGACAAGATCGTGGGTCGGCGGGCACCTTCGCGGTCAGTCAGGACCAGCAGGGCCTCACCGGCGCGATCGCCCACTTCAGGTCGGTACGGACCTTGCCGAGCACGCAGTTCTTCGGGTGCGCGAAGCCGTGCTCGACCGGTGCCCGGACGGCGGCCAGGGCTTGTCGGACAGTTTCCGACCTTGGGGGCGGGGAGCGATCGCGGGCCTTGTGGCCGGTGATCACCGCCGGGTCGGCGTTTGGGCCGCTGTCGCCGAGGCCGACGAAGCCCAGGTCGGCGCTCCCGCCGAGGCCGGCCTCGTGAAGGTGGTCGGTGAAGTGGTGGCCGGAGCCGTCGCCGTGGCCGAAATGCCGCGGGTGGGTGGCCGGGTGCGGCCACCCACCCGTGCTTCTCGTTCCCGGGAGGGTCAGATCCCCTGCCAGTCAGGCTTCGCCGCGTACGTCGCGCGGAAGTAGTCGGCGAGCTTCAGGCCGGAGGCCGCCGCCTCGTCGACCACGACGGTCGCGTGCGGGTGGAGCTGCAGCGCGGACGCCGGGACCAGGGCGGAGAGCGGGCCCTCGACGGCGAGGGCGACGGCGTCGGCCTTGGCCTTGCCCGTGGCGAGGAGTACCAGGTGGCGGGCCTCCAGGATGGTGCCGATGCCCTGGGTGATGACGTGGTGCGGGACCTGTTCGATGTCGCCGTCGAAGAACCGGGCGTTGTCGACCCGGGTCTGCTGCGTGAGCGTCTTGATCCGGGTGCGGGAGGCGAGCGAGGAGCAGGGCTCGTTGAAGCCGATGTGGCCGTCCGTGCCGATGCCCAGGAGCTGGAGGTCCACGCCGCCGGCCTCGGTCAGCGCGCGGTCGTAGGCGACGCAGGCGGCGGCGACGTCCTCGGCCGAGCCGTCGGGGCCCATGAAGGAGTCCTGGTCCAGCCCGAGCGGTTCGACGACCTCGCGCAGTACCACCGAGCGGTACGACTCGGGGTGCCCGGTGGGTAGGCCCACGTACTCGTCCAGCTGGCAGATACGAGCCCGCGAGGCGTCGACCTCCTTGGCCGCGACCTTCGCCGCGAGGGCGTCGTAGATCGGCAGCGGGGTCGATCCCGTGGCGACACCGAGGAGGGCGTCGGGCTTGCGTCGCAGCAGGTCGGCCATGGCTTCGGCGATCAGCTCGCCACCCGAGGCGGAGTCCGGAACGATGACAACTTCCACGAAGATCCCTGTCTCTGTATGCACCCGATAAGTGGTGTAGACCAATCTACCTGGTGAGGGGCGGTGCTGTCCTGTCCCGACAGCATGCGGACAGGCGGCGTGGCGCGCACGGAGCGGGAGGCGCACGGAGCGGGGAACGGACGCCCGGCCGTCAGAAGAGCGACAGCTGGCCCGGGAACGCCGTCACGACACTGCCGTCGAGGGACGGCTGGAGCGCCGGATCGAGCGGCGCCTGCCGACGCGACCCCGGGCAGGACACCAGCTCCGCGCCCACCCGCGCACCGGCCGGGTCGTGGCGGGCGAACCGGCCCGCCACCACGGCGATCTCACGGCGGCACACCGGGCACAGACGGCGGGGAGCGGACATGCCCTCAGTCTGCCAGGCCGGTTCCGGGGCGGGCCGGGCGGACCGGCGGCCACGAGCCCGGCCCGCGGCCCGCGGTCCGCGCCGGGGCCACGGGTTCAGGCGGCGGTCCGCGCCGGCGCCGGGGCCACGGGTTCGGGCCGGCGGTCCGCGCCCGCGCCGGCATGCGTCTCTGCCCCGGGTTCGAGGACCGCCGAGCCGGGCGGAGCGGCCGCTCCCCGGGGGCTTCGGATCCCACGCCGCGTCCGGGGACAATGAGGCGGTGACCTACCGCTACCTCGTCCTCGGCGCCACTCACGTGCTGCGCCCCGACGGCTCCGGCGTGCCCCTGTCCGGGAGCCGGCTGCGGGCGCTGCTCGTGGCGCTGGCCGCGAGTGCCGGCCGGCCGGTGACGCCCGGGGAGCTGGTGGCCCAGGTGTGGGCGGAGGGCGACCGGCCCGCCGACGAGGCGGCCGCGCTCCAGGCCCTCGTGGGGCGGCTGCGCCGGGCGCTCGGCCGGGAGGCCGTGGAGTCGGCACCGGGCGGATACCGGCTCGCCGCCGGGCCGGAGGACATCGACCTGTTCCGGTTCGAACGGCTCGCGTCCGAGGGCGCGGCCGCCCTGGACGCCGGCGAGCCGGCCGCCGCGGCCGCCGTGCTCGACGAGGCGCTCGCCCTGTGGCGCGGGCCGGCCCTCGCGGACCTGCCGGGGCGACACCTCGACCCGTCGGCCGTACGGGCGGAGCGGCGCCGCTCCCAGGCGCACCGGCACCGTCTCGCCGTCGAGGTGGCGCTCGGAAGGGCGGAGCAGGTGCTCGCGGAGATCGCCGCCCTCACGGCGGACGCGCCGCTGGACGAACCCCTGCACGCCCTGCTGATCCGGGCTCTGCAGGCGGCGGGTCGGAACGCGGAGGCGCTTCAGGCGTACGAGGAGGCGCGGGCGCGGCTCGCGGACCGGCTCGGCGCCGACCCCGGCGCCGAACTGAGGGCGCTGCACGCGCAGTTGCTCACCGGCGAGGATGCGGCGCCGCACGCCGGCCGGGCGGATCGCACCGGCCGCGGGTCCGGCGGCGGCACCATCCCGGCCAGGCTGACCTCGTTCGTCGGCCGCGAGGAGGAACTGGCGGCGCTGGCCGTCGAGTTGCGCCGCAGCCGACTCGTGACGCTGCTCGGCCCCGGCGGGGCGGGCAAGACCCGTCTGGCGTTCGAGGCCGCCGCCGCGGCCGGCGCCCCCGGCGCGCACGGCGACGTGCCGGACGGTGTGTGGGTTGCCGGACTGGCACCCGTACGCGAAGAGGCGACCGTGCCCGAGGCCGTCCTGACCGCACTCGGAGCCCGCACCACGCAGGTGCGCGGCCCGGCCGACACACCGGTCCGCGATCCACTGGCGCAACTGGTGGAACACTGCGCCCGGCGTCGCATGCTCCTGGTGCTCGACAACTGCGAGCATGTGGTCGACGCCGCCGCCCGCCTCGCCGAGGCGCTGCTCACCCGCTGCCCCGGCGTACGGGTCCTCGCCACCAGCCGCGAACCGCTGGGAGTGCCGGGGGAAACCCTCCGCGGCGTCGGCCCGCTCCCGCAGGACGTGGCGCTGCGCCTGCTCGGCGACCGGGGTGCAGCCGCCAGGCCGGGCTTCACCGTCGCGGACGACCCGGTGGCCTGCGCCGAGATCTGCGGCAGGCTCGACGGGCTGCCTCTCGCGCTGGAGCTCGCCGCCGCCAGGCTGCGAAGCCTGACGCCACGCCAGATCGCCGACCGGCTCGACGACCGCTTCCGTCTGCTGACCGGCGGCAGCCGTACCCTGCTGCCGCGCCAGCAGACCCTGCGCGCGGTCGTCGACTGGTCCTGGGACCTGCTCGACGAGTCCGAACGGGCCGTGCTGCGCAGGCTTTCGGTCTTCTCGGGCGGTTGCACCCTGGAGCGTGCGGAGGCCGTCTGCGGCGCGGACGCACTCGACTCGCTCACGTCGCTCGTCGACAAATCGCTGGTGATCGCCGTTCCGGGCGGCCCCGACGGGATGCGCTACGGGTTGTTGGAGACCGTCGCGGAGTACGCCCGGCAGCGCCTGGCCGAGGCCGGTGAACGCGAACGTGTCGAACTGCTCCACATGCGGGTCCACCGCGAACTCGCCCGCACCGGTGACCCGGGGCTGCGCGGCCCCGGGCAGACCGCATGGCTGGACCGGTTCGAGGCCGAACTCGACAACGTACGCGCCGCGCTGACCACCGCCGTACGCCACAAGGAGGAGCAGGAGGCGCTCTGCCTGGTGCTGTCGATGAACTGGTTCTGGCAGCAGCGCGGACACCAGGCGGACGCCCGTGTCTGGTCGCCCGCCGTCGCCGGCCTCGGACCGGACCCGTTCGCCGAGCCGGTCCGCCCGGCCGTGCCGCTGCCCGACCCGGTCACGGCGGCCCCGCCTCCGTGGCCGGAGGAGGTGGTGTGGGAGGCGCGCCGCGGAGTGCGGCTGATGGCCCTGGCGTCCACAGAGGACGACGGGACGGGGCTGTCGGAGCCCGGGACCCAGGCGTTTCTGCGCGCGGTCGTGGCCGCCTACCGGCCGGGGCTGCCGCAGCTGCGCCGGCAGCCGGCGTCCATGTGGTTCTTCGCCCGGCTGATGACCGGCGGGTTCGCCGGTCTCGCGGAGACCTTGGACGCCGTGGTCGACGAGTTCGGCGGAGACGACGGGGCCGATCGGGGCGGTGCGGGCCGGGATGGTGGGGACGACGGCTGGGAGCTGGCGTTCACCCTCCTGATGAGGGCGCGGTTGCCGGGCGCTCGGCGCGGTGGCCCAGGCCACGCGCTGCGCGACGCCGGACGGGCGCTGGCGCTGTTCGAGGCGGTGGGCGACCACTGGGGGATCGCCGAGTCGCTCTCGGCCCGTGGGGAGGCGTTGGAGGGCGCGGGCATGCACCGCGAGGCGGCGGCCGATTTCGAGCGGGCGATGGAAAGCTCCGCTCGCGTCGAGGCGGACGCACAGGTCCCCGTGTTCAAGGCGCGGCTCGCCTCGGCGCGCCTGAAGACGGCCGGGACGGCTGCCGAACGGGAGCAGGCGGAACGCCAACTCGTCGAGGCGGTGCGGGAGTCCGGGCGTTTCGCGGCCGCGGAAGTCGTGAGCACGGCCCGCGTACTGCTGGTGCAGCACTACGGACGCACCGGCCGCCTCGCGCTCGCCCGGTCGGAGCTGCGGCTGATCGAGGCGGAGCTGACCGAAGCCGGACCGGCACTGTTCTCTGCGGCCCTGGTCGGCACCCACGGCTGGCTCGACTGCCTCGAAGGGGACTTCGCCGGCGCCCGTTCCCGCGCCGAGCAGGCGGTCCGGCGGCTGGAGTGGTTCGCCATCATGGTGGCACCGCACCTGATCAGTGATCAGTTCCTGTGCGCGGCATGGGCGGCGGCGCACGTCGGCGAGGCTGTGGACGGGGCACGGCTCCTGGGCGCGTACGACGCGGGCGACCGGGTGGCCGGCGGGCTCGGCTTCCGGCCGTTCGCCGACGAGTCCGAGGTGCGCGGGCGGGCGGAGAGCGACCTGCGTGGCGTGCTGGGGGAGCAGGCGTACGAGTCGGCGTACGCGGAGGGCGGCTCTCTGTCCTTGCGGGAAGCCACAGCCCTGATCTCCGGCAGCGCGCCGGGTGCCGGCTAGGGAGGCACGGGGGTGCCAGGGCGCTGTCGGGGAGCCAAGGTCCGCCGGGACGCCGGGGCGGCGGGATGCCGCGACTGCGGGGCGACAGGATGCCGGGACGCTGCGACGTCGCTGCTCTGCCGTGATCCTCACGCCGCTGCCCCGGCGCGAGGATCGTGGTTCGCCGGGATGTCGGCCGGGGGGCGGTCAGTGGGCCGCGGTTCGTCAGGGAGCCGGCTTGGCGTCGGCGAGGCGTTCCCGGGCCTCCGCCAGGTCTTCCTCGGTCGGTGCGTCGTCCTGGCTGAGCCGCGCCCGCCAGTAGCCGCTGAACTCCACTGCCGGTTTGGCGAGTCCGCGCTCCTGGACCAGATGCCGCCTCATCGCCCGCACCGCACCCGCCTCCCCGGCGAGCCACGCCCGTACCGGCCCGTCGGGGAACGCCGCACCGCGTACGGCATCGATCAGCAGCTCTCCGTGCACGGCCGGCGGTGCCGACCGCCTGTGCCGGTGCAGCCAGTGGACCGTCACCTCGGCGGGCGTGTCGAACGACTGCTCGTCGGCCCGCTCGGGCACCTCGACGTACGCCACCGCCCTGGACCCGGCCGGCAGTGCCTCCAGCAGGGTTCCGATCGCGGGCAGCGCCGACTCGTCACCGGCCAGCAGCATCCAGTCGGCATCGGCGTGTGGCCGGCGCGGGGCGAAGTACGCGGAAGGGCCGAACATGCCGAGCGTGTCGCCCGGGGCGGCCGAGGCCGCCCACCGGGTCGCCGGTCCGGCGTCGTCGTGCAGCACGAAGTCGATGTCGATCGCCGCCTCGTGCGGCCGGTGTGCGCGGACCGTGTAACTGCGCATCCAGGGGCGCTCGTTCTCCGGGATCGCCGAGTACGCGGCGTACCAGCGCATCACGTCGCCGTTGCCGGTGCCCGGGTCGGGCAGCCGGGGAGCCTCGCGGCCGGAGCGGGGGAAGTACAGCTTGACCTGCCGGTCGGGGCCGTCGACGCCCAGGTCGGCGAGATCAGGGGCGCCGAAGGAGACGCGGATCATGTGCGGGGTCAGCCGGCGGACCGCGGTGACGCGGATGTACCGGACCGGCAGTGGCTGGGACATCGGGGGACTCCAGTCGGGGCGGTGGCAAGGAACGTCCGCCAGGATTCCGGTACTCCCCTGCACGCCGCCGACAGCGCGCCTACACGGGGTCCTGCTCCGGGCCGGCCGGTCCGGGCATGTCCCGTGCGCCCAGCCTGAGGTGCTCGATGTGGTAGACCGCCTCGTCGAGGAGCTGGGCGACATGGTTGTCGTACAGGCTGTACTCGATACGGCGGCCCTGCCGGGTGCCCGAGACCAGGCTCAGCGCGCGCAGCAGCCGCAGTTGGTGGGAGACGGCGGACTGCTCCATGTCGACGGCCTCCGCCAGTTCGGTCACCCCGCAGGGCCCTTGGCGCAGCCGGGTCAGGATCATCAGGCGGGAGGGCGTCGCCAGAGCCTGGAGGGTCGCGGCGATGGTCGCGGCGGAGTCCGCGTCCAGATGAGTGGCCGGGGTGGCCCTGTCGTCGCTGACTCCGTGTCCCATGGGCCACATGGTAGCCGTGCCTCAGCACGTATGAATGAAGACCTCTTCATGTATTCCGCTATGGTGTTCGCGCCGGGTTCCGTTCACCCCCGTTCCCGGAACCCGAGAACCCATGGAAGAGGTGTGCTCCCGATGGTCCCCCCGACGTCTCCGACGTCCTCGCCCGCCGCGCCGGTACGCGACCCCGACGCCCCCACGTCCGCCGCGACCCCGCCCGCGGCGCCGGTCCGACGGCGCACACGGCTCTTCGCACTGCCCGAGGTCCGCTGGGCGGCACTGTCCGCCGCCGCGTTCCTGTGCGCCCTGCCCCTCGATCTCGGCGGCGCTCCGGCCTGGGCCTGGGGCCCCCTCTACGCGCTCTGCTACGCGGCCGGCGGCTGGGAACCGGGCTGGGCCGGACTCCAGGCCCTGCGCGAGAAGACCCTCGACGTGGACCTGCTGATGGTCGTCGCCGCGGCGGGGGCCGCGGCGATCGGGCAGTTCCTCGACGGCGGGCTGCTGATCGTCATCTTCGCCGTGTCCGGCGCGCTGGAGGCGCTCGCCACCCGCCGCACCGCCGACTCCGTCAGCGGCCTGCTCGACCTCGCCCCTGCCCGCGCCGTACGCCTCACGGACGGCGGCCAAGAAGCGGTGGACGTGGCGGAGTTGCGGGTCGGCGACACGGTGCTCGTACGGCCGGGAGAGCGGCTGCCCGCCGACGGAACGGTGGTGGAGGGCGCCAGCGAGGTCGACCAGGCGACCATCACGGGCGAGCCGCTCCCCGTCGCGCGCACCGCCGGTGACACCGTCTTCGCCGGCACGCTGAACGGAACCGGCTCCCTGCGCGTCCGTGTCGACACGGACGCCGCCGAATCCGTGATCGCGCGGATCGTGGCCATGGTCGAGGAGGCGAGCGCGACCAAGGCGCCCACCCAGTTGTTCATCGAGAAGATCGAACAGCGGTACTCCACCGGCGTCGTGGTCGCCACACTCGCCCTGCTGACCGTGCCGCTCGCCTTCGGGGCCGACTTCACCGCCACACTGCTGCGAGCCATGACGTTCATGATCGTGGCCTCGCCGTGCGCCGTCGTTCTCGCCACCATGCCGCCGCTGCTCTCGGCGATCGCCAACGCCGGCCGCCACGGAGTGCTCGTCAAGTCCGCCGTGGCGATGGAGCGTCTGGCGTCCGTCACACGGGTCGCGCTCGACAAGACCGGCACGCTGACCGAAGGGGCGCCGCGCGTCGCAGGGGTGCACCCCCTGCCGGCAGGCGGCATCGACGCGGACACCGCGCTGACCCTCGCCGCCGCGGCCGAGATCCACAGCGAGCACCCGCTCGGCCGCGCGGTCGTCGCGGCGGCCCGAGAACGCGGCCTGCGGCTCCCGGAGGCACGGGAGTTCGACTCGATGCCGGGACGTGGGGTGTCGGCGCTCGTCGCGGGCCGCAGGGTACGCGTGGGCAGTCCCGCCGCGCTGCCGGCCGGCGCAGGCTCGTCGGGCGCAGAGGCGGTTGCGGAAGCGGTGGCAGAGGCGGTTACGGAGGCGGAGACCGGCGGCCGTACGGCGGTCGTGGTCGAGGTGGACGGCGAACCCGTCGCCGTGCTGGCCGTCGACGACCGGCTCAGGGCCGGCGCACCGGAGGCCGTCGCCGCCCTCGCCAGGCTCACCGGCACCGGGCCGACGCTGCTCACCGGTGACAATCCGCGGGCGGCGGCGCGAGTGGCGGCGGAGGTCGGCATCACCGACGTACGGGCCGGACTGCTGCCGCAGGACAAGGTCGCAGCCGTACGGGAATGGGAACAGGCCGGTGACAAGGTCCTGGTCGTCGGCGACGGCGTCAACGACGCGCCCGCGCTGGCGGCGGCGAGCGCCGGTGTCGCCATGGGGCGGGCCGGCTCCGACCTGGCGTTGGAGAGCGCGGATGCCGTCGTCGTACGGGACGAGGCGGCCGCCGTCCCGGCGGTCGTGGCCCTGTCGCGGCGGGCCCGCCGACTGGTCGTACAGAATCTCGTGATCGCCTCGGTGTGCATCGGCGTCCTGGTCGTCTGGGACCTGGCCTGGCACCTCCCACTCCCTCTCGGCGTCGCGGGCCACGAGGGCTCCACGGTCCTCGTGGGCCTCAACGGGCTGCGTCTGCTCCGGGAGTCGGCATGGCGCGACGCGGCGGCGGCGTGACGCGGCGGGGTGCGGGGCGCCAGCCGGGGGCGAGGGCGGGGCAGGGGCGTGGCGTGCCCGGGTGTCAGCCGCGGGAAGTGGCCCGGGGCGCAGGACCGGTACCGGGGAGAGGCGGGCCGGGGGAGGCGTCCAGCGTCCAGGCCGCCAGCTCCTCCGCCGTCCGCGGCCCCTCGCCCGCACCGAGCAGCCCCTGCGCCCGCAGCAGCTGAGCGACCGCCGTCCCCCACGGCATACGCAGCCGCGCCGCCTCCAGCAGCGCCCGGTCCGAGAGGAGTTCGCGCGCCGGCCCGGTCCGCAGGCCGTCCGGTGTCAGCACGGCGGCGTCGTCCGCCCAGCGCAGGGCGAGGTCGACGTCGTGCGTCGCCATGACCACCGTCGTGCCGCCTGCGCGCAGACCGCCGAGCACCTCGAGCAGCCGCTCCTGCCCGTGCGGATCCAGCCCCGCCGTCGGCTCGTCCAGGATCAGCACCCGCGGCCGCATCGCCACCGCGCCGGCGATCGCGGCCCGCTTGCGCTGCCCGTACGAGAGCAGATGGGTTGGCCGGTCCCGCAGCGCCACGATGTCCATCGCGGCCAAAGACTCGTCCACCCGGGTCCGTACCTCGGCCTCCTCCAGCCCGAGGTTCATCGGACCGAACGACACGTCCTGCTCGACCGACGCCGCGAACAACTGGTCGTCCGGGTCCTGCAGCACCAGCTGCACCGTCGTACGGAGCCGGGTCAGCCCCGCCCGGTCGTAGGTCACCGGCTCGCCGCACAGGCGCAGCCCACCCGTCGCGGGCCGCAGCCCGCCGCTCAGCAGCCGCAGCAGGGTCGTCTTGCCGCTGCCGTTGCGTCCCAGCAGCGCGGTCGACCTGCCCTCCGCGAGGCCCAGACCGACGCCGCTGAGCACGGCGGGGCCGTCCTCGTAGGCGTAACCGGCGTCGACGAGTTCCACGATCACAGGGCGTACCTTTCGAGTACGAGAGTGAGGACGACGATTCCCGTCAGCAGCGCGGCGACCCCGGCGAGGAACGGGCGGGACACCGTGGCCGCAGGCACCAGCACGCGCAGGGTGCCGTCGTAGCCGCGGCCCGCGAGCCCCGTCTGCAACCGGCCCGCCCGGTCGAAGGCGCGTACGAAGGCCGTCGCC
This sequence comes from Streptomyces sp. NPDC048389, assembly GCF_040706335.1. NCBI lineage: Bacteria > Bacillati > Actinomycetota > Actinomycetes > Kitasatosporales > Streptomycetaceae > Streptomyces > Streptomyces sp. NPDC048389. Next base: position 13,113 of record NZ_JBEZKP010000075.1, on the reverse strand, counting down.
CCCAGCCCCGCGAGCGAGCGCCACGCCGCGGCTCTGGTCGTGTGGCCGAGGCGGGCGGCCTGGGCCTGGCGGATATTGCCGACGGCGTCGAGCAGCAGAAAACTGATGCGGTACATCACGAGCGCCACGTCGACGACCGCGGGCGGCACGCCGGCCTTCACGAGCCGCGGCAGCACGTCGGACACCGGCGTCGTGAAGGCGAACAGCAGCACGCCCAGCGAGGCAGCCGACGTGCGCAACAGCAGCCGCACGGCGTGTCCCGGCCCGTCGGGCGCGAACGCGACCAGGCCGTCCGGGCCGCCCACGGAGAACAGCAGAGGTACGGCGCCGGTGACACAGAACCCCAGCGGGATCCGGAACGCCCTCCAGAGCCGACGCGGCGCCACCCCCGCCGGACCGAGCAGTACGGCGAGTGTGGCCGCGGCGACGAGGACGGCGCCGGGCCACGGCGGCAGGCAGACGGCCGTCACCGTAAGGCCGATCCCGAGGGCGGCCTTCTCGCCCGGGTGGCGGCGGCGCCAGCTGCTGCTGTGCGCCGCCACGTCGATGGGAAGCATCGGCGGCTACGCCGCCGGCGCGGTGGTGTCCGAGTCCTCGGCGGCTGCCCTTGCCCGTTCCTCTCCCTGCCGCCGACCCCGGCGCAGCCCGAAGTAGTACGCCAGTACACCCGCGCCGAGCGCCGCCTGCAGGGAGAACAGCGCCGACTCGACCTCGCCGGACGGCGGTTCGTACAGCGGGGAGAACCAGGGCTCGTAGTCCGGTTCGAGCTCCGTGATCGCCGCCTCGGCCTCCCCGTCGGCGCCGGCGAACGGCTCCTCCTTGTGGTCCCCGAGCCCCAGGACCAGGGGCAGAACGGCCAGGGCCGCCACGACCAGCAGGAGCAGGGTGTTGATTCTCGCGTTACGGCTCATCGGACCGCGGCCTCCTTCTTCGTACCCGCGACCAGCACGCCCAGCCTGGTCAGTTCTCCCTTGCTGGACCGGCTGAGCAGCCGCATCACCAGCACGGTGAGCAGGCCCTCGCTGACGGCCAGCGGCAGCTGCGTGACCGCGAATATCCCGCCGAACTTCGCCAGCGCGCCCGCCACACCGCTGCCCGGGTCGGGGAACGCGAGCGCCAGCTGCACGGTGGTCATGCAGTACGTGGACAGGTCGGCGGTGAACGCGCCGAAGAACACGCTCACCATCAGCGGCGCCTCGAACCCGCGCAGCAGCCGGTAGATTCCGTACCCCGCCCAGGGGCCGACGACCGCCATCGAGAAGACGTTGGCGCCGAGCGTGGTCAGACCGCCGTGCGCCAGCAGCAGGGCCTGGAAGAGCAGCGTAATCGTGCCGAGCACCGCCATGACCGGCGGTCTGAACAGGATCGCGCCGAGACCGGTGCCGGTCGGGTGCGAGCAGCTGCCGGTCACCGACGGGATCTTCAAGGCAGACAGGACGAACGTGAAAGCGCCCGCAGCTCCGAGCAGCAGGGTGGAATCGGGATTGGCCTTGACCTCGCGAGTCAGGGCGCGTACTCCGTGGACGACGAACGGGGCGGACGCGACGCCCCAGGCGGCCGCGTGCAACGGGGGCAGATACCCCTCGGCTATGTGCATGATGTGGGAGACCCTCTCCAGCACCTCGTGGATGGACAACGCACCCTGGCCGGTCTCCTGGCTGACGGGTCATGCCGCCCGTACTCCGCCTTCCCGGGCACCGCGCAGGCGCGGTGTCCCAGTGGCTCCCCGTGAGGGGTCGGAGCCGGACTTCCCGATCACAGTGGCGAGGGCCGCACCGGTACTGCACCGGTTTCCCGAACACCAAGGCCCCGTGACAGTAATGCGCCAACCAGCGACATACAAGCCGCGCACGGGCGCACCCGCCCGCGGCCGGAGTGAGCCGTGCGCCACACCCCGGCCGCGGGGCGCGCCCCGCGGCGGCGTACGTGGTAACCGAACGTCACACCTTCCGGTTCCGGTAGGCGAACGTCACCCGTGCGGTAGCCGCATGTCACACCTGGATGTAGCCGAACGTCACACCTGCCGTGGCCCGGCGGTAGGCGGACGTCACACCTGGCGGTAGTCGAACGTCACACCTGCCGTGGCCCGGCGGTAGGCGGACGTCACACCTTGCGGTAGTCGTACGCCTCCGAGGCCGCGGCCTCCACCGCCTCCAGGTCACCCCCCGCGGAGGCCGTCACCAGCGCCGCCACCGCGCCCTCCACGAACGGCGCGTCCACCAGCCGGGTCCCGTCCGGGAGTTCGCCGCCCTCGGCCAGCAGGGCCTTGACCGTCAGTACGGCGCTGCCCAGGTCCACCAGGACCGCGACGCCCGCGCCGCCGTCGACCCGCTCCGCCGCCGCGGTGATCAGCTCCGCACTGGTGCCGAGACCGCCGTCCGGTGTGCCGCCGGCCGGCGCCACCGGGGCCGTACCGCCGCCACCCGCGAGCCCCTTGGCCAGTTCGGCCACCGCGGCGGCGACCTCCCTGCTGTGCGAGACCAGCACGATCCCGACCTGCCCGCCGTCGCTCATGCCGCCTCCACCGCCTCGGCGAGCGCGGCGACCAGCAAGGCGGACGACGTGGCCCCCGGATCCTGGTGGCCGATGCTGCGCTCACCGAGGTAGCTCGCCCTGCCCTTGCGCGCCTGCAGCGGCACCGTCGCCAGCGCCCCCTGCTCGGCGGCCTCGCGGGCCGCGGCGAACGACTCCGTACTGTCGCCGAGCGCCGCCACCGCAGGCTCCAGTGCGTCCAGCATCGTCTTGTCGCCCGCTTTCGCGCCGCCCAACTGCGCCACCGCGGCGACTCCCGCCCGCAGCGCGTCGGCGAGCCGCGCGGGCGTCACCTCCGTGTCATCGCCCAGCGCCTTGCCGGTACGCCGCAGCAGCGTCCCGTACAGCGGGCCCGACGCGCCGCCGACCGTCGACACCAACTGCCGTCCGGCCAGCATCAGGACCGCGCCGGGCGTCGCCGGCGGCTCCTTCTCCAGCGCGGTGCCGACGGCCGCGAAACCGCGCCGGAGATTGCTGCCGTGATCCGCGTCACCGATCGCCGAGTCCAACTCGGTCAGTCGGTCCGCCTCCCGGTCCACGGCCGCGGCGACGGCGGCCAGCCAGCGGAAGAAGAAGTCGGCGTCAAGCACAGGAACTCCCTGGTCAGTCGATCGGTTCGAAGGACGGTGGTACGGCCCGGAGCCCGTCACGAGCCCCAGCGCAGCGCAGGGGTCCGCACCGGCGCGTCCCAGAGCCTGAGCAACTCCTCGTCCACCTGGCAGAGGCTCACGGACGCGCCGGCCATGTCGAGAGACGTCACATAATTGCCGACGAGGGTACGGGCCACGGGCACGTCCCGCTCGGCCAGTACCCGCTGGACCTCCGCGTTGAAGCCGTACAACTCCAGCAGCGGTGTCGCGCCCATGCCGTTGACGAGGGCGACCACCGGGCCCGAGGGGCGCAGATCCTCCAGGACGGCGTCGACGGCGAAGTCGGCGATCTCCCGCGACGTCATCATCGGCCGGCGCTCCCGCCCCGGCTCGCCGTGGATGCCGACGCCCAACTCCAGCTCACCGGACGGCAGGTCGAAGGTGGGCCCGCCCTTCGCCGGAGTGCTGCAGGCGCTCAGCGCCACGCCGAAGCTGCGGGACGACGCGTTGACCTGCCGGCCGATCGCCTCGACCCGCTCCAGCGGAGCCCGCTCCTCGGCGGCGGCCCCGGCGATCTTCTCCACGAACAGGGTCGCCCCGGTGCCGCGCCGCCCGGCCGTGTACAGACTGTCCGTCACGGCCACGTCGTCGTCGACCAGGACCCGCCCCAGCCGTACGCCCTCGTCCTCCGCGAGCTCGGCGGCCATGTCGAAGTTCAGGACGTCACCCGTGTAGTTCTTCACGACGAACAGCACGCCCTCGCCGCTGTCGACAGCGGAGGCGGCCCGCACCATCTGGTCGGGCACCGGGCTGGTGAACACCTCCCCGGGGCACGCCGCGTCGAGCATCCCGGGTCCGACGAACCCGCCGTGCAACGGCTCGTGCCCCGACCCGCCCCCGGAAACCAGCGCCACCTTCCCCGCGACCGGCGCGTCCCGCCGCACGATCACCCGGTTGTCCACGTCCACGGCCAACTCGGGGTGCGCGGCAGCCATCCCGCGCAACGCGTCCGCGACGACGGTCTCCGGCACATTGATGAGCATCCTCAACTGTTCCTCCTGGAAGGTGGTGGCGTGGCCGGTCAGGGCCCTGGAGCAGCTCTTACCCGGTCAGTGGGTCTGTAGGGGTTCCTGGCGCGTGGCGGTCGACGGCGGTCTCGTCTCGGGGGTGCGCGGCGGGGTCGAGTCCGACCTCAATGCCGACTTTGCCGATTGTTCGTCAGGAGCACCGGCCTGTCGTTGTCGGGACGAAGGGCGTCCAGTATCGAAGAGGCGTGACCCCATCGGGAAGCGGCGCGGCGAAGGCCGCGCACAGATTCGGTGACGCTCCGGCGCGTCTCCCTCGCCACCGGATCGTTCCCCTGCGCATCTCCGCCCGCGGCGGAAGGGCCGACCAGGATCCACGAGCCCCTCCCGCCGACGCTGGGAGGGGCCGATCGGCATGCCCATGGCCGGCCGCTAGCATGACTGACTTCGTGCAGGTATCGACCGCCACCGAAACTCGCGACCAAGCGTTCGGGTTGGCCGAGACTGCCGTTCGTGTGCGGCTGGCCGCCGGCGCTCAGATCATCGGCCCCGTCACATCCGTCTTCTGGCACCTGGGTGAGTTCGGCACCGGCGAAAAGTGGCAGTTACTGCTCACCACTCGCACCGAGCGTTATCCGGAGCTTGAGGCGCACCTGCTCGAGAACCGCCCCTGGGAAACCCCGCAGGTGCAGGCCGTGCCCCTGGTGCGGGGACCACGCCGGCGGCACCAGCACTGAGAAGTTCCGCACCGGAACACCCCCGCCTGCGCGGGGAACAGCCCCCTCTCGCCTACGGGCGGGAGGGGGCGCTTTCGTCATGTCTGGACGTCAGCTTGCCCGGTCGGCAGCGTCGAGCACGAGGTGCCACGGGTACTCGGCCGGCCGCCCCTGCCCTGACGGGTTCGGCACCCATCCACCGGCGCCATGCAGGACCGTCACCCCGGCCTCGCGCAGCATGGCTACGGAGCGGTCGACCTGCGGGTGTGCGGCCAGCGCCTGATTGACACACGGCATCGCCACCGTGGGGATACGCTTGCCGATCCCCTCGACTACGACCCCGACCGGCCACGACGGGGTCAGCCCGAGAGCCCAGGCATTCAAGCTGTTGGCTGTGATCGGGGCGAAGGCAATCACGTCCGCCTGCGGCCACACGTCCCCGCCGCCGGGCATCCGGTACGCGGACCGCACCGGATGCCCGGTCAGCGTCTCAAGCCCGCTGAGACTGTCCTCCAGCCAGCCGGCTGCCGTCGGCGTCAGCCCCAGGCACACATCCCAGCCGCGCGCCTGTGCGTCCTCCACAACTCCGGCTACGTGGAAGATCGGCGGCGCGGCCGCGCAGAACAGGTACAGAGTCCTCGTCATGCCCACATGGCATCACACGAGACCGCCCCCGAACCGAGCGGGATCAGGGGCGGCACGGGTCCAACGCCGGTTGGCGCGGATAGCGTTCCAGATGACGAGTCAGGAACGGAGTACAGTATGCCCACACCCGACGACGACCGCACCGGTGCCCGCATCCGACAGCAGCGCCGCTTAGCGCACCTGACGCAGAGGCAGCTCGCTGAACGCCTGCCCTACTCGTACAGCCTGCTGAACCAAATCGAATGCGGAGCCCGTGCGCCGAGCCCTGAGTTCGTCGACGCTGTCGCCCGTGCCCTCCGGATCGACGTCGCCCTGCTCACCGGAGCGGACCACTTGACCAGCATCCAGCGGCGCCGTCTCGCTGCGCTCGTACGCCCCATCCGCGAGTCCCTCACTCTGTTCGACCTCGCCCCTGACCCGACCACCACGCCGGCCCCGCAGCCCATCCTCGTCGCTGCGGCGGACACCGCCTGCCAGCAGGTGCGGGCCACCCGGCTCCGCGCCGCCGCCGAAGTCCTGCCCGGCATCGTCACCGACCTGACGAATACTGCGCAGACACGCCCGAGTACGCAGGCATGGCAGGCACTCGCCTCCGCGTACCGCACAGCACACGACATTGCCCTGAAGCTGGGATACCAGGACCTGGCCGCGGTTGCCCTCGACCGTATGGGGTGGGCTGCCGAGCGGGCCTCCGATCCGTACCTCGCTGCTGTACGCCAGTACAAGCGGGCACTCTCGCACCAGGAGGCCGACGGGCTGGGGCGCCGACTCGTAGCTGCCGGACACGCGTTGCTCGCCGGTGAGACATCCCGGGAGGCGCTCGCTGTTGCAGGACAGCTACACCTCGGCGCAGTTGCAGTCGCCGCACGGGCAGAGGACGCCGCCGCCGTCGAGCATCACCTGGGCGCCGCCCGGGAGTTGGCGCAGGCAGTCGGCGGGGACGCGCGGGACGTGCACTGGCTGTCCTTCGGGGACGTGAACATTGCCCTTCACGCGCTGGGTGCGCAGGTCCGCATGCGGCAGTGGGACGCGGGACTGAAGCAGGCCCGCTCCCTGCGCCTGCCGCAGTCGACGCTCACGTCCCGCCGGGCCCGATATCTCGTGGACCGAGCGGTCGTGGAAATGGAGACCGGGCATATCGAGTCGTCCCTGCGGCACCTGCTCGAGGCCCGCCGCACCGCGCCCGAGCAAACGCGGTACCACCCCGGCACGCGTGATGCCGTATCCGGTCTGGTGCGCACCGCTCGCCGCACGCCTGACACTCTCGCTCACATGGCTGCGTGGATCGGGTTGTAGCGCTCACACGCTCACAAATCTGTGAGCGTTCCAGCCCCTGCCACGCGGGACGCTCACCATATGAGCGATCAGGGGCAACGAGAGTGCGCCTACTGCCCTGAGCCAGGCGCGGACGTGTGCGTCCGGCAGCACGGCTCCGCGTCGGGGTCCGGCCTGTCGGTGTACGCGCATCGGGGCTGCGCGGAGGAGCGCCGTGTGCCCGTGCTGTATGCGCTGCTGGGCACGATGAGGGCGGAGCACTTCGCATGAGCCCGCGCACGATCATCAGGGCGGCTGAGTGGCACCTCGGCGTAGACGCATCCGAGGGTGCCCCGACGAAGCCGCTGCATGAGGCGCAGTGCACGACGTGCGGGGACTCCTCCGGTGTGACCGAGGGCGAGCGCCTGCCGGCCGAGGTGTGGGCGCTGAAGCACACCGGCCAGTACCCGGAGCACCGCTCATTCCGCGCGGTACAGCTGACGTTCTGGCGGGTGGCCCCGGCGCCCGGCAACCCCTACGCCGAGAGGGAGGTGTCTCGTGGCTAGCACCCTGGCATGCGCCCTCTGCCCCGAGACGACACCGCAGCCAGACGCCGTCATCGGCCACCGCCCGGCCGGGTCCGGCCCCGGCTGGCCGATCCTCGCGCACCTCGTCTGCGCCGCCGGCGAGGGCGTCGCCGTCGTGGGCGAGTGGACAGTCGAGGACACTGAGCAGCTGGCGCGCGCGTGGACGGGAGGCACCCCGTGACGGCGATGAGCGGCGTTCGGATCTGCGTACGCTGCGACCGGCCGATCGCGGGCCAGGCCGTGACCGTGCCGCAGCTGTTCGCGACCAGCGGCGCCCGGCCTGACGACTACCAGCATCGCGACGGCGACGCGGAGTGCCGGCCACGCACGCTCTCCGACCGATAAGCCTCCTGCCCGCGGCCCCGCCGATCGCCCGCGGGCAGGGACGACTGCCCCGGCCTGTCTGTGTCCTCCCCTCGGGCAGGCCGGGGTTACCTACGGCGCATCTGCTCGGCAAGTTCGACACCGATCACTTCAGAGACCTGAATCTCAGTGTGGATACGCGCCGCAGCGTGCCCTTGCTCGATCCGGTTGAGCGTCGGTCGTTCGATCCCGGCCTGTAATGTGACGGCCTCCTGCGTCAGCTTTGCGGTGAGCTAGGAGCGTGGGGCGGTCTAGCGGCGGCGGCACTGCTCAACCGTTGCCGCTCCAAGATCGAAAGTCTGTATCGAGTACCGTACATTCCCAGGCGTGGGAACCGGCGCCCCGAATCATTCACTCGTTCGAATGAGGGTGCTTGAGTCACTTGAAAGATGCGGAGTGCACATGTTGCGCTGACGCGTCGGACCCTGCCTTGCCGCGCGCCCGCCGGCGATCGGTATGCACGAAAGGAGCGGCCCAGTGACGGAGCCCGAGGCGACCCGCGTTCGGCTCACCGAAGAGCAGCGCATCCGCGTCGACATCGCCCGCCGGGCCTGAATCACGCGAGAGCCGTCGACCTGGTGGCGATGAGCCCGGCCGAGCTGGTCGGCACCGTCGAGACCCTGCGCAGCGGGCTGCACGACAGCTTGCGCGTGATCAGCGAGATCGCTGACTGACCGCCCCTGCCTTGACCAGTGATCGGAACACCCCCGCCTGCGCCGGGAACACGCCTTCGAGCGGCTGACCGCCGGTCTGGGCGGCGGAACACCCCCGCCTGCGTGGGGAACACGACGTACAGCATGGCTACACCAGGTGCGTGAGCGGAACACCCCCGCCTGCGTGGGGAACACTACCCGACCGTGTTCGTCGACAGCCTCAGCCACGGAACACCCCCGCCTGCGTGGGGAACACACTTCCTGAGCTGGAGCGTTAGCGGTGCTTTGCAATCCCTTGACTGTCTCCTGGCGAGAGCCGTACGCCTGACGGAGCAAACGTGGGCGGAGGCCATTCCGCATGGCAGACGAGTCTACTGGTGGACGACCATGTCCTCGCGGGGGCCGTCCGCGTAGACCTTGAAAGCCCCGAGTTCGGCTTCGTCAGCGATCAGTTGCCGGCGGAGCTGCAACACGGACGTGTGTCCTGTCACCGGCTGCTCCGTGGGCTGTAGGGCTGGAGGAGCTGGTCGACGGGTGCGTAGTCGTCGGTGAGTGGTCGGGCATCGCCGATCCAGGAAGTGAGGTCGTCGCCGGTGGCGATCTTCCAGCCGGTTTGCCGGGCGTCCAGCGTTGCCTGGGTCGCCCGTAGGTCGACTGGTCGGTCGGAGGCGAGTACCACCATATTGCCGCCCTTCGGGGTGTCGGCCGGGTCGAGACCGATGTCGGTTGGTTCGCCGACGAGGGCGACGTGCTCGAAGGTCTCGCCGAGGGTGGCTACTTCGGCACGTGCGAAGGCCAGAGCGCCGTGATCGATGAGGTTGGCGACGTACAGGCCGTCCTCGTCGAGCACCCGCCGTACGTCCGTCATCGCTTCCACCGTAGTGAGGTGCCACGGCACGCTGACGCCTCCGAAGGCGTCGCCGACGACGAGGTCGCGACTGCCGGCGTCCAGTCGCCGCAGGCCGAGCCTGCCGTCTTCGGCGCGTACGTGGATACCGGCTCCTGATCCCAGACCGAGTTGGTCGCGGTTGACGCGCAGGACCCCGCTGTCGATCTCGGACACGAGGCTGCGGGTCCCTGGCCGCGTGGCCGCGAGGTAACGGGGAAAGGTGAGCCCGCCGCCGCCCAGGTGGTGGGCGGCAAGTGGCTCACGTCCGGGAAAGGCGGCATCGACCACCGACGCGATGGCGCGCACATACGTGAACTCCAGGAAGGTCGGGTCGTCGAGGTCGACGTAGGAGTGCCGCAGGCCGTCCAGGACGAGTGTGCGGCCGCTGCCCCGGTCGGGGTCTGCGACGACCCGTGCGCAGTGGTACCTGGTCTCTCTGTCGCAGCCACCGGGCGCGGCCACGGTGGCGAGGCCGCCGACAACGATCACGAGCGCGAGGGCGGCGCTGCTCCACCCGCGCGTACGCCACTCGACCAGCGCCGAGCCGACCACCAGCAGTGCTCCGAGGCCGATCAGGATGCCACTGACAGGCAACCGCGAGACGAGGACGAAGCCGGTGAGGATCGTGCCGACGATGGCGCCGACGGTGCCGACGCCGGACAGCCGGCCGACAACCGTTCCGGTCTCGGCGAGGCTGGTGAGGCGCAGCTTGGTCACGATCGGCGTCACCGCGGAAAGCAGCGCGCCCGGCACGAGGATGGTCAGCGACGCGATCAGCAAGAGCAGCGCCGGTGCCCACTCCGCCGTGGCGCGCAGGACGACGGGGGTGAGCGCCACGACCACTCCCGACACCCCGAGCGAGGGGCCTATGAGCCGGCGCGGATTGACCTGGTCGGCGATGCGGCCACCCAGCCAGGAGCCGAGGGCGATCGCGGTGAGGGCGATGCCGATCACCATGGTGCTGGTCTCGAGGGTGAGGCCGAGGTAGGGCGCCAGCAGCCGCAAAGCGACGATCTCGACCACCAGGACTGCGGCCGAGGACACGAACACGAGCACGGCGGCGGTGCGGGGACCCGGGCCGTGGTCGCGAGGCGTGCCCTCGTCGACAGGTGGGGAAGGCGATGTGGTCACGGGCGACATCCTTGCACGCGACGCGTCGACCACGGTTTGTCTGGGAACCTTCGGCGCGAGCAGACGTTCAGCGGCGGGCAGTTGGGTGCGTGGCCGCATTTCTGATCAGTTCGCGGACCGAGCAATGGAAACAGAACAAGGGCGTGGTATGTCACCACTTGGGGACGTCCGCGCCCTCGGGGTCCCTGGAACCGACGGAACTCCCTGATGTGGCAGGCGTGTTCTGCTCTCCCGTCCGTCCCGGGCTGGATCGAACACCCTGCCGGTGGGTGTCACGGCCGCAACGGTGTTCCGGGCCGGGGTGGTCGGTGGTCGGTGGTCGGCGGTCGGTGGTCGGCGGTCGGTCGACTCCGAGCCGCGAACGTCACTGGCTCCGGCGGGCGTTGAGCCGGGCGGCCTGGCGCGTCAGGTGGTGGCGCTCGGCGAGATCGGGTGCCTTCCGGGCCGCCTCGGCGTACAGCCGTGCCGCCGTCGCCAGGTCGCCGTCGCGCTCGTGGAGGTACGCCGCCGCGGCGGTGTGGCGGGGCAGTGTGTCGTCCAGCGCCGCGAGCGCCGCCAGGCCGGCCCGCGGTCCGTCGGCCTCACCGACCGCCACCGCGCGGTTGAGCCGGACGACCGGGCTGTCGGTCAGGCGTACGAGTTCGTCGTACCACTCGACGATCTGCACCCAGTCGGTCTCCTCGGCAGTGGGCGCGTCGGCGTGGAGCGCGGCGACGGCGGCCTGGGCCTGGAACTCGCCCAGCCGGTCGCGGGCGAGAGCCGCGTGCAGGATGTCGACGCCCTCGGCGATCGACCCGGTGTCCCATCGGCCGCGGTCCTGCTCGGCGAGCGGCACCAGGCTGCCGTCCGGCGCGGTGCGGGCGGCGCGCCGGGCATGGTGGAGCAGCATGAGGGCGAGCAGTCCCGCGACCTCGGGGTGGTCGACCCGGGCCGCGACCTGCCGGGTGAGCCGGATCGCTTCGGCGGCGAGGTCGACATCGCCCGAGTAGCCCTCGTTGAAGACCAGGTACAGGACACGCAGCACGGTGGCGACGTCGCCGGGGCGGTCGAAGCGCACGCCGGAGACGGTGCGCTTGGCCCGGCTGATCCGCTGCGCCATGGTCGCCTCGGGCACCAGGTACGCCCGGGCGATCTGGCGGGTGGTCAGCCCGCCGACGGCGCGGAGCGTGAGCGCGACCGCCGAGGACGGCGTCAGGGAGGGGTGTGCGCACAGGAAGTAGAGCTGGAGCGTGTCGTCCACCGCGGGAGTGGGACCGGGCGGCGGTTCCTCTTCGATCAGGTCCTCACGACGGCGACGGGCGACGTCCGACCGGGTCGCGTCGAGGAACCGCCGCCAGGCCACGGTGACCAGCCAGCCCTTGGGGTCCCGGGGAGGGGCGGCCGGCCAGGTGCGTACCGCCTCGACCAGCGCGTCCTGTACGGCGTCCTCGGCCGCCGCGAAGTCGGCTCCGCGGCGGACGAGGACTGCGAGCACGCCCGGGGTGAGGCTCCGGAGCCGAGCCTCGTCCATCGCTGCGTTCACTCCGTGATGGTGGGCGGCGCGGCCAGGAACGGGCGCAATTCGAGCCACTCGTGGATCGGCTTCCCGCCGGCCCCGGGGGCGGCCGACAGTTCTCCGGCCAGCTCGACGGCGCGCTCGTAGCTGTCGACGTCGATCACCATCCAGCCGGCGATGAGGTCCTTCGTCTCGGCGAACGGACCGTCGGTCACCGGCGGGCGGCCCTCGCCGTCGTACCGGACGAACGTCCCCTCGGGGGCGAGCGCCTGGCCGTCGACGAACTCTCCCGTCTCCTCGAGCCGGGCCGCGAAGTCCTGCATGTACTGGACGTGGTCCGAGATCTCCTCCTGCGTCCACTTGTCCATGGGCACGTCGTTGACCGGGGCCGGGGCGCCGCGGTAGTGCTTGAGCAGCAGGTACTTGGCCATCGTGGTTCTCCTCGGTACTGGTGTGACCCATTGTGGTCGCGTTCACTACGGGGACGTAGCGGGCCACGGGTTCTCGACATCACCGGCCGGATCTTTTTCCGGCTCTCGCGGAGAGGCCGTGCGAGCAGTCTCCCGGGGTGCTCGGGCCGCTCCAGCGGGCGCGGCCGACGGAGAGAGGGCCGGTGCCGCCCTCGGCCCGGCCGGCGACGCCCCGAGCTCCCGGTGCCCCCGGCGCGGGCCGGCGCGGCGCGCGTGGCAGCATCGGAGGAATGGTGGAACGGATCATCGCCGCGTGCGACGGGGCGTCGAAAGGGAATCCCGGGCCTGCGGCCTGGGCATGGGTGGTCGGAGACGCCGACGGGAGAGTCGTCTCCTGGGAGGCGGGGCCGCTGGGCCGGGCCACGAACAACGTGGCGGAGCTGACCGCCCTGCGGGAACTCCTGCGGTCGACCGACCCCGTGACCCCGCTCGAAGTACGGATGGACTCGCAGTACGCCATGAAGGCGGTGACCACCTGGCTGCCGGGCTGGCGCCGCAAGGGCTGGCGGACGGCCTCCGGTGGCCCGGTGGCCAACCAGGACCTGGTGATGGCCATCGACACCCTTCTGACCGGCCGGGACGTGACGTTCGTCCATACCCCCGCGCACCAGGTCGACGGGGATCCGCTGAACGCCGCCGCCGACGCCGCGGCCAGCCGCACCGCCGTCACGCAGCAGGCCGCAGGCTCGGCCGCCGGGTCCGTTCTGCCACCGCCGGAGGCGCCGGCACGGACCGGCGCCAGGTCCACCCCGACGTCTGGCTC
>NZ_JBEZKP010000074.1:0-29825 GCF_040706335.1 Streptomyces sp. NPDC048389 | reverse complement strand
TGCCGGGAGTCATACGCCCCCGACCAGCACGAGCACCCCGAAGCCCATGCACACCAGCCCCGTGACCTGCAACTTCACGATGCACACAACTCAGTCAGTCCGACGGCCGCGAGCTGTCGGCGCTGTTCCACTGCCAGGCCGGGGTAGGACACACATTGGGTGTATAGCCATTGACCGAGCTCGTCATCGAAGGCTGCAAAGGCGCTTTCGGGGTCGAGGGGGTGGCCGGAGCGGACAAGATCGCGCACCGTGTAGCAGGCTCGCTGCCAGTCGGAGGGCCAGGGCGGTGCCCACCACGGATCCATTGCGTCCAGCTGCTGCGTGAGGGCGGGATCGAGAATGCCGCGTCGGGCGCGTACGCGGAGGTTGGTCAGCCATTGGCCGATGGGGAAGTCGGCGTACGTATCAGCAGCGCTCGCACAAAGGTGCCCGTGCTGCTTCCAGTAGGCGCGTGCGTTGGTCAGGCCCTGGTCACGGGCCTCGGCGAGGTTGCGACGCCGCGGCAGTGCGTGGCGGGCGGCTTCGGCACTGATGCCGATCTGTGCCAGTAGTCTGCGCTGCTGGGGGTGGAGGCTGCTGTAGACCTGGCACTGCCGGTACAGCCAGGTGCCGAGATTCTCGCTGGTGCCCGGGAAGCCCTGCTCGGGTCTGATGCCGGTGCCTGAGTCCAGCAGCCGTCGTGCGCGCAGATAGATGCGCTGCCACAGCGTGCTCCACGCAGGATTCCACCACGGGTCAAGAGCGGCCAGGGCCTGGCTGCGCTCGGGGGAGAGCTGAGGGCCTGCGGCGCGCTGGTTGGCCAGCCACAGGCCGAGTTGGAACCCGTCCTCTTCGTGCCGGTAAGGAATGCAGAGGTGGCCGTGTTCGGTGGCGTAGGTGCGGGCGTGGCGCAGGCCGCGCGCGAACCCCTTGGCGGTCTCGGCCACGTCTGGGGCCGGGGACCCCTCTGACTCCGTTTTTCCGGGCGCTTCGTCGACGGGCCGGGTTTCGGCCAGGAGCCGGGTGATCGGTGCGGGCCGGTGGGGCGGGGAGACGTGCCACATACTGCGTGTCTTTGGCTTGTGCCCGGCCTGCGTGCGTACGCAGGCGCGCACCCAGGCGTTCAGCGGGCCTGTCGTGATGGCGCTGAGGCGACCGGCGAGCCATGGCCGCTCAAGGCGCTGAGCCAGTTCGTCCACGAGGCTGGGGACATCGGCGAGCGCGTGCGGCTGATGCCGCCCCGCGTCATCGAGTAGCCGCTGCTGCAGGCTCGGGTCGGCGAGGGCCGCGGCCAGCGTGACGGCTTCGGGATAGGTCACCGCATCCCGCGCCGCGGCGCGCCAAGCGAGGTCGTTGCCGGGTGCCATCAGCCGCAGCCGATCGGGCCAGAGGATCTCTTCCAGCCAGGGCTCGTCCCACCACGAGGCCATGATTGCCTGCGCCACGGTGAACGCTTCGCCGGCGTGCGCAGAGCGCCGCAGCAGCCGTACATGACGGCGCTGGGCCGCCCCGTTCTGCGGTACATACCGCAGGTCCAACTGCCCGGGGCACGCCGTTGCCCCGTCGACGACGGGTGTTTCCAGCATCCAGCACTGGTGCTTGACGCATACCCGGCCGTGCGGCAGCAGGTAGCGGCGTGCTTCTTCCTGGCCTCGTGTGGCGGTCGCGGTGCAGGCCCGGCATCCGGGGCCGGTCGGCGGGATAGTGGCTGCGGTGCGGACCCAGGCGGCTGGCCCGTTCCCGAGCCTGCTCGAAGGGCCGTCTCTGCCCCAGGCCGGCAGGGCACGGTGCAGGTGCTCTTCGGGCATGCGGCAGAAAGCGGCGACCACCGCCCGGGCCTCGGCGTTGAAGACCACTTCTCCGTCGGGCCGCACCGTGAACAGGTTGGGCCGCCGTCCCACGTCCACGAGCGCGCCGATGAGTTCTTTGGCCGTGAGCTTGTACCGGGAGGCGACTCTGCTCATGAACGACAGCGTCGTCTCGCCGTTCAGCGGAGCGACACGCACCGCGCCCAAAGGCGGTCTGTGCAGGGGCAGTTCGTTCTGCTCGCGCTGTGGTGGCTGCGAATAATCCCTGACGGCAGGTTCCATTAGAGGGCTGGTGGTCTTCTTCACAGCTGGTCCGCCTCGTCAGGATCCAGTGCCGTTGTTGCGGGGGCGCGGGAGGCGTTTTCGGGGCGGGCGGGCTTGCTGCTCCGCGCGGATGTCGAGCTGGATGCCGGCCAGGAGCCGTTTGGTGATCTTTTCGCTGCCGTCGAGGAGGGCGGTGAGGGCGGCTTCACGGATGAGGTGGGAGAGGCTTCCCATGACTCCGCCGGTGCGCTGGTGGAGGTAGTCGGCGTGCCGGGCCAGAGTGCCTTGGGTGTGGTGGCGCAGGTGCAGGGCGTTTTCCATGTCGGTGACCAGGTCCAGCCAGACGGCGCGCTGTTCGGCGGTGCCGCAGGACAGGGCGGTGTTGCGGACCAGGGTGAAGCGGCCTGCCAACTGTGCGCCGCGCGGCCCGTTGAGCAGGGGGGACGCCTCGACGTCGACGCCTGCGTAGACGAAGGTCGCCGGAATCCTCTCGCCTAGGTGCTTCATCTGGTCGGAGGTTTCCGCGCCGGACCGGGTACGGGTGTCGAGCAGGTGGACGTCGTCGACGAGGACCAGCGCGGTGCTCAGCTGGCACAGCAGGTGGCAGACGGCGTCGGTGATCTGCGCCTGGTTCATGCGGTTCGCGATGGGGATGCCGAGGAACCGGGCGAGCTCCGATACCAGCATCTTGGGGGTGGAGGCGGGCGGCACCGCGAGGAAAGCGACGGGCAGGCGGTCGGTGCAGCCGGGGTGGCGGCGTTGTTCGGCGAGTTCGAAGGTGCGGCCCATTTCCAGCAGGGTGGTGGTCTTGCCGGTGGTGGGCGGTCCGGACACGATCAGTCCGCGGCGCGCGGTGCCCTGTTGGCGGCGGTTGAGGAGCATAAGCCGCCGCACCGACAGCGAGATGCGTTCCATGGCCGGCGTGGTCAGGACGACGAACCGGGAATGGTAGTCCAGGCGTTCCTCAAGCGACCAGTCCTCGTCTCCAGTGGGCGGGGGCTGCAGCGGGGGAGTGCCGACGAACTGCTGCCAGCCCTCCCGCGTGGTCGGCGGCGCATAGGCCGCCATCTGCTGCTCCTCGTCCGGGACGGGACCGGCTTCGGGGACTGCTACCACTGGGTTGCCTCCTGGCGGGCATCGTAGATCCGCGACGGGCGGGGGACTGCGGCCCGCCCGGATGGCTGTTCGTCTCCGGCGGGGCCGTCGCCGGCATCGTCTGATGTGCCGAGCGGGTCTTCGTCCTCGTCCCAGCCGTCCTCGAACTCTTCGTCGTCGGGCTCATCCAGGCTTGCTGGGGTGAAGGCGCCGACCAGGCCGTAGGAGAGGGTCGGGGCGGTAAGGGGGTCGGGCGGCTCCTGCTGGTTTGGGGCGGGCCCGGCGAGGGAGGCTGCGGCGCTGGCGCGTGCCGCGACGGTCCGCTCGCGGCGGGTGCCTTCCCCGTTGCCGGCCCGCCGCAGGAGGCGGTCCAGGGCCTGGGCGAGCTGTTGCTCGTGCTCGTCGCGGTCGCCGCGGCGCTCGACGGTCGCGCGGATGTGCCGCCAGGTGAAGTCGGTGAAGGGCAGGCTTACCCGCTCCTTGTGGATCCAGGGCACCTCCTCCCAGCCGCCAGGCAGCCGCACCCAGATCTGCTGGGGGTCATAAGGGTTGTGGTGCACCTCCCACATCCCGCCCGGGGCCGTCGACCTGCGCCCGCGGTGCGGGTTGAGGACCTCGTGGTCGTAGGTGCGGTAGTCGAAGCGGATGCCGTAGTCGTTGATGCCCAACCGCTTGACCGGCATGAGCTCGACGTAGTCTTCTTCGCTGAGCAGCACCGGGACATAGCCGGTCACGCCGACCAGCGCGGCCCACATCTCGTTCGGCGACACCGCGAGCTTGGGGGCCAGCGGATGGCGCAGGGATGCGTGCGGGCGGTGCTGCCAGTCCGCGATCAGCCACTCGTCCAGCAGGTCCTGGATCTGGGGAAGCGTCCAGCACGCCTCGTCCTCGACGTGAGAGCCGCGCTGAGTGACGTCGGATCCGGTGTAACCGGCCACGTACTGGGAGAACCGGTCGCCGATGGTGAGGAACATTCTCTCGACATGTCCCTTGGCCGGGCCGTTGGCCGGCGGCGCCGGCTGCACCGACACCCCCAGGCTGTCGCACGCCGCGACGAACGAGGCGGAGACGAACACCCGGCCCTGGTCGACGACCACCGTCTCCGGGCTGATTACTGGACGGGCTGCCGCCCCCTCCAGCCGCGCGTCCAGGGACACCAGCCGCTCGTAGGGGATGGCCGACCGGGACATCGCCAGCGCCTCTTCCCATCCCGGGCGCATCCGCATGGGCGTCACCATCTGCGCCAGCAGAATCGCCGCGTCCACCGACCCTGTGCCCATCGGCCGCAGAACGGTCGCACAGATACTGCGCGTCGCCACGTCCAGCGCGATCGTCAGCTCGGCCTTACCCACCACCCCGTCGGCCAGGACCACCATCACGTCCAAAGGGGTGCTGTCCAGCATCACCAGCTCACCGGGCCGCAACGCCACCGTCGGGGTGAACGGCGGAGCCGGCCGTGAGGAATGACGGCGCCGCTGCGCCGCGGTTCCCAGCAGCCCCTGACGGTCTGCGAGGGCGTGCACCAGCCGGTTGAACGTCGAGGCAGGCGGCACCTTCACCGCCCCCGCGCCATGCGTATCCTCCAGAATCCAGCCGACCGCACGCCGCAGCCGGCTCAGCGTCCCGGTCGACCGCTCCCGCTGCGCATCAAGTGCCTGCTCGATCGCGGCGACCACCCGCTCGTCCGCGCGCCCCACCGGCGAGCGCCGCCGGGCAACCCGGCCGTCCACCAGCCCCCACAGGCCCTGCTCCCGGTAGCGGGCCCGCATCCGCCGCACCGTCACCGAACTGGCCGGCTGCCCGGCCGCCGTCAGCTCGGCGGCCTTGGCCTCCTCCCGCTCCGCCATGGTGCGCATGGCCGGATCGAACTCGGCCCGCGGCACCTGGTCCTGTCCCGGGACGGGGTATCCGGTCTCGACCTCACGCACATGGCGCTCCCAGGCATACGCACGCTCGCGCACCTGCTCCGGCAGTTCCTCCAGGAGCCCGAACGGTGGCACGCCGCGCTGCGGGGCGCCCACCACGTCGAAGTCGGGGTCGGCGAACAGGAAGTTCGCAAGCACCGTAGCCACGGAGTTGTCCGCGTCGACCAGCCGTACGCATGCCCCTTCCAGCATGACCACCGTCCAGGTCCGCTTCGCGAAACGCACCTGTGTTCCGGGCTCCAGCACCGTGCCGCTCACCTCCGCCTCCGCCCCTGGGGGACCGCCGTCACGTTCACCCGCTCGTGCAGCGGCTTCTCCAACTGAGCCGACAAGTCGCCGTGCCACAGCGCGTGGAAGACCACCGGGAAGACCTGAACCGGGTCGCCGAGTTCATGTACCCCCTCGATCAGCGGGCGCGGCCGCCGGAAGACCTCGGCTGCGCGAACGGCCAGTTCGCCGCCCCTGTAGCGGGGGTGCCGGTACCCGGCCAGCCAGCGCACATTGGCTGTCAGGACCGGATCCGGGGGCCGCAGGACCTGGTACCGCCAGCCCACCGCCGCGGCCGCGACCTCCAGCACCGCAGCCCGGGATGCCAGGCGCGGCGAGATGTCCCCGCGTCCGGCACAGTCCGCCAGCAGGCCACTGCCGTCCGCGAGACGGGCCATCAGGTGCGGTGCGTGCCGTACCCAGCCCCCGTCATGCCCAGGCCAGGTGAGTTCCACCGGGCGGCACGCAATGGCCACGACCGAAGGATCATGGTCCAGCAGCATCACCTGGGTCCGCATCACCCCGGACGCGTAGTGCACCAGCCGCCCGTCGGTCGCCGACCACCACCACCCCGGCGCCATCCGCTTGCCGCGCCGCACCGGGAACCGCCGCACCGGGCCGCACTCCTCCCAGCAGACACCACGCGCGGCCTCCGCCCAAGGCATCCGCCGCTCGGTTCCCGCCTGCTCCACGAACCGAGCCTCCACCCGGTCGTCGAACCCGACCGGTAACTCCGCGGTCGCCTCAGCATCTTCCGGCATCTCGTCCGACGTCCCGGCGCGGCGACCGGATGCACGAACCGGCTCACGGACTGATGCCGGTGGCGGCTGGTCGTATCCTCCGTCTGCCGGACCAGGTGCCCGAGGACCTGCCTCCACTGCGGCCTGCGCACCGCCCTGCGTTCCCGCGATCTGCCGTGGCGGTGCGGGCAAGACGGAGCCGCCGGAGGCCGGCGGGTGGTGCGTGTCGATCATGCGCTCCAGTCAAGCGTGCCCGTGTGCGCGAACCGCCGAATCCGGCCAACTTCTCCCACACACCAACCGGTTCGCCCAGACTGCCGATGATGTCGTCGACGGGCTGCCGGTGTCAGTACAGGCCCCTGCCCCGCCCATCACCCCGCCCCGCCGGGCCGGCCCCCGGACCGAAACCGTCACCGCCGGAAGTACGCCGCGGCGGCGCGCCCGTACCGGTCGCGGAACAGCCGCCGAACTGCCGGCGAACCGCCGCCCGGCCGGGAACCGCCGTCCTCAACGGCGCGGCGCGCGTCCGCGACCTGTTCGGCAAGGGCGCGCAGCTGTACCCGGGCCGAGGCGGGGCGGTGGTCGGCGCGCAGCCACCACGGATCCAGCCCGAACCCGCGAGGATCCTGCTGCCCGCGCCGGATGCGGGTGAACGCGCCCATGCAGTCCAGCAGCGGCCCGGCATGCAGCGGCCCGCCCAGCACCAGCCCCGTCTGCGGGGCCCGGCCGGTGTCGGCCAGCCAGGGCCGCCCCAGCCGTACAGTCAATTCGCGGAAGAACGCCCCGTCCGGTCGGAACGGGCGCACCAGCCCACCCGCCCCGTGGTCCTCCCGCTCCTGCATACCGGGGTCGAGCAGCGCCGCGGCCAGCGCCACCGTCTCGGGGAAAACGACCGCGTCGCGAGAGATGATCCGCCACCACCAAAACCGCGGCCCGGCATCCCCACCCGCGACCGCATGCAGCCGGGCCGGCCAGGTCCGCTCCCGCTCCCACTCCAGGGCCTGCTCCCACCACGCACACACCACCGCGTGGGCGAGAGCGAACACCCGCCCCGGATCGGCGCCGACCGTGGCCGCGGTCCGGGCGACCTTCGGCCAGGCCCGCTGCGCCGCGGCAACCTCCGGGCTCGCCCGCAGGTCGAGGTTGCGGTGCCGGTGCCCGTCACCGCAGGTGAGCATCCACCGCCGGTGGCGGGCGCAGACCCGCTGCCACGGTGCCACGTACCTCACCACCACCGTGTCCTCTCTGGTGCGGGCGGCTGTGCACAGCCGGCACCCGAACGCCACCGGCCCGTACTCCCCAGCCGACGCGACCCTCCACCGGCCTGCCGCTGTGTCCGGCCCAGCCCTACCGGGACCGCCCGGCGTGCCGGAAAGGGTCGGCTGCGGCCAGTTGCCAAACGCGGGCAGCGCCCGCGCCAGCTCTTGCTCGTCGACCCCGCCCAGTCGGGCCAGCAGCTGTCGGCCGGACGGGTTCAGTAGCACCTCGGTGTCGTCGCGCGGACCGGCCTCGTCCCGCGGCCGGGAACCTGACCAGGTCCACCAGGGCAGCAGCGCGCCGGGTTCCATGCCGTAGCGCCCAGCAACTCGGGACAGGTACGACCACGTCGTCTCTCCGGCCGTAGGGGCAACTCGCAGCGTGCCCGGAAGCGGCACGTGTCTCCTTACGGCGTGTTGTTACTTGGAGTAGGCGGAGGGGGTGAGGCGGTTGCCTGTGACGATGCCGGCCAGTACGCGGCGGTCCGTGTCGGCGTTTTGGGGCCGGTGGGTGGTCAGCCAGGTGAGTTCGTCGATCCGGCGGGTCCCTCCGGTGCCGCTCTTCGGTGTGAGGTCGAGGACGAGTAGCTGCCCGAACGGTGCGTTGGTGTTGGTGTACTCGGCTTCCTGCGTGAGGTACTTGGCCTCGATGTGGGCGCGGGTGTTGTCGTGGCTGTCCTGCTTCATCTCGGTGAGGTAGCGCAGTGAGCCGAAGTGGACCAGGACGTCGGCGCGGCCCATTCCCATGTCAGTCGGCTCGACGAAGACGATGTTGTGCAGCGGCCCGGCCTGTAGCCAGCCGTGGAAGTCGCGTTGCAGGTCCGCTTCGACAGCCTTCCTGTGGCCCTTCGGCGGTTTGCGGCGGTAATCGTACGGCGGATCGTCCTTCTTACCGGCTCCGAAGAGGCTGGTGCGTGTCAGGTCGGAGCGACTCTTGAGGAACAGCAGCGTCTGCTCGACCAGGGCGCTGAAGGTTTGGCGGACATCGCCGGTGAACTCTGGGTGGCCGGAGAGTTCCCTGATGAAGCGGTCCAGAAGCGGCACGATCAGCGGGTCGGAGGCCTTCAGCCGGGCGACATCGCCGTTGTAGGCAAGGCCTTCAACGGCGGCGAGTGCGTCATCGTCGAGGCCATCGGCGATGCTGAGCGCGCGGTGGCCGCCGAGCTTGAGGACCAGGGTGGGGGCGATGCGGTGCAGTCGCTCGGAGGCAGCTGCTCGTCCGGGTTCTTCGTCGTCCTCGCCCGCGGGCTCCCTGGCGGGGTCGGTGGTGGCCTCCCGGGCGTCGATCCGTGCGATGACGACGGCGGCCGTTTCCGCGTCGAACAGCGGTCCGGGGTAGTCCTGCGGGTGTGCCGCGGCGTGCCGGAGGGCGTTGAGGAACGACTGCTCGCGCAGGAAGCCGTCTTCGATGGCCGGCTGAATCAGGGCGGCCAGCCCGGTGACATCGCCGCTGGTCCCGACCGGGTGAATGGTCCGGGTGGCGCGGTAGGCGGCGAGCACCGCGTCCAGGGCCTGCCACTGGTCCATCCGCACGGGCGCCGTCAGGGTCTGTGCGGCCGTCCGGAGTTGGAGAAGGAGTCGGCCCCAGGCGATCTCCGCGGAGCGTCGCGGCTGCAGCCATGCGGGCTGGTGGGTGCCGTGCAGCCATGCGGCTCGGCGTTCCAGGGCCTGTTCGATGCAGTCTGCCGCCTCGGCCACCTGGGGGGTGTTGCCCGCGGTGAAGCCCAGCACCGCATCGCACACCGCCACGTACACGGCCGCGTCATCCCGGGCCTCCTCGGCTGCCTGCGCCGCCGAGAAGAAGCGCCTGGCCTCCGTCATCCGGCCGCTGACGTCGACGAGGTCGTGTGAGGACAGCGCGCTCCGCAGCCGGTCGCAGCCCAGCTCGAACAGCGCATCGACATCGGCAGCCTCATCGACGGACAGCTGCTCCAACAGGTTACGCACGGTTGCGCTGACGGTGGCTTCCTGCTGGGCCCAGCAGTCCAGGGCGACACCCAGGATCCTCGGCAGGCGCTCGGTGAAGTCCTCGGGGCCGTCACCGGGCAGCTCTTCGAGGGCCTCCCACACCCGGTAGGGGCGGACAGCGTTGGCGGCTGCCAGCCGTACGGCGCCTTCCAGGCGGGCTGCGGCCAGCAGCGGCACGCGGGCGATGGCGTCGGCCAGACCGTCCAGCAGCACCGTGTTCAGCGGCCCGGCCAGGGCCGTTGTGGCGGCACTGCTGCCCAGCAGGGTCTCCAGGGCCTCGGTCAGGGCCAGCAGACTGCCCTGGCCGGCGAACCCTGCGGGAAACAGGCCGGCCGCTTGCGCCCACACCGGGTCGGTCTGGTCGAACACGGCGGCGACAGCCTCGGCCAGCAAGGGCGCGTAGGGGCCGGCGGCCACCTCTGCGATCTCGGCGGCGACGACGTCCTGCGTCAGGCCGACCGCGTGGAAGGTGACCGGTTGTCCGGAGGCTGCCAGTGTGTCCAGCCGGTCCGCCAGCTGCGTCATGGCCGCCCTCCTGCCGGAAGCTTGCGGTCCTTCACCACAACGGCTTGCCTTCCGGCGCTTCGATGATGTTCTGCTTCGGCAGGACGTCGTGGGCCAGGTCGAAGTCCCTTGTGGTGATCAGGACCTGCAGGTGATTGTGGGCGGCCAGCTCGGACAGCTCACCCAGCAGCCTGCGGATATCGAGGTCCTGGACTTCTTCCGCCTTGGGACTGTCGATGAGCAGCAGGCCCGGGTGGGTGGACACGTTATGGGCGGCGCCCACGCGGAGCAGGGCGATCACGACCGCGATGCGCAAGCGCAGCCGTTCGCCGGGGCTCTGCTCTCCGAAGGGCTTGGGCCGGTCGCCGCCTTTCGTCACGTCCAGGTGGGCGGCGCGGTTGATCTTCACCGACTCCAGGGAGTCGATGCCGAAGCGCCGGCCGAGATCGGCGATCTCCCGGTTGATGTCGGCGAAGAGCGACTCGGCGGCCGTCTGGTGGTCATCCTCCAGGATCTTCGTGCCAGCCTTGAGCACCTTCAGGGCCTCGGCCTCGATCGGGTCGTCCGGCAGGGGCGGAAGCTCGGGGAACACGCTCAGGGCGCCCTCCAGGCGCAGCACGTCTTCCTGGGCCTTGGCTCTGGCCGGTACCTGGACCGCGAACTCCGCACGGCGCAACTGCGCCTGAGCCAGGTCCAGTTCTTCCGTCAGGCGCGCCAGCCCGGCCTCGGCTGCTTCGAGGGCCTTCTTGGCGGTCTTCTCGTCCGCCGTGCTCTCCTCCAGCCGCTGGCGGGCCTCGTCGAGGACCTCCTGAGGAGTGTCGTCGTCACCGTGCACCGGCCGGGCGCACACCGCGCAGGCATGGGAATCGCGCTCCTGCCGGCGGCGGTCCCCCGCGATCGGTTGGTCGCACCGCGGGCAGGCCTTCGGGTCCAGCCCGTGGAAGAGAAGCCGGGCGGTGGCGCTCTCGGTGACGTCATTGACGAGCTTCGCGTCGTGCTGGCGCTGGACGCGGGCCCGGCGGTGTGCCTGCATCAGTTCCTCCCAGGAGTCCTGGGCGTCTGCGATGCCGCGGGCCAGTTGGACGGCGCGGGCCGCAAGCTCGGTCAGGGTCTCCTGCTCGCCCGGCTCTGCCGATGTCAGCAGGGCGAGCTGCTCCTTCGCCTTCGCCAGATCATCCGTGATCTTTTTCCGTTCGCCGGTGCGCTGGTCCCGGGCGGTCTTGTCGGCGGCGAGCCGGGCCTTGCGTTTGGCGGTCAGTACGTCCGAGGCGGTCTTGACCCGGGTCAGCGCGGCGGCGGCGGGCAGGTCCAAGAACACCTGCAGGAGCCGGCCCGGCAGCCCGCCGGTGACCACGTCACCGAGCAGCGCCTTGTCCCGGCCCGCTGGCAGGTAGACCGCCCCGAAGTAGACCGGCCAGCCGTGGGTCTGGGTCCCGGTCTGCTGGAAGCTGTTGACCAGCGGGTGCAGGTCCAGTCGGTCCATCATCAGGGCCTGCACCTGCTCGGAGTAGCTGTCCGACCCCGACGCGCGCAGCACCGGCACGATCTCGCGCGCTCTGTCCGGCGTGCGCACGGATTTCAGCGCTGTGATCTCGGGTCCGGACAGGACGACGGCGGAGGAGATCTCCTCGTCGGCCAGGTCCAAGCGGAAGCCCATCGGCTTGCCCGCCACCACGACGTCAAGGTCGAGCTCACGCAGCCAGTGGCGCACCCCGGTCGGCTCCCGCGGGGACCCCCGCAGGCACCACGTCACCAGCTCCAGAACGCTGGTCTTCCCCCGCAGGTTCGACGCCACCAGGCCGGTCAGCCCTTCGGAGAACCGCATCTCGGTGTCGAACGGCCCGGGGTGCACCGTCCCCGTCCGTACCCCGGCGATCCGCAGACGGTGCAGCCGCAGCGTCCGGGACCTGGCAGGAGGACTGACCAGCGGTAGGCCGTACCCCGCGAACACCGACCGCACATTCTCCACCGCTACGCCTGCCTGCGCCGCGATCCGCGACTCCAGCAGGACATCGTCGTCCTCAGCCATCTTCCCCCACCCGAATCCCCTTCGCCCGTGCCTGCGCCCGTAGCTTCCCCAGCCGCACCCGTGCACGGACGGCGACCGAACCGATCCGTTCGCCCCGCACCGCCTCGGCGTATTCCCGCTGCAGGTACTGCCGCTTCTTCAACTCGCTGCCGCCCAGCCCGTCGGCCAGCGCCAGCACCAACCGCGCACGGTCGACGTAGTAGCGGAAGTCCGGCGCCTCCCGGATTACCTCACGGGCCACCACGCGACCCGGTTCCAGGAGGAAGTAGTCGTGCTGGCGGACCCGGTTGACGGTGCCGCGCCGGCGACGGGCCACCAGCCCGGCGCTGCGCAGCACCGCCAGGGCGTCGTCCAAGGGCTCGTAGGCGCCGAAGTGGTGGCGCAGCATCGGGTAGCGCCGTACTTCCGGTTCCTCGGAGTCCAAGATCGAGCCCGCCAGCTTCAGCAGGGGCACCTCGCCGCTCTTCTCGTACTCCGTGAGCAGCTCGTCGGCGAGGTAGTCCGGATTGCGCAGCCAGAAATCCAGCTTCTGCAGCCGAACCTGGGTCCGGACCACGCCCACAGCCTCAGCGAGCCCCGGATCGGCAAGCTCAGGCTCGCTGACGCTCTCGCACGCACCATCGATGAGCAGTAGCAGGCGCACCGCATCCTGCTCCCGGCTGGTGACCGATTCGTCTGCAGTGGGAAGCTCTTGATCCACCGGCTCAGCGTAGCGGCGAGTAATCCTTTTTGGACCTCTCGTGTACCAAACCGGGTGTTGCACGCGCAGTCGTTCGCACGATCACGGCCGGCCCGTTTGTTGTCCTTCGCCCAGCTACCGACACCTAGGCCCGGAATCCGTTACTCCTGCCCAGCCCGGCCTCTACGCTGCCTTCATGACGTTGAATGCCGACGAGCATGGGCTCCTCCGCCTGATCGCCCAGTCACCAGAGCCCGTGGCCGCCTCCGACTTTTTTCACACCATCCACCCGGCGAACTTCGAGCGAAGCGCCGTCGAGAAAGACCCTCGGCGCGTGGCATGGCAGGAGAAGCAGTTCGGGCTCTATAAGGCGGTGATCGACCTGCACGACGGCGGTCTCATCCGGATTGTCCACCCGGCGAACGGAGAGCGGCCAGACCTGACGGAGGCCACCGAGGCCGGCCACGCTGCCCTGGCCTGAGGGCCCTGCAGGGCGGGCCCGGTTGGGCCCGCCCCAGCGCTGAGGGAAGAGCGGCAGCACTACGACGGGCCTGCCGGGCCCAGCGGCTACCTCCGTCAGGCCCACTCCATGCCCACCTTCCGCAGCGCGCCCAGTTGCTCTGCCGTGAGTTTGTCGCGGCGGCTTTTGGTATTGGAGATCCACACGCCAAGCCGGATGACCACCGGCTCGGTTTCGCCGTCGACCGTGATCGGTTCTCCGTGTCCGCGGGGTACGGGCCGGTCCGGGCCTTCCCGCTCCACCCACTGGGTGAGGGCGGCCAGGCCGCGCTGGAACGCCTCCTGTGCCTTGCTCGGGCCCTTCGTCGTGCGCCTGGCCGGCGGAGCGGGAGAGGGCACCTCGAGCGGTTTGATGCCCAGCGTTGTCAGCCGTTCCTGCTGTTCGGCGGAGAGTTGTTTCCAGGTGCTCGCTTCTCTTTGCCGCGTGAGCCATCGTCCGATGTCGTCGCTCTCGAAGAGCACGCCGGGCTGGATGTCGGGCAGCACACCGTCGGCGTCGACGAGGTCGGCCAAGACGCGGTAGTGCCGCTGCCAGTCGAGCGGCCAGGGGCAGTTCCAGTCCGAGTCGATCGCCGCCAGCTGTGCCGCGCGCTCTGCGGTCCGTTCCGGGTCTTTGCCGAGGCCGTCTTTGCGGCGGAGGTTGGCCAGGTGCTGCCCGATGGGCACCATCGCCTCGCCCTCGCCCCACACCGAGTCTTGCCGGGGTGCGAGGTGCCCGTGCGCGCGCCGATAGGAGCGGAGTGCGGCGAGTTTGTTCTCCCATGCTTCGTCGCCGGGCTCCCACACCATTCCGGCGTCGTCGAGGAGTTCCCTGCGGTGGGGGTCGAGTTCGCCTGCGCGGTGGGCGCGGCGTTGCTGGTGGACCCACCGGCCCAGGGGGTAGTCCTTCGTCACGCCGACCGCGGTCTCGGTGTCGTACGGCACGGCGTACAGGCCGGCGATCTCGTTCTCCTTCCGCCAGCGGATCAAGGCATGGTAGCCCTCCAGCCAGACCAAGGACTCGGGCCGGATGACACGGCAGCGGGTGAGGGCGGCGATGTCGGCGGCGTCGCGGGGGGAGGCGAAGTTGACCACGACCGAGGTGACCCGGTCGACCTCCTGCTGCTCCTCGCTCGTCTCCTCAGGCATGTCCTCGTTCTCCGGGCCGGCCGCGGTCGCAGGGGAGGGGCGGACGTGGATGCGCCGCCGTTCGGTGCCGCGGGTCCGGGCGTGGGAGGCGAGCTGGTCGACTATGCGTTCGGAGTGTGAGCGCAGGGCTTGGAGGATGTCGACCAGGGGTTGGTAGCTGGCCGAGGCGACCATGTCCTTGGGGTCCTCCCCGGGCTGGAGGAAGACGGGGATGATGATCCGGGCGGTCTTGGTCGTGCCGTCGGGGTTGGGGCGCAGGGCGCGTCCGATGTTCTGGACGACGTCGACCTGGGAGCTGCGCGAGCCGACGATGCATACGGCTTCGACCCCGCGCAGCCCGGTGATGTCGACCCCGACCCCGAGAGCGCGTACGGAGGAGAGGAACGCCCGGTGCACCCGCCGGTTCTGGGCGTCGATGCCGTTGGCGAACCGCTGGATCACCGCACGCCGGTGGGCGATGGGATGGTCCCCGCACAGCCAGTCCGCCCACACCCGGTCCGCAGGCACGTGCCGGCCCTCCTCAAGCTCGTACAGCTCTGCGTCGATCGACGACGCGGGCAGCTCCTCCGCCCCGGCCAGCGCCGCCGCGGAGGCCTCAGTGGCATACAGCTCGGCGGCGGTGCGCGGCATCTGCTCGGCGAACGCGGCGGCTTCCTCGACCCGCTGGTGGAACACCATGGTGGTGTGCAGATTCTGCTGCGCCGCGTGCTCCAGCAGCGCCGCCTGGAGCAGGGCCATGCGCCGGCCACGCGGTGCATCCTCGGACAGGCCCAGGATCGGGTCCGGGTCGCGGATCTCGAGCACGTCGATCTCGAACCCCGCAAGGATCGAGCGTTCCACTGCCTCCGCCAGACCGAGATCGAAGATCCGGGTGCCGTAGGTGCTGGAGTCGTCCTCCATCGACGCGACCACGACCTCCCGCCCGTCCCGGCCTCGCTGCGGCCGGGGCGCGGCGAGGATCCGCGGGGTCGCGGTCAGGTAGAGCCGGAAGTCGACCGGAATCCGGGACTGATCGTGGATCGCCGCCCACGGCCGCCCCATGTCCCCCGCGGTCATGTGCCCCTCGTCCAGAATGGCCAGGTCGAACGGAGCCATCCGCTGCCCATACAGCCGCTCCCCGCCCGCCAGAGCCGATTCCAACGGCCCAGGAACAGTCCCACGGCCAGTGACGTCGGCGGAGTCCTCGCGGTCCACAAGAGAGGCGTACGTAGCGAACACGACCACAGGCCCGGACCCCGCCCACAGCGCGAGCTGGATCGGATTGGTGGTGGTGCGCACCCCGAGCTGCTCCAGGACTTCATCCTTGTCCACCGAGCAGACCGCGACCATCGGCGCGCGGTGTCCGACCCGCCGCCAGGACTGAGCACTCTGCACGACCAGGTCCAGCGTGGGCACCATCACCAGAATCCGCCCGCCCGGGAAGTACTCCAGAGCGCACGAAGCGCTGGTGATCGTCTTACCGGACCCGGTCGCGGACACCCCCATCGCACGCGCCCCCTCCGGAGGCACAAATGATCTTGCAGGGAATCCGACCCAGTTCCGAAAGCTCGACTTCTGGTCGACCTGGTGCTCCTTGAGCGGAACCAAAAGCATTTTTAGACCTTCCCCGATTCCTGCGGTCCTTCAGATGGCCGCGTGCAGAGTGCAGGCTCACCGAGGCCGTTCCAGACCGACGCATCCGCCTTGTGCCAGCCGCCGGGCTTTCCGTCCTTGAAGGACAGCTTGCCGTCCGGATCGCTGTTCCTCGTCCACGCCGCCCAGAGGCCGCCAGCCTCGCCCAGCCGCCTCCAGCCCAGGGCCGCCGCACCGTGGTGTGCGGAGCGTGCGCGGCAGTACGGCCTCCCGGACGAGCTTCTCCAGCCACACCAGGTCCACCGGCTCACGCTGCCTCACGTCCGCCACATGTAGGACCAGTTCAGGGGCACCGGCAGACCGGCCGCCGCGCCGTGAACCATTCCCAATCCGCGATGCCCACCAGTGCCTCGCTTGCGACTGTCGCTGCCCTACCCCGCGACGCAAGGGGTGCAGGTGCTCCACGATCCGCGCTCGACTACTCCCGACTCTTGAAGGACGTGTCCGTCATGACGACGATCGACTCCACCCCGACGCCCGACCCGGCCACTCCCGCACCGGACCCCGTGCCGGCCCCGGTACCGCCCGTCTTCGATCTGCGTGCTGTGCTGCTCCTGGCGGGGGGCATGTTCGTGTTTCGTCCCCGTCACCATCGCCATGGTCTTCTTCATGCTGGACCGCCCGAACGTGCGGGACTCGACGGACGCCACGGGCTCGTTCCTCGGTGGGACCGCCGGATGGGGCGCTCGGATCCTGTCGGTTGTCCTGTGCGTCCTCCAGGCGTACCGGGACCGGCCCTCCCCGTAACCAGCCGTACTCCGGGCACGCCCAGCTCTGCGGGGTTGCTGGTGTCGACCGAGGAGTCTCCCGGGCGGGCCGGTGACCCTCCGGCCCGGAGATCCCGGCGTGCTCCTGGTGGTCGTCGGCATACGTCACCTCGAGGAGTCGCCTTCCCGCATCCCCACGTCCCGGTGTCCGTCCTGGGCAGCACTGTCACCCCGCGATCCCACCCCGGGCGCGGGGTGCGCCAGGACTTGGCGGACGTGGGGCCCAGGGGTGGCCGGATGCAGACGCGCGTGAGCGGCGGTCCGTACGCTTGGGTACGAACCGCCGCTCACATGTGATGCTGATCACGTTGGTAGGAGGTGGTGCCGCTAAACGCCGCCTCCGTGAGTCCGTCCAGGCTGTGAAGCGGGCTCGTAGACCAGAGTGCGCGTTCAGGAATTTAAAATCCCGGTTCTCGGACGGCGCCGGACACCTCCGGACACCCCCGGACGGCTTCTCTGCCGTGAGCGGCCCTTTTCCGAGTTCTTGTCATCTGTCCGCCGGACACCCGGAGCGCTTGCTTCGGACGGCAACGCGCCCCTGCTTCCCGATGCGGTCACACGCTTTGCCTGACGTCCCCCTATGTCCCGTCAGGAGCGTTCCCTGGCATGGGTGTTGATGCCCATCGGGGCGTCGGCGCAAGTGAAAAAGCGACTTGGAACCGGCGGTCCGCGTGAGGCGATCTGGAGGAAGGACGCCAACGCTGGTGCCCTGGGGGCCCGCTAACCCCCTGCTTCACATCCGTCCAGGCTTGAAGATCAACAGGAGTGTGGTTCATGTCGCCTTTGTGGCTTTTCATCCCGGGATCCGGCTGGGTGGTCCAGCCCGTCCCGATGCCGGTGCCCCTGGCCCCGGCGCCCGTACCTCACGGGTGCGTCGTCGGGTCCAATTCGGTCCAGGGGTTCGGCTTCCGCCGGGCCCTGCGCTGGGTTCGCAAGATCGTGATCACCGTGGCCCTCGTCCTCACCCCGGCCGCTCTCGTGTGGATGTGGCACGCCGGGCACGGGGCCGAGATCGCGGGCGAGCTGTTGGTCGCCGTCCTCATCGTCGCCGTCACCGCCATGTACAAGGGTGTCAAGCAGCGCTTCCGCTCCGGAGGTGAGCTCGCATGGCGATAATCCGTCGCTTCCCCGTCCTTGAGGACGTTCTGGAGACCGCGGACATCAGTAAGCACACCGTGGGCGAGGCTCTGCGTGCGTGGATCGAGTACATGAATACGAGAGGGGGGGACGAAAAGCGGATCGGTGTACGCGACATCGCGGACGCAGCCGGTCTGCCCTCGTCCCGCGTGAGCGACGTGCTCACGGGGCGGCGAGTGCCGAGGCGTGACGAGCTGGACATGATCTGTCTGGCCCTCGGCATGGGGAAGGACTCCCGCGTAAAGCTCCAGGGCCTTCGCCTCCATGAAGCGTCCCAGCGATCGCGCTCATCCCTTTCGGAGGAGGCCTACACCGTCGTACGGACTAGGAACGGCGATACCGTCGTCCCGAGCCCCAGGCTGTTGACCGCATCGGAGGTTCGCCAGCGGTCTGTGCAGCCGGTGCCGGCGTTCGGGCAGCCCGATCCGATTCGGGTGTCGAGCGTCCAGGAGCTGGTGCTGGCGCTCAAGGCTGTGCATGTCTGGGCTGGTGCCCCGTCCCTGCGGGAGCTGGAGCGGCGTAGCAGGACGGTTCTGCGGCGCAGCACGATCAGCGACATGCTGCGAGGTGAGTCCCTGCCGGACTACGAGCGGTACGTCGCGTTCCTGCGGGCGTGCGGCGTCGATGGCCCCAGCCTCGACACGTGGGTGTTCGTCTGGCGACGGCTGAGCGCTCTGGAGAATCCCGAGGTCGCTCCCTGGCTGCCTGGCGCCACGGCATCCTGAGGCCGACCCGTACTGCACGTGGGTCCGCACATCTGGCCGTGGTGAGTGGCACTCGCCACTCACCACGGCAGGTCAGGGTCTCCGCGCCCCGGAACTCACCACGAAGGTCGGCTACTGACGCCCTGCGGGCGGCTCCCTGGTGGGTCAAAGTCCTTAGCGCGGATTGCGGTTATCGATTCGGTGAGAGCGGGGACAGGCCACGGGCTTGGTGTCTCACACCAGGCGTAGTACCGGTCGGGTGTCGGGCATGCCCAGCAGTTCCCGGACGCGTGCTGGTGTCCAGGCCAGTTGCTGGGCCAGGTCGCGCATGTTCAGGCCGGTCTCCTGAACAGCCAGGTCGAATGCCCGTGCGAGGAGGGTGGGCTGTTCTCCGGTGTAGTTGCTGACGGGCTCGGGGGCGAACCCGGGTTGCCCGTCGAGCGCGCGGAGCCGTTGGTAGGTTCTGCTCGCCGTGGCGTCGGAGATCAGCCCCAGCTCGCGGCAGCGGTAGACGAGCGAGTGGACCGAGACGCCCCAGGTCCTACGTAGGTCCGCCAGGTAGGTCAGGTCCATCCGCCGCGGCAGCAGCGGCTGGATGCTCGCCTGCGGCGTCAGGAACTCCGCTGCGAAAGCGTCCGCTTCGCGTTCCTGCCTGCTGTCGCCGGTGGCGTCACCGTGCAGTACCAGGTGGCCCAGTTCATGGGCCGCGGTGAACCGATGGCGGTAGACGTCGTTGGCCCGGTTGCGGGTCAGGATCACCAACGGGCGTGCCGAGCGCGATGAGAACGCGTCGACGGTCGAGGCGGCGGCGTCTGCTTCGGCCGGCAGCGCCACCACGATGCCGTGCGACTCCATGCGCCGGACGAGATGCGTGACCGGACCCTCGCCCAGGCCCCACTGGCGGCGTAGCTCCTGTGCGGCGGCCGTGGGCTCCGAAGGCAGTGCCACCCCGGGGTGGACCTCCCCGCCGGCGAAGCCGGGAAGGTCCACGTGCGGGAGCTGCACCCGGAGCTCCAGCGCGTAGGCCAGCTCCCACACCTGCTCGGCGAACGCCAGCG
Organism: Streptomyces sp. NPDC048389; assembly: GCF_040706335.1. NCBI lineage: Bacteria > Bacillati > Actinomycetota > Actinomycetes > Kitasatosporales > Streptomycetaceae > Streptomyces > Streptomyces sp. NPDC048389. The sequence continues at coordinate 10,366 of NZ_JBEZKP010000074.1, read as the reverse complement.
CACGTTCCCTCTGCGCCTTCGGCGTGCTGCGCAGGCTGCGGAAGTGCGCCATCGACGAATCGAGGCGGGGACTGGGCCTGCCCGCGATGAAGAACTCCATCGGCACGTTCAGGACCGTGGCCATCCGCGGCACCACGTCGGGCCGGGGCCGCGAGACGCCCGTCTCATACTGGCCCACCGCTGCCGGCGTAACACCGAGGTGCTCGGCTACGTCCTTCTTCGTCATGCCGGCAAGGCGCCGGGCCTGGGTCAGCCGGGCTGGGTCGAACGCGTCAGACGCGGCGCGGGGGGTGGCTGTACGTTCTTCCAGCCCGGGAAGGACTGGGTGATCAGTTCTCATCATCCTCGTTTGCCAGGGGCTCGGTCGGAGGGACTTCGGTGGTGGGGGTGACCTTCAGCTTGTGGTCCGCCTCGGGGCGGGGGCTCAGGGCAACGATGGGCTGCTCGCCCTCGTCGAAGCCCGGATGGTCCGTCTTCTGCTGCGGGATGCCGAGCTTCAGCGTGGCCGCGGCCGGCAGGGGCAGCGGCTCCGGGTCGATGATCCAGTCCAGCTTGCCACTGGCGTTCGCGAGGGCCGCGACTCCCCAGTAGGGCTTGAGCAGCCCGGCCGCGTTGCAGGCGAAGGGCACGAGCACCAGGCGCGTGTCCTTCGGCAGGGCAGCCAGGTTGGGCCGCAGCTCCACCGAGCTCGGATCGAACTCGAACTCTCCGAAGATGTCGGCCTGCTGCGAAGGCGGAGCGAAGGCGAAGAGCTCCCGGATCACCGACCACACGTTCTGGATCTTCGCGGTCCGGACGTTGCTGTCCTTCTTCGAGAAGCAGAACGGGTAGAGCAGAGCGTTTCCCACCCGCACCAGCTCGAACCGGAAGCCGTTGGGCTTCACCAGCTCTGCACCCGGGATGCTCTTCAGCGCCGCGCTGACCCGCTCGTAGCCGCCGAGATACCGGACCACGCCGTGGACCTGGGTGGACGCCACGTCAGCTTCCAGATGGGACGCCTGGGCGTTGGCCTGCATATCGACCAAGCCCTGCCCCAGCCGGTCCCGCACGATCAGAGCCTTCTCCTCGCTGCCGAAGAGTTCGCTGGCCCAAGCAGAAACAGGGATCTCCATGTAACGGACCCTCCGGTTCGACGCTTCATATCGAAGCGTGTCAGTAGTGCTACCACTTTAGTTGATCTCAATCAACTTGCGCCGGTGCTTTCGTGACAGAAGTTCAGAAAATCATGGCCCTTGCGTCGAGAGCGGGGCTTCGGGCCGGAAATGCGCAGGTAGGGACCGGGGCCCTGTGGGAGGGGCGCCCAACCCCGCCCGCCGGCAAGCCTCGTGATGCGGGAGCGGTTCAGCGCTCTGGGCGCGGTATCGGCCGAAAGGCGCAGATCGGGCCCCGGCTCGCCCGGTTCTAGGTCATGCCTCCCGCATGGTGCGGTCACCGTCCCGGCTTGGGGCGGCTCGACCTGATGCCCCGTGCTCTGGCGCCGACGGCCCCAGCCCGGTGCGCTGCGGCGCGTGCATCAGCGACCGGTTCTCTACTGAAGGTCCGCGATGTGCCGCCGGAGTCGGCTGGGCGGATCCTCCGACCGCGGTGAACAAAGCTGAACACTCACCGAGGCAGGTCGGAGCTCCTCCAAGGACGACGGCGTGGTCGCGTTGCACGACGAGAGGGCGGCCCGGGCCCTGCGCCCGCGAGCTATTGGTGCCTGCTCCACCGCCCGGCGGGCACCGCATGGAGGGCGTCGCTCAAAGGAATGCGAGGGGGTCGGGTTGGCTGAAGGGGGAGTGGGCCTGGAGGCGGCTGAGGAGGTCGGGGGTGAGCTCGTAGATGTACCGGGTGCGGATGGCGTCGGCGAACATGCCTTGATGGAGCGCGCGCCTGGACACGGTGATCAGCCCGTTTCTCGCGAGTTCGTGGAGTCCTTTGCGGCGGGTCTCGTCGCTGAGGTCGTAGAGCTCGCGCCCGATGCGAGGAGAGAACCAGACCTGCTTCTTCTCGTCCCCGCGCTGTTCGTGCAGCAGTACTAGGTACATGGCGATCGCGGCCCCGGACAGCTTCATGATCCAGCCGTTCGTCCAGAGCCCGGCTGACAGCTGGACGTACAGGTGCTCGTCCCGCTGGGCACGATCGGCCTCTGTGTTGCCCTTGAGCCGCTTGAACGCGATGCCGGGCGGCATGTAGGGGCGGCCGTTGCCGGAGTCGCTGAGCAGGTGGACAGCGGAAGGCTCACCCGGCTTGCGCCGGACGTCCACAAAAGCCTCGTTGTCGAGCCAGCGCAGCGCTTCCTGCACCCGGCGCACGCCGGCGGGCTTGGCCCCGTAGCCCAGCAGCAGAGCCCACTCCTGGGCCCGGTACTGCATGACCGGTGCCGTCTCGTTCCGCGCCAGCCACAGCATCGACAGGTAGAGCTTCAGCCGGGCCTCCCCACCCTTGCCGCCGCTGCCCCGAAGAAGCCGGGCGAGAGGAGGCGCCTGCGCCGCCGGGTCGGGCGAGAGCCGGGCGATGAACCGGTACCGCACGGCGGCGTTCGTGGCGCGCGCCCGACCCGCCGCCTGCTTCGCGGCCACCTGCTGATCGCGCACCGCATCGGGATCGAACTTTACGTTTCCACTGCTCACGAGAGATCCTTATACGCAGATAGTCAATTTAGTAGCAGCACATCTAAGGGTACTGCATGCGCCGCTGTAACCGTGGGGGGTAGGTGATCACGAGGCGATTTTGGGCACCTTTAAGGTGGGGGTAAAGCACTACAAAGCGGCTGCACTGGACTTTAAAGCGTAGGGGTGCTATGGTTCTGACACGTCGAAGCACTCACCGACACGGGGCGGCCCGGTCTGCCGGCCCAGAGGACTGAGGGTGGAGGCGTAGCGAACACGCGCAGGGAGACTCATAGCGGGGCTTCACGCAGGGGTTGACACCCCGGGGCCTCCGCTGTCCCCACAGGCTTCTCGTACTGGCCTGACTGCACACGTTCGCGGACGAGGGGTGGCCCGGGGCCACCCCTCGTTTTTCGTTCAGCTCCACATGCCCTGCGGCTACCTCGACGGGGCGATCACGGCCGTAGGTTCGCGCCGGCCGACCTCCACCCCTGGAGAAAAGCACCGGATCGCCCCTGTGCGCGTCCTGCTGTCGACGCGGAGAACGAGAAGAGCCAGGTGCGCCCGTGGCTTCGGCGGAAGCAGACCGTCGCCGACGAGGGCGCACCGATCCCTTGGACCATGTTCATCCAAGGTCTGCCTGGGCACCCGTCCTCGGCGTCCGCGAAGCCCGGCCTCGTCCTCCGTGAGCTGACGCCGTACTTGCTCAGCCACCGACTCGACGCGCAGCACCGCCGCGTCGCCCACGTGGTGCGAGCCCGGCTCCGCAGCGAGCCGCGCGGCCGTCGACTCGGCGTGCCCTGCGACGTCGTCCAGGACCCGCGGACGGACGAGCCCATCTGCGGGCTGGGGAGGGTCTGCTTGCCCCCACCAGGAGACACGCCCCGCGTTCCGCACCGCGCCCGTCAAGCCAGTGCGCACCCTCACCGCCCAGTGCCCGCTGGCACCACCAGGGGCGCGGTGAAGTCGGTGTTGTGGCGCGGTCGCCCAGCACCAACTCGTCCCCTCACGGTGATGCCCATGACCCACCAATCCGGGGGGTTCGGGGCTAACTCCCGTCTCCGGCATGGTGCGGTCACCGGTAAGTAGCAGCCTGGCTCACTCACCTCTCGCCCCAGCCCGGGACTTGCTGCTCGAGGTTAGGTATATGAAGGCGTACGAACATCGTTAGGTTGGCCGTGTGGCAACAAAACTCTTCTACCTGGATGACTCCGGAACGGTCGACACGGGGTTCATCGTGTACGGCTGGCTGGAGATAGACATCATCCACTGGGCGCCGGCTCTTCGGTGCTGGCTGGACTTCCGAAAGAAGCTCTACAGCGACGTCCGCATCCCCGCCGACTTCGAGATCCACTCGACCCACTTCATCAACGGCCGCGACAAACCGTCGCTGGATCCGGCATGGAACAGGTCCAAAGCCAACCGAGGCCAAGCGGCGCAGGAGGCCCTGGGCGCTGCTGCCGCGATGCCCGGCACCCGGTTCGGAGCAGCGTACCGGCGGACGACAAAGACGGGGCCGGCCTATGGCGCGGAAAGGACAGTGGTCTATGAGGCCACTCTCCGCCACCTTGACCAGCAGCTCGCCCAGGATGACGATCACGGAATCATCGTCATGGACGGGGACGGATCAGACCCCTCCTACCAGCGAGAGCACCGCAAGCTGAAGCTCGCCACCCGCCGGATCGTGGAAGACCCCTGGTTCTCCGGCTCTGACACGAACCAGCCGGTACAGGTGGCCGACCTGCTCGCTTACACCGCTTACCAGACCGTGCTGAAGCATCCTGGTAAGACCTTCATGTGGCAGTGGTGGGACCAGCAGCTCCCCATGGCCACTCTGCTGGAAGTCTGAGGACGCAGAAGAGGCCCGGGGATACCGGGCCTCAAAAGAAGCTAGACCCGGTATCCCCATGTACATGGGCCGGGTCCGCCCTCCTAGTTTGCCATACAGGCTTTCAAAGCGCTACCTCTCATCGTCGTGGCTGAGGCCGATGAGGACGCCAGCTGATCTAGCGGCGGCAGCGTTTCAATGCTCTGGATGTCTCCCTGGGCCCGTGAAGATTTGTCGGCGGACGGCCTGGGAAGGTCCGTACTCACCGTGCTGCCGGGTGATGATCACCCGGCAGTAGCCAGGTGCGCGGCCGCCGCTGACGGGCTCACCGAGGCCGGCCGCGATCGCGTCGTCCGCCTACTTGAGTAGCTGCTCATCGATAATGTGCCCCTGGTTGCCGGGTAGAGGGTCGGGTTTGCAGTGACAGCCCGCAGGCTGCCAGGTTTGTGGAGGGGGTCACCCTGGACGTGGTGCCGCTCGCCGGTATCCAGGCGGTACTGGGCTTGGGCCGCACCACCACCTCCAAACTGCGCGCGGCAGCTCGAAGCCGTCGTGCACGTACACCCGCCTCGACCGCAGCCGCCCCCGGACAACATGTTCTGGAAGGGCCACGACCGCACGGAGAAGGGCGCGGTGTACGGGGTGAACTGCCCAGGCACGCAGGGGGCCCGGACGGTGTGGCTGCCGGACGGCCAGACCCCGGCCGCCGCCCCGGTCATCGACCCGGAAGCCGTGGCGCGCCGTGCCGCCGCCTCGATGAAGCTCACCGGTCCGGCTGTGGCGAGTCCTCGGGCGGCGGGGAAGTACGTGGTCGGGATGCCGATGTGGATGTGGGCGGACCCGTCCCCCACGACGTTCGGGCCCGTCTCGGCATCCGCGACGGCCGGCGGCGTCACGGTCACCGCGACCGCGACGGTCACCACCGTGGCCTGGGCGATGGGCGATGGCACCACCGTCACCTGCCACGGCCCCGGCACCCCGTACAGCGCCGACCAGGGCAAGAGCATGTCGCCGGACTGCGGACACCGCTATCAGCGGTCCGCCTCGGACAAGCCGGACGGGCGCTACCGGGGCACCGCGACCGCGACGTGGTCGATCGCCTGGAACGCCCCCGTGCTGGGCGACGCCGGGGATTTCACCGAGGCCCGCGAGACCGTATGGACGGCGTGGGTCGGTGAGGTTCAGGTCCTCGACACCAACTGACGCGGCGGTGCCGGGGGGATGAGGAGGGGTCGCCCGTCGCACGGATCCGGGGGCGGGAGGATGCGCTCATGGAGTTGGCTGACAGTGGCAGTGAGGTTGTGCACTACGTGCGGTTCCAGTCGCCGCACCGGAACCGGCGGGGGCATTTCACCGGCGTTTTCGGGCTCATCAACTCACTTGCGCGGGAGGGGAAGCTTACGGCGGAGCAGGAAGCTTTCCGTCGGAGCAACAACAGCTGGTACAACGCCGCGTACACCGACCCCTCGACCGTCGACCCCACCGTCTACGACCACGAGATCAACCCCGGCGCCGCAGCATGGTTCAAGCCGTCGGCCACCCATCTTCTTGAACGGGTCCCCGGCTATCTCCAGGTCTTGACCGCCCACGGCGTCGAATGCCAGCTCCTGCGCTCCGCGGATCCAGGGCGGGTCATCTACGAAGACGACGTCCAGGTCGTGGTCGTGCCCCACGCTTAAGCTGCATCACTGGGCGGCCGTGGTGAGTTTTACTCACCACGGCAGGTCAGGAGCCCGTGACCACGCAATATGAAGTTTCCCCGTGATGCTGGACACTCGTTGCTTACGCTGCGAGGGCGTGTTCTTGCTCGTGTCGCTGTCGGATCTCCAGCGGGGTGAGGTACCCCCAGACCGGGTGCTTCCGCAGTCGTTTTCGGTTGTAGAAGGTCTCGATGAAGGTGAAGATTTCCGCGCGGGCGGTGGTCCGGTCGGGCCAGCGGCGGGTGCCGATCTCTGCCTTGAGCAGCGCGAAGAAGCTCTCGGCGGCGGCATTGTCGTAGCACGAGCCGGTTCGGCCCATGCTCTGCCGTAGCCCCAGCCGGCTTATCTCACGGCGGAGTTCGTCGGAGGTGTACTCCGATCCGCGGTCCGAGTGCACGATGCAGCCGGAATCGAGCCGGTCGCGTCCGGCGGCCATCGTCAGTGCGTCGGCCACCAGGGATGCGCGGTGGTGGTCGGCCATCGAGTAGCCGACGATCTCGCGGGTGGCCAGGTCCAGCCAGGTCGCCAGATACAGCCAGCCCTCGTCGGTGGAGATGAAGGTGATGTCCCCGACCAGTTTCCGGCCCGGCGCGTCGGCCGTGAAGTCCCGGCCGATCAGGTCCGCGGCAGGCACCGCCCTTTTCGCCGGACGGGTCAGCGACCGGCGCTTGCGACGGGTGACCCCGGTGATGCCGCGCTCACGCATGATCCGCTCCACTCGCTTGCGGTTGACCCGCCACTCCAGCCTGCGCAGTTCGGCATGGATCCGCGGCACCCCGTAGGTGTGCCTGGAGGCGATGTGCAACACGGTGATCTCGTGGGCCAGGGCGTCGTCGGCGGCCCGGCGGGCGGCGCGGGCCTGCTCGCCGGCCATCCAGGCGTAGAAGGAGGAGCGGGCCACCTTCAGCAGCCGGCACAACAGAGCGACTGGGTGGGTGGTCTTCTCCGCCTCGATGAACGCGTACACGTCGCTCATCGATCGCTCTCCTTCGCGAAGAAGACCGCCGCTTTTCGCAGCACCTCGATCGTCTCGGCCTGCTCACGGTTCTGCCGACGCAGCCGACGCAGTTCCTCCCGCTCCGCGCTCGTGAGCTCGCCCGGCACCCCCTGCCCGCGGTCGATCGTGTCCTGCTTGACCCAGTTCCGCAGACCCTCGGCACTGACCCCGATCTCCCGGGCCACCTCGGTGACGGTCCTGCCGGAGGAGCGGACCAGCGCGACCGCGTCGCGCTTGAACTCCTCCGAGTACCGCCTGCTGCGGTTGCTCTTGCTTCCCACCTGGCACTACTTCCTCTGGAACCTCACGTCCCAGTCTCCAGGTGTCCAACATCAAGGGGAAGCTTCAATACGCCCCCACTCACCACGGTGGCCCGGCACTCACCACGCCACTCACCACGGCGGTCGGCTGCTCACCACGGAAACTCACCACGCCAGGGCGGGCACTCACCACGTCCGGTTGTCCGGTGGATCCGCGGTGGCGTGGTCCCCGTGGCGAGTAGCCGGGCTCCTGCCCAGGGTGTAGGTGTGCTCGGCCGTCGTACGTGTTTCCCGGCTCTCGGACCGGCCCGGTACCGGGCCGGCTGGGCGTCGTTGACCGGGCATGAGTCGAAAGAAGCGTTCGCAGGTCCGTGTGGTGAGTGCTCAGACTTCCTCTTCTGCTGCCCTTCCTGCCCCGGGGTGTTGGGGAGTGGGGTGGTGGGGTGGTGGCGGTCATCGGAAGCCGGCGGGGCGCTGCGCTGGCCGGAGGGGGACCGCGCCGGCCGGTGGCCGCCGCGCGCCCCGGGGGAAGGTGGCGAGGGAGCCGTCAGCGGCTGCTGAGCGCTTCCTCCGGGCCGGCGGCGGGGATCGGGGCTAAGGGGAGCGGGGAGCCAGCGGAGGCTGGCCTGCGACTGCGCTCCGCGGACGGCCGGACCTATGAGGGTCTGGAAAAAAGATGTGTCCGAGGGTGTCCGAGCGTCTTCGTGCCCTCGTAGAACGAGGTGTGCGGCGCAATCCGCATCGCGCACCCGCCTCCCGGCCCTCCTGCCGGGGTCGGGCAAATGAATGGGGAAGCCGTGTACTCCACGACGTCTCTGTGCACGACGCGTTGCCTGCTCGGGGCCTTCCCCGAGCAGACCGCCGTCGTGCAGGAATGCAAGGGAGCCGTCGGCTCCGACATCGGCTCTCACGACACGCTCGGTGCGGTCTGCACGCTCGACGCAGAGTTCACCCGGTTTGTAGCGGGGACCGAAACCATGCTCTACCGGCACGCCTTCCGTCTGTGCGGGAACCATGCGCAGGCGCAGGATCTGGTGCAGTCGGGGTACCTCAAGATCTGGACCAGCTGGCTGGCCCACGGTCCCAGGGGCCTGGATCACCAGAGGGCTCTGGCGTACACCGCCGTCAGGCACGAGTACTTCGACTTCTTGAAGAAGAAGTCGAACGGCTACGTGCCGACCGACCTCGCCGATTATGACACGGCTGGTGACGGGATGGTTGATGAAGAGCTCCTCGCGGCCGAGGACGCCCGCGAGGTTCTGAAGGCGATTGATCAGCTTCCCGATACGTTTCGGGATCTGATTACCGCCGTCTATATCGACGGAGCCACGGTGGCGGCGTTCGCTGAATCGGAAGGCATTGCTCCGAAGACAGCTAGCCGCTACCACCTCAAGGCTTTGAAGCTCTTGCGTGGACTTCTCGGAGAGCAGTAAAAACGAAGGAGGCAGACAATGGACGCCCTGACAAAGCGTCTGAGTCAGGCCGCCGATTACCTCAAGAGGGAGTCCGACGCCGCCCTTCAGGAACTGTTGGCCGAGACATTCTGTGCGGTCCACAGTTCCAAGGGTGGTGTTGGGGAACTCGACCGGAGGGGGGAAGGCATCGCCTTCCCCCCTCCGGGGGGAGATCCCCGGCCGGCACACCTGAGCACAAAAGAAGAGCAGCAGACCAAAGGCCAGAAAGAACTGGAAACGCTGCTGGAAAACGACAGGAAGGGACTTGCAGACGGGAGGGCTCTGCGTCGTATCGCAGAGCTGACAGAGCTGTTCGACGGTGAACGGCTGGCTCAGGTCTGGTGGCACCGAGCAGCGCTAGAGGGAGATCCTGTAGCAATCATGATGCTCGGCGACGACTAGAAGCCTTGGCGGCAGCGACTGGCAGGAGCGCGACCGCCCACACAGAACTGGAGGTCAACAGCCGACAACCGCGCGGCCCTGAGAGGTGAATGATCAGGGCGAGAAGGACGCAAAGAAACCGGCAGACAGCAAAAAACCACAGAGCAAGAAGAATGGAACAGACGAAGCACGTCTCCTCGGACAGAAAGAAAGAGAAGAATCATGCCCCTGAAATCCGAGGAAAACCTACTAGCGATCCGGTAGTAGCACCCTTAGGTGCAACGTACCTGCCGATCGAACCGATGTAAGCCTGTGAAGTGGCAGTGGGTAGGGGGGCCATCTGCCACCCCGCAGGCTCCCGGGGGCCCAGCAGAGTATCTGCTGGGCCCCTCCCAATCAGGCTAGCTGTCGCCGCTAGGCGGGCTGCTCAGGACCGAGATCCTTGACGCCACTGCATGCCGTGCCCGGAGCCGGAACCTCACTCACCACCGATACCCGAGGCGCCCGGTCACGAAATACCCCCTCGTCCAATGCAATATCAGCCCCCAGAAAGAGAACTCCAGTGGCCAACCCTATGGACACTGACCCCCGAATACTCCCAGGATTGAACTGCCTTCTAATGAACGACTTACCCTTAACGTCCTTCACGGAGCTCCCTCACGTTGGATTGAAACCGACTTCCTACCTAGTAATACGAGGGCAGCCGAAGGACCGGACACCTACGGGCCGTCCACCCCCTGCAACCCGTTTCCTAGCCGAGGCAAGGCACGGTGCCTACGGCCTCGGGACAGCCTGGGGGAGTCACCAAATTCTGCCAACTCAACATGGTGCATCAGTTGTTGCACCAGAACGACCGGCCACCCTTCCTCGCAGCCAGCCCGGCCCGCGCCAGCGGGCCGTTGGTCCTGGAGGCGCAGCCGGAGGGACTGTTGGGTTAGGGAGCGCAGCGGACCGGCCCAACCCGGTGCGGAGCGAAGCGGAGAACCGGTCACGCCTTGCGCAGCAAGGCCCGGCCTGGGAGCGCAGCGGACAGGCCGTCACCACCCGGACGCAGTCCGGGTGGTGGGCACCTTGCGCAGCGAGGTGCAGCGCGGACGCGGAGCGTCCGCGCAACCACCGGGCGCAGCCCGGTGGTTCGCTTGCCCATCGCGCAGC